>JAFSXU010000055.1 GCA_017443895.1 Clostridia bacterium
AACGAACGGAGAATAAAAGAAAAACTTGGGTGGATGAGTCCGGTACAATATCGGCTCAACGCCTTGGCTGCATAAAAATAGCGTAGCAGTCATCATAACTACTACGCTATATAAAGTCTAACTTTTGGGGGTCACATCAAATTTTGGCTCTCCTTTTGAATAATTCGGGTGTATGTACGGTAAATTTGATTAAATGAATGATGAATAATGAATAATTATGGTGGAAAAATCTCCGATTTTTCTTTGATAATATAGCGGTAGGTGGTAAATTTGGGTTTAGCGATGTATTACGAAATCGTTGTTTGGTATGGTCGTAGGGACAGGTCTCTGTGCCTGTCCGTATCCCCGATAACGCATATTGGGAACGGGAGGGCGTGGAAACTCTGCCCTACAAATTGTGATACCCATTTACGCACATAAACCAAAATTTATACCAAAATCTCGTTCATACTGCGCTTTGGGACATGGATTTTTCCGTTTTCATCCTCGTAGTATTTGACATTGCCATCAACCATATCGCAAGCTTCACTTTCCTGCTTGGGATAGCCAACCGCAAGCAGGTACACAACCTTTAAATCATCGCCAAGCCCTAAAATACCATGGATATTCTCCCTGTTTATTGCGCCGAGCCAGCAGGTTGCAAGTCCCATATCAACAGCATATAACATCATTGATGTAACGGCTGCGCCTGCGTCACATTCAAACTGTGCGCTTGCCTTGATTTTTGTGTCCCCCAAAACGGCGATATATGCCATGGGCTTTTCGCCGTCCTTTGGCGCACCGTCAGGCAAATATCCTGCCCACTTGATGTTTTCAAAAAGCTCACTACACCTTTTTGCATCGTCAATAATCCCAAACTTTAACGGCTGCAAATTTGCTCCGTATGCAGATAACCTCGCACAGTCTACCATATCGAGCAATAGGCCTTTATCCACTGCCCTTTGCTCAAACTTGCGGATTGTTCTTCTTTTTTCAATAGCTTCTTTTACATTCATTTTCGTTTCCTCCGACCTATGTTATTGAAACCATTTTACTACATTGTAAAATTCTTTGCAACACAAAAATACTTTACAAGGCTATATATTTTCTGTATAATGTATAATAGGAAAATTTGAGGTAATTTTAGTATGAACACACCGTTATATAACAAGCTTATCGACTATTCGGCAAAAAACAGAATATCGTTTGCAATGCCCGGACACAAGGGGAATGTAATTCCAAACCTGCTGAGGCTTGATGTTACCGAGCTTCCCCAAACTGCGGACCTGCACGATGAAACAGATGCGGTTAAAGCGGCAAATGACGAGCTTTCAAGGCTGTACGGCACACAAAAAAGCTATATTTTGACCTCCGGCTCAACCACCGCTATACTTGCCATGCTCTTATCATGCACAAGGCCCGGCGATACCGTGCTTGTAAGCGAGGATTGCCATATGAGCGTAATAAATGCCTGCGTGTTATCAGGGGCAAGCATTGCGGTTATGGAAAAAGGCTTTGACGATATATTTCTTATTCCCACATGGACTTTAGAATTTGAGGAATACTTTAAAAAATACACTAACATAAAGGCGGTTATAATTACCTCGCCAAGCTACTACGGAATTTGTGAGGATGTGGAAAAAATTTATGAGGTTTGCAAAAAGCATAACGCCCTCTTACTTGTTGACGAAGCGCACGGCGCACATTTTATTTCAAACCCGAAATTCCCCAAAAGTGCGGTTAATTTTGCGGATATGGTCTGCCACAGTGCGCATAAAACACTAAAAGCGCTTACAGGTGCGGCATATCTTCATATCTGCTCCGACAGGGTAGATCCCCAAAAGGTAAGGCGTGCAATAAATATGGTTGAGACCTCTTCCCCGTCATATCCCATTGCGGTGTCTGCCGACATTGCAAGGGAAATGCTCTGTCACCAAAACCGTGAGGCTTGTATAAAAAAGTGTCGGGAACTATCGCAAAAATTATCGGATTTGGGAATACAGGTGCTTTCAAACGACGACCCGACAAGGCTTGTTATAAACTTCAAAAATTTCAATATGACAGGCTTTTATGTAAGCGATATGCTGTCGCTCCATTACGGAATTGATGTTGAAATGGCGGATATGCTAAATATCGTGCTGATTGTAACTCCGTACAATATTGATACGGACTTTGATGAGCTTTATAATTCGCTTTTGAAAATCATAAAAACAGGGGACATAAAAATTACAGTCCCAAAAATTGATAAGGTTAAGCATAACACACTTATAAATCCAAGAGACGCATATTTTAGTGACAGCTTTGATATTGATTTTAAAAATTCCAAGGGACACATAAGCCGTGCAACGGTTGTTGCATATCCGCCCGGAACACCAATAATAATCATAGGTGAGCGGATAGGACAACAACAGATTGATTTAACAGAAAAGCTTAAATTATACGGTGCAAAAATTCAAGGACTAAACGATAACAAAATAGAGGTAGTAAAAGAGTAAATGGAAGAGATAACAATTTCGGGGACAGTTGAAGATATAATATACTCAAATCCCGAAAACGGGTACACGGTTTGCGATGTTGCCGAAACTCATGGACGGCTTGTAACGGCAACAGGGTATATGCCATACATCACCGAGGGCGAAAAGGTGGTAATGAGCGGTACCTGGACAAACCACCCCGATTACGGCGAGCAGTTTAAGGTTACCTTCTGCGAGAATGTACTGCCGAGTGATGAGGACTCGATCCTTACATACTTATCATCGGGAGTTGTAGCAGGAGTACGGGCGGCAACGGCTAAAAAGCTGGTTGCTCATTTTGGTACGGAGGTTTTTGATATAATGCTCACCGATCCAGTAAGGCTTTCTGAAATAAAAGGTATAAGTGAGGACAGGGCAAGAGCAATAGGCGCATCATATGCGGAGCTTCAGTCAATGCGCAGCATTGTAATGTTCCTGCAAAAATACCATATCAGCTCAAATACCGCCGTTAAGGTGCATAACGCCTTAGGCTCAAATGCCGTTGATGTAATAAAGCAAAATCCGTATATTTTAGCCGACAGGGTTGACGGTATCTCGTTTAATACCTCCGATAACATTGCATATAATATGGGTATACCAAAAAACAGTATGACAAGGATAAGGGCAGGCATAAAATACCTTATGAACAAGGCGGCATACTCCGACGGAAACACATACCTTCCAAAGCATATTTTAATCGACCACGCCGCATACACCCTTACGGTATCGGAAAACGAGATCGAGGACGCCCTATCGGCGCTTGTGCTTGACAGGGAGCTGTATCTTGACAGCGTGAATAACGAGGACGCGTATTATCTTTACAACTTTTTCGAGGCGGAATACTACATTGCACGAAGGCTTTTATCTATAGCACAGAGTGAGCAAAAATTTACCATGAGTGAGGATCAGGCGGAGCGTGCCATATCGGGCTATGAAAAAAGCCATAATATTGAGCTTGCATCGGAGCAAAAAAATGCGGTAATAAGTGCCTTGTCATCGGGCTGTATGATTTTAACAGGCGGACCGGGGACAGGAAAAACCACCGTTATATGCGCCATGCTTGAGCTGTTTCGTGAGCTAAGGCTGTCCGTTTCACTTGCCGCACCGACAGGCAGAGCGGCAAAGCGAATGGCGCAGGTTACGGGGCATGAGGCAAAGACCATACACAGGCTTTTAGGGACACAGCAAGGCTCTGACGGAAACTTTCACGGCTTTGCGCATAACGAAACACACCCATTATCATCAGATGTTATTATTGTTGATGAGGTATCAATGATTGATGTAAGCCTGATGTCGTCATTTTTAAGAGCGGTTAAGCGTGGTGCAAGGATTATCTTCTCAGGCGATGCGGATCAGCTTCCGTCTGTAGGCCCGGGGAATGTTTTACACGATATAATAGCAAGCAATACCATACCCGTTATAAAGCTAAACAAGATTTTCAGACAGGCAGAGGAGAGCCTTATAATTGTAAATGCTCATAAGGTAAACCGTGGCGAATTACCCGATATTTCGACACATTCAAGCGATTTCTTCTTCCTGCACCGTAACACGCACGAGCAGGCAGGCGATACGGTTATGAGCCTGTTTATTCACAGACTCCCATCAAGCTACGGCGTTTCGCCGCTTAGCTCAATACAGGTTTTATCACCGCAGAAAAAGGGCTATACGGGGACAGAAAACCTAAATAAGCTCCTGCAAAATGCCATAAACCCAAAATCAGCCGATAAAGCGGAGCATACCTACGGTAAAACCGTATTCCGTGAGGGCGACAAGGTTATGCAAACACGGAACAACTATGATATGGAATATACGGTTATAGACGGTGAGCGTGGCATGGGAATATATAATGGGGATATGGGAATTATAGGCTCCATTGACGAGGAGAATAAAATTATTGAGATTACATTTGACGAGGATAAGCAGGTCAAATACCCATTTACATTTCTTGACGATTTGGAGCTTGCATATGCAATAACGGTGCATAAGAGCCAGGGCAGTGAGTTCCCCATGGTTATAATGCCCGTCTGTGCATTCACGCCACAGCTTACATCAAGAAATCTGTTCTACACAGCCATTACCCGTGCAAGGGACAGGGTTATACTTGTAGGCAGCGAGAGGGTTATATACAATATGGTCAATAATAACCGCCAGAATGATAGATACACAGGTCTTGGTCAAAGGCTTATGATGATGAAGGAAATTTTTAATTCTAAATTTGAGGGAGAGTTTATGCTATGAGGGGTGCAATTTTTGATGTTGACGGAACGCTTTTGTGTTCAATGAACGCCTGGTATAACGCCGTGGCGAATTTCTTTAGAGTCAGGAATATCGACTATGATAAATCGCAAATGGAAAGCTTTAAGGATATGCCCTTAGAGGAATCTCTGCCGATTATAAAGCGTGATTATAACCTTGATATGTCAATGCACGATATTTTAAAGGAGCTTATGGAGCTTGTCAGGATTGAATATGAACAGAATATCCCTGCAAAAGCGGGCGCATATGAATATTTTAAAAAGCTCCATAATGACGGAGTTAAAATCGCCATTGCAACCTCGGGCTATAAGGAGCTTTGCGAGGGCGCATTCCGTCGGCTCGGTATGTGGGAATATATAGATGCGTGCGCATTCTCGACAGAGGTTATGAAGAATAAATCCCACCCCGATGTGTATTTGCTTGCGGCAGAGCGTATAGGCGTAGATCCTCACGATTGCACTGTTTTTGAGGATATAACCATAGGTATCGGTGGTGCAAAAAAGGGCGGTTTTTATACCGTTGCTGTAGCCGATGAGTCAAATACAGCCGAGCAAGACGAGCTAAAACAAGTCGCAGACAGGTTTATTAACGATTTTACGGAATTGTTATAGGAGCGGTAAATTTTGGTTTATGTGCATACCATTGGATTTATTGTTAATGGGTATGGTGTAGGGTTGGGGCTTGCTCCAACCGCATCCCCGATACCGTATACAACGGCAGGAGCAAGCCCCTGCCCTACAAATTGTGATACCAATAATCGTTATTTGTAGGGACAAGCGTCTTCGGCTGTTTGTAATATAAACCCAAATTTACCCTACATTATATCCGCTATCTGATAACACCCGCATTGCAAGGTCAAAATTTTCCTCTTTTACAAGGAAATAATCGGTATTAAATGTGGAAACGGCAAAGATGCCTATTTTATTTTTTGCCAAAATCTCGGTTATGGGCGCCATAATGCCTATAAGCGAAAAATCAAGCACGCCCCCGATCCTGAACGCTCTAAAGCCGTCCTCTCTTTCGATACAGTTATCGGGCGCATGATCGGTTATACACGCCAATGACAATTCCTCGTCTGTTTTACCCACAAAGCAAAACTCATCGTTTAAAAGCCCTGCGTCAAGCTCCTTTACCTTACACACTGTTAGTTTGCAGTTAAGTTTTTTCAGTTCCATTTTGTTTTACCTCCATTTTCTTCCAGTTTACAAATCCATACAGATCGCTTGCAAAAAATGCTATAAAGCATACCAACACGGAAATATACGAAATATCCTCAATTGTGGCAAGTGTCCATAAAATTATAAGCACAATATCGTTTGCGGCATAGCCCAAGGCGTAGTTGGGGCTTCGTCTGAATGTAAGATACACGGCGACAAAGCTTGTGGTAACGGACACGGTGCTCGGGGCAAGGTTATTCGTGCCGATATTTTTAAGTATTACATAAAATATCGCTGTTATTATAGCACTTAAAACAGCTAAAAAGCAATACTCGGATTTTTTTAATCTGTTTACCTCAACCTCAGCCCTATTGCCCTGATATGGGTGTCTTAGCCATGAAACAAGTGCAAAAACAGCCATTGGCATAGTCATACCCACATATGTTATCATTTCGCCGTAGTATTTGCACTCATACGAGATTATGCCGTATATAATGCTAAAGACTATTGTCAAAAATTGACCTATCGGGTTGCCCTTTGCTATAAATATAAGCGCCGTAACGCCGATAAGCGATGCTGTGAGCTTTAAGTAGTTTTGGCGGTCAAACACCAAAAATGTGCCTAAAATTAAGAGCACCGATAAAATCCACAGTATTTTTTCGGTTTTTGAAAAGTAGTTGATTTTAAGTACAATATTTTTCATTATTATAACCATTCCTCCATCTTTCTTCAAGGTGCAAAACAGATTTTTCAAAATGCGACGCATTTTGTACCTTACTTCTTCACTATTACTTCTCACCTAATAAAAAGCATCCATCCACACATCTTCTAAGACCTAACGATGTGCAGGTGAATGCTTCAAACATTCCTACCCGGTGGCAGTATTATTTTCGGTCAACAAGGCTTAAAAATTCCTTGGTACGCGCATTTTTCGGATTGTCGATAACCTCCTCGGGTGTGCCCTCCTCGGCAACAACGCCCTTATCCATAAAAATGATACGGTCGGACACATTTTTTGCAAAGCCTATCTCATGTGTAACAATAACCATGGTTATATGCTTTTGTGCAAGGTCCTTTATAACCTTTAAAATCTCACCCGTAAGCTCGGGATCAAGCGCGGAGGTCGGCTCGTCAAAGAACAGTATCTTTGGCCCTAACACAAGTGCCCTTGCAATGGACACTCTTTGTTGCTGACCGCCCGATAATTCGCAAGGATAATTTAAAAGCTTTTGAGTAAGCCCTACCTTGTCAATTACATCCCTTGCCTTTTCCTCAATCTCTCCTAATATCTGCCTTTTATTCTGCTTGTAGTCGGGGCGTTCCTTTGCAAGGAGCTTGGGCGCAAGCATAACATTTTCAAGCACATTATACTGCGGAAACAGATTAAACTGCTGGAACACCATTCCGAAATTTAGCTGTGCCTCACGGATTTTTGCAGGTGTTTTTTTCGTCTTATCCGTCGCGTCAAATATTACATTTCCGTCTACCATAATACGCCCGCTATCGGCAGTTTCAAGGAAGTTAATACACCGTAGGAGTGTTGTTTTTCCGCTTCCCGACGAGCCTAAGATTGAGATTACCTCGCCCTTTTCCATAGAAAATCCGACGCCCTTTAAAACCTCGGTTTTTCCGAAGCTCTTATGCATATCCTGAATTTCCAATATACTCATATTTATAAATCATTCCTTTCAAGGCACACATAATATCTCAAAATGCCTTGCATTTTGTACCTTAATTATTCATTATTCATTGTTTGAATTTTATTCAAACCCTATCCCTTGTAATAATCCATTTTCTTTTCAACCCATGACATAAGCACGGACAAAATTCCCGTAAACAACAGGAAATACAGCGCCGATGTAAACAGCGGCCATATAACGCCCGATGCGGCAAAGCGCTGTGCGTTCATCAGAATTTCCGCCACGCCTATAACCCTTGCTAAAGCCGTATCCTTAACAAGTGTTATTATTTCATTACCCATGGGCGGTGTTATACGCTTTATTACCTGGAACAGCACAATCTTAAAGAAGGTCTGAGACTTTGTAAGTCCTAAAACCTGACCTGCCTCGTACTGACCGACGGGTATACTCTCTATACCGCCTCGGTAAATCTCGGAAAAATATGCGGCATAGTTAATTACAAACGCAATCAATGCCGCCGTCATTCTGTTTGACATAGGTATTCCCAAAAGCAGACCGGGCGCATATAAAACCACGAACAGCTGAAGCATCAGAGGCGTACCTCGGATTATCCATACAAAGGTTTTCATTACCCACTTTAAAGGCTTGAACCTTGACATTGTGCCAAATGTTATGACCAGTCCCAACGGCACTGCCATAACAAGTGTAAGCACAAACAGCAGGCAGTTTGTGCCAAAGCCGTGTAACAGTTGAATTAAGGCATTCATTTTATGTAGTTTCCCCCTCGAAAAAATGCAGTAAACGACACCACAGACATCTGTGGTGCCGTACCTATTAACCGTATTTTACAGTCTGATTACTGTGCCAATGCTTTCATTATTGCATCAGCCTTATCAGCCTTCATAACCATTGCCTGAGTATTGTACATATATGGTGTTGAAACCTCCCACATATCCTTTCTCTCCTCGGTTATGCACATACCGTTCCATAAACAGTCGATATTCTTTGATGCAAGCTCTGTTTCCTTAGCCTCCCAGCTAATCTCTACAAACTCTACATCAATACCCAAAATTTCGCCTACTGCCTGAGCAAACTCTGTATCAAAGCCTGTCCAGGTTACGCCGTCGTCTGCAAGGTAGTTCATCGGCGGATAGTTTGTAACGCCGATTGTTAAAACGCCCTTTGACTTAACATACTCTAAATCGCTATCAGCAGCAGGGATCGTCTCATTTTCTGTACCCTCCTGATCCTTTGCTGCCTCAACACTCTGCTCCAAGCCGTATTTTTTAGCAATCTCGTCAAGTTTGCCGTTTTCTCTTAAAGTCTTAATCGCATCGTTTACAGCAGGGCAAATATCACTGCCCTTTCTGAATGCTATACCGAAATACTGATCGCCGAACTTATTATCCATATTTATTACAAGGTCTGAAAAGCTTGAGCCCTCGCCCTCAATCATGCCCTGCGCAATTACAGAGTCAACAACCGCAACATCCGCAACACCGTTTTCAACATCCATAAGAGCTGTTGCCATTGAGTCAACCGCCGAATACTTTGACCTTGCAAAATAATCCTTTGCGATTACCTCTACAGTGTCGTCATTTGCATCGTCCATAACGCCTGTAACCTTTTCCTCACCTGTTGAGCCTGCCTCTGATATTACCTTTATTGTCTCTGCCGTAAGCTCGGTGTTTCCACAGCCTGTCAAAGACACAAGCATCATTGCCGCCATAATTAAACCAAAAATTTTTTTCATTACAATTTCCTCACTTTTTCATGCATAAAATTTTTACTTTGCTATTTTACTATGATAAAGCGTTAAAGTCAAGTACTTTTTTTAAAAATTTTTAAAAAAAAGAAACAGTCCATCTTACGATGAACTGTCCGCAATCAAAAACTAAATTAAACGGCACGCTGTACCTTTCCTGAGCGAAGGCAGCGAGTACAAACATTAACTGACTTTACTGAACCGTTTACAAGTGCTCTTACCTTTCTTACATTTGGCTTCCAAGCACGGTTTGATCTTCTATGTGAGTGACTGACCTTTATACCGAAAGTTACGCCCTTACCACATACATCACACTTTGCCATAATTACACCTCCTAAACATAGCGTTATAAAACATCAATCAGTATTGTAACACAAGAGTTTTTATTTTGCAAGCATTTTATTAAGTTTTTTCAAAAAAAGTGTTATTTTTTACAATTTGCAGATTTTTTTGTACCTTTATTTGTTTAATTTATGGCGAAAGTTACATATTTTTATTGAAAAATCCGCTTGTTTAATATATAATATAGGTTAGTATATTATGAAGTAGTGTGAGCTGATGCTAAACCTTGCGTTAATCACAACTTTTTTGAAAGGCGGATACAATAATGGGCGAAAACGGATTTACAATACCATTATCAAAGGTAATAAGGGAGTTTGACCTTGAAATTATACATGAAACAGAGGATTTGGACAATATTTTAATTTCCCATGCAGATATTAACCGTCCGGGACTGCAAATGGCGGGCTTTTACGATTTCTTTGATTCGGAGCGTTTGCAGATTATGGGTAAGGTTGAGTTTTCATACCTTGAAAACTACAGCGTTGAGGAGCGAACAGCGAGATTGGAGCGGTTTTTTGAGCACAAGTTCCCTGCTCTTATTATTACACGGGGTATTCAGGTTTTGCCCGAGATTTTGGAGCTTGCGGAAAAATACAATATACCTGTTTTAAGAACGGAGCGCGGAACATCGTCGTTTATGAGCGCTATCATAAGGTATCTTAGCATTGAAATTGCGCCCTGCCGTACAAGGCACGGTGTTTTGGTTGAGGTATACGGCGAGGGTATACTCATTATGGGCGAGAGCGGTGTCGGAAAGAGCGAGTGTGCAATTGAGCTTGTAAAGAGAGGTCACAGACTGGTTGCAGACGATGCGGTTGAGATAAAGAGGGTGTCTGACGATACGCTTATCGGTTCATCCCCCGATATTATCCGCCATTTTGTTGAGGTACGCGGTATCGGCATAATAGATGTAAAAGAGATATTCGGTATGGGTGCGGTTAAGGACTCACAGCAGATTGATATGATTATACATTTAGAAACCTGGGAAGAGGGCAAGCAATACGACCGCCTCGGCATGGTTGACGAATACACAAATGTAATGGGCGTTAATGTCCCGTCACTTACCATACCTGTAAAGCTTGGCAGAAACCTTGCAGTTATTGTTGAGGTTGCGGCTATGAACAACCGTCAAAAGGGCATGGGCTATAACGCAGCCGTTGAGCTTAACAACAGACTTATGGCGCAAATGGAACAGAGCATGGGCGTCTGAAATTTTTAGAAAGAACGAGCTTTAATAATGAACATATTATTTGATACACATACGCATACCATTGCAAGCGCACACGCATATTCTACCGTAGCCGAGAATGCCCGCTATGCAGGTGAAATAGGCATGGAGGCGATTGCAATAACCGACCACTGCATTGGTATGGAGGACGCACCGCATATATGGCATTTCCAGAACCTTAAAAACATACCGAGGGATTTATTCGGTGTTAAGATACTGTACGGCGTAGAGTTAAATATTCTAAACTCCAACGGCGATATTGATATGGAAGATTGGCTTATGGAAAAGCTCGATGTTGTAAATGCCAGCATACATACACCATGCTATGATGATTTGGGGGTATCTGATTGCACAAAGGCATATGAGCGGATTGTAACAAATCCGCTTATTGATGTAATATGCCACAGCGGAAACCCAAAGTATAAATACGACTATGCAAGAATAATTGACCTTGCAAAGAAATATCATAAACTGATAGAGATAAACAACCATTCATTTTTTGTAAGAAAATCAAGCATAGAAAATTGCAGGGAGATTGCAAGACTGTGTAAGGAAAAAGAGGTCGGGATTGTCGTATCGTCTGATGCGCATTTCTATACCGATATAGGTAACTATGACATGGCTTTTGGAATGTTAAAGGAAATATCATTCCCCGAAAAGCTGATAATGAATAGAAATCTTAAAAGCTATCAAGACTATGTACGCCCAAGGAAAGAGCTTTTTAGCTGGAAATTGGGCGAGTAAACCGAGGAAGGTAAGTTAATGAATTTTGATAAATTAAACACAGTATCTAAAAACTTAAAATTCAATGAGCCGATGAAAAACCATACCACATTCCGCATAGGCGGAAATGCAGATGTGTTTGTAAGCCCCAAATCAATTGATGAGCTTGCAAGGGTTATTTCAGTTTGCAAAAGCGAAAATTATCCCTGCCTTGTAGTCGGTAACGGCTCGAATATGCTTGTATCGGATAAGGGCATACGGGGCGTTGTTATTCATATAGGCAAGGATTTGTCGGATTGCAGAGTTGATGGCGATACGGTGTATGCGCAGTCGGGAATTTTGATGTCCGCCCTGTCTGCAAAGCTCTTGGAACATTCATTATCGGGCTTTGAGAGGCTTTCGGGTATACCGGGCACGCTTGGCGGCGGAATTTTTATGAACGCAGGCGCATACGGAGGCGAGCTTAGCGAGTTTATAAAATCGGTTGAGTACCTTGACGGTATGGGTGAGATTAAATCTGCCGATGCCGATAAATTATGCTTTGGCTACAGAACAAGCATTTTTCAAAAAGAAGGCTGGATAATATTATCTGCAACCATGCAATTTAAAAAGGGAAATGCTGATGATATAAAGAAAGAAATTTCAGAATACAGAAACAGGCGAAACGAAAAACAGCCCATAGAATTACCGTCTGCCGGCTCTGTTTTTAAAAGACCCGAGGGGCATTTTGCAGGTAAGCTGATACAGGATGCAAACCTTATGGGTTATACAATCGGCGGTGCGCAGGTTTCAACAAAGCACGCAGGCTTTATCGTAAACACAGGCAATGCAACGGCACAGGATGTGCTTGATTTGATAGAGTATATAAAAAAGACGGTACTTGATAAATTCGGCGTGGAATTAGAGCCTGAAATACGGCTTATAGGCGAAAGGTAAAAAGATTATGCAATATACGATTATAACGGGAATGTCAGGCTCGGGAAAGACGGCAGTTTTAAGGTATCTTGAGGATATGGGATATTTCTGCATTGATAATATGCCACCAGCGCTTATCCCGAAGTTTGCGGATATGCTATCCACCACAAACGGTAGCTTTAATAAGGTAGTCCTTGTTGCAGACAGCCGTTTGGGTGAGATGATAAACGAGCTTATTTCCCAGGTTAAGATTTTAAGGGACAGAGGCTATGACTGTAATGTTATGTTCCTTGACTGTGACGATGCAACGCTTGTAAGGCGGTATAAGGAGTCAAGACGGGCGCATCCTTTAAACAACCCCGACGGACTTATCGCATCAATCACGCAGGAAAGACAAATGCTTAAAAAGCTCTACACCTTTGCGGATATGATTATTGACACTTCAAATTTGAGTTCACAGGATTTGCTAAACTCAATAAAGAGCATATACGGCAAGGAAAATGAGGAATATGAATTAAAAATCACGGTAATGGCATTCGGCTTTAAGTACGGAGTACCTGCAGATGCGGATTTGGTTTTTGATGTAAGGTGCTTCCCCAACCCGTTCTATGTTGACGAATTAAAGCATAAAACAGGTAACGACAAAGAGGTACAGGACTATGTTATGAGCTCGTCCTCGGCGGTAAAGTTCATGGACAAGATTTATGACCTTATGGACTTTTTAATTCCGCTCTACATCGAGGAGGGAAAATCGTCATTGACGGTGGCAATAGGCTGTACGGGCGGAAAGCACAGGAGTGTTACAATGACGAATAAGCTATCGGAGCATTTGACAAACAATCATTATCATGTGCATACTGTATGCCGAGATTTAGGTAAAGAATGATCATTGGAAATAAGCGTCGCATCTCACAAGTTTTTCGTTCGGGGCGGTATCTTAACATTCAGCAACTTTTGGCAAAGCCAAAAGTCAGCCTAATGGCTGCCGCACATCTTTGCGGTGCTAACAGCACCCTCACTCAAAACTGCGACCTGCTCGCTTCTTTCCAACGATATGACAGTGCTACGCTGTTGTAGCAGATATAGGAATGGAGAACACAAACAATGGCAGGACTAAAAGTTGTTGCTATAGGCGGAGGAACGGGGCTTTCAACCATGCTAAAGGGGTTGAGGCTCTATACCGATAATATAACGGCAGTGGTTACCGTTGCCGACGACGGCGGTTCATCGGGGCTTTTACGGCACGATTTTGGAATGTTACCGCCGGGCGATGTACGAAATTGCCTTAGCGCATTGACGGATGTAAATCCGGAGCTTGGCGAGCTTTTAAATTTCAGGTTCTCCGACGGTACTCTAAAAGGGCACAGTCTGGGAAATATAATCCTTGCGGCGCTTAACGAAACCTCGGACACCTTTGACGGCGCGGTAAAGAAAATGTCGGCACTGCTCGGAATTGTAGGCAGGGTCTACCCTGTTACAAACGATGATGTAACCCTCCGCGCAATACTCACAAACGGAAGCACAATAGACGGCGAATCAAAGATAAGTCAATACAAGGGTATAATGTGGAACAGGATAAAAAGAATTGAGCTTGTTCCCGACAGCGCAAAGGCGCTAAAGGGCGTAATATCGGCAATAGAGGAGGCGGATATTATCGTTTTCGGGCCGGGAAGCCTTTATACAAGCATAATTCCAAACTTGCTTGTTGACGGAGTTTTGGAGGCTATACAAGCATCAGTTGCTCTAAAAATTTATGTGTGCAATATAATGACGCAAAAGGGCGAAACGGAGGGCTACAGCGCATCAGAGCATTTAGATGCGCTTGAGGCGCACTCGTATAAGGGGATTGCCGATATTATGATTGTAAATAATGCGACCATTCCCGACGATATGGCAAAGGCATATTCGCTGGAGAACGCACAGCTTGTACATATAGACAGCGATAAGATAATACCCCGTGTAAAGCTTATGCAGGGAAATCTCGTACTTATCCAGGACGGCAAGGTACGCCATAATTTCAGCCGTCTTGCAAGGGCAATAATGAATATCGGCAGGGACTATATTGAACTTCAATACGCAAAATGATATAAACAGGGGAAGAATTATGTCTTTTTCATCGGATATAAAGGAACAGCTTTGTTCCGTAAAATTCAAGTGCAAAAATTGCTGCTTTGCTGAGCTTAGCGGCATTTTTGAGTATGCGGGCAAATACGAGGGACAGGGCGCGCGGTTTATAACCGAAAATACAGCAGTTGCAAGGCGTGTTGTAAAAACCATACATTCAAGCTTCGGCGACCAGACCGAGTACCGTGAAAACAGCCGTTCAATGCAGTTTTTTCTCGATAACGAGCGTGTAATTGACAAGATTGTGCGCTGGGAGGAAAAAGCAAAGCCCTGCTGTAAAAATTCGTATCTGCGAGGGGCGTTTTTGGGCAGCGGCTCGGTAACGGATCCCCGAAAAAACTACCATATAGAATTTGACACACGGTATGAGGAGCAGGCAAAAAAGCTTGTTCAAATCCTTGGCGATAATGATATTCGTGCAAGGTATACTCTTAGAAAGGATATGAATATTGTCTATGTTAAGGAATATGAAAAAATAGCGGAAATCCTGAGCCTTATGGGTGCCATGGGCGGTGCAATGGAGCTTTTTACGGTGTCGATTGAGCGAGATGTGAGAAACAAGGTAAACAGGCGTGTAAACTGTGAAACGGCAAATGCGGACAAGAGCGCAATTGCATCATCAAAGCACATAAACGCAATAAAAAAAATTAAGGCTCAAAAAAAATGGACCTCCCTCCCCCAAAGCCTCATAGAAATCGGCGAGGCAAGGTTAAAATACCCCGATGTCGGGCTAAAGGAACTCGGGGAAACATTTACACCGCCGATTAGCAAAAGCGGTGTAAACCACAGACTGAACAGGATAATTAAATTTGCCGACGAGCTATAAAAATAATTATAAGGAGAAATTTTATGCCAAAGAAAATATTTTCTGTTTTATCTATTCTTATCCTATGCACTGTTTTTTGCGCCTGCCAAAAATCGGGCGAAATAGGCCTTACCATGGACGAGCTTAGTGCGCGGTTTAACGAGGTCGCAAAAAACACAGAGTACCGACTCGGAAAAAGCGAGAAAAACACCGACAACACCTATTCCATTGCAACAAAGGACGAAACGGCAAGGGTTATATGTGATATTGAAAATAACAGGATAGTCGAAATAAATGTAAACGGAACGGGCTATTACAGTCCGGGGCTTGCGTCATTTGACTATATGGAGTATGTGCTTATGTGCGTTGATAAATCGTTTGATGAAACGACGGCAGGTGATTTTATAGCCGACCTTTATTATGAGGCGTCAAACGGCGGTGATACTGTAAAAACGGAATACAACGGCTTGCAGTACGAATATAAAAAGGTAGAAAACGATTATTGGCTGACGGTTAAGAACCGACAAAAATAGGCTTGTAATATATTGTAAATTATGATAAAATCAAAGAATAAGTCAGGAGGATTTTTTTATGGACACTACTTTAGTTATTATGGCAGCCGGCATCGGCTCAAGATTTGGCGGCGGAATTAAACAGCTTGAAAAGTTCGGACCAAACGGTGAAATTATTATGGATTATTCAATCCATGACGCACTGAAGGCAGGCTTTAACAAGGTTGTATTCATCATAAGGAAGGACATAGAAAAGGATTTTAGAGAGATTATCGGAAACAGGATAGAAAAGATATGCAAGGTTGACTATGCATATCAGGAGCTTGACGATTTACCCGCAGGCTTTAAAAAGCCCGAGGGCAGAACAAAGCCTTGGGGAACAGGTCAGGCGGTTTTATCGTGCAAGGGTAAGGTAAATGAGCCGTTTATTATTATCAACGCCGACGATTACTACGGCAAGGAAGCATTCAAAAAGGTTCATGATTTCTTGGTTAGTGCAGAGCCTAAGAAGTACTGCGGTGCAGGCTTTATCTTAAAGAACACGCTAAGCGATAACGGCGGTGTTACAAGGGGCGTTTGCAAGGTTGATGAGGATATGATGCTTATTGACATTGTTGAAACCTCGGATATTGTAAAAACACCGACAGGCGCTGTGGCAGGCGATAAGGAAATAGATGCAAATTCTTATGTGTCAATGAATATGTGGGGTGTGACACCCGAATATATTGATTTGCTTGAAAAGGGATTTATAAAGTTCTTATCAGAGCTAAAAGACGGAGATATAAAATCGGAGTTCTTGGTACCTATCTATATGGACGAGCTTATAAAGTCGGGCGAGGTGTCTGTAAAGATGCTTGAAACCAACGATAAGTGGTTCGGTGTTACCTATAAAGAGGATACACAGGCAGTTAAGGATGCATTTAAAGAGCTTTATGATAAGGGAGTATATAACACGAATTTATACGAATAACCTTTGTTAAAAATCAGCGCCATTGCTGATTTTTAACGCTGACGGTAAATGATAATGTGTTTTTTGGGGGTTACATCTTGAAAAGAATTGGTTTTTGCGGAGTTATCGTTTCGGTTATATTTGCGCTTTCACTTTGCGTAAGCGCAATGGCGGCAGAGTATGAGGGCAGGGTTTTTGGTAACGATACCGTGCATACTCTTGATATACAAATCTCGGACAGGAAATGGGACAAAACAACGGAAAATGCAAAGGATCAGCTTTGTAAAAAGTGCGATATTGTCTATGACGGCGAGGTACTTCAAAAGTGCGGAATAACACCGCAATATGACCTTGCCTTAACAACGGTAAACGAGGCAGACGAGGATTATTACAGCTTTTTAATTACATTTGACGAATTTAGTGAGGAGCAAACGCTTTTCGGTCTTGACTCAATGCTGCTTGATAATATGTGTACTGACAAAACCTGTATGAAAAGCTACCTTGCCTATAACTTAATGCGTGGCGCAGGTGCCAAAGCTCCGCTTTGTACCTATGTTTATGTTACGGTAAACGGCGAGGCTTTGGGACTGTACTTAGCAGTCGAGGGCATCGACGACTCGTTTATGGAGAGGTGTCTGAACTATAACAAAGCCGATGAGGGCAGTATTCGGGGCAATGTTTATAAGCCTGAAATGATGTCGGTCATGGAATGGGACACAGGCAATAAGCGTGATAAGCTAAACTCGGTAATTGAGATTTTAAGCGCACAGAAATATCAAAGCTACACAAAGGGCGACAGAGTATGTATAATCCCCGATGCGCTTGAGATCTTTATTGACCGTAAAAACAATATCGCCGAGGCTGCAAAGCTTAAATATGTCGGCAAGAGCGCAAGTAAGTATAAAGCGTTTTTTGATACATCTACCGAAAATGTAAGCCGTAAAGCAAAGGCGAGATTTGTAAAGGCTCTCAATAACATTAACTCTGAGGAGAGCTCGGAGGATTATGTATATGTTGAGCCGCAGCTACGGTACTTTGTAGGCGATACATTTATGGTGAACTCCGACGGCTATGCAGGCGCATTTTGCCATAACTATTATATGTATGAAAGCTGGGGTAAGTTATTGATGCTCCCCGGTAATTACAGCAGGGCTTTCGGTGCTGAGAACTATAACTCAATCGTGCGGTCACTCTTTGGCGATAAGGCGCCGTATCTTATCCCCGATACGAAAAATGCAATGGATATGGGTACGGCTATGGTAAATACTCCTATAGATACGCCTGTATTCGGCTTGCCTATGGAGGATAGACCTCTTATAAATAAACTGCTTTCAAATCCGCAGTATTTAAACTCATATCATACATATTTTGATGAGTTTTTAAAAACACAGTTTGAGTCGGGCGAGTTTGAAAAGCTCTATAACGGCGCATATAATAATATAAAGCCGTATGTAACAGAGGGCAAGGCGTTCTGTGACGGAACGGATTTTGAGGCGTCGGCAAAGGCGTTGCATGATTTTTGTAACCTTCGTGCAAGGAGCGTGCGCTATCAGCTAAACGGAACAATCCCTGCAACTCTTGAAGGTCAGAAAAACGATCCGTCAAAGCTTGTTGACGGAAGTAAGGTAAGCCTTGATACAATCAATATAACCGATATGACAACAGGATACGGATTTACACAGGAGGTTATTGAGGATTTAATCGGCGCTGTTACAGACGATAACACCGCTAAAAATTCTGAGGGCTTTTTGGAGGCTGTTTCGGGAATAAAGTATCACCCCGTAAAGCTTTACAGAGCCTGTAAAGTGCTTATGGGCGTTGATACGGTGCGGTATCTGGTGTTTACAACCGTTGCGCCTGTAACAATAGTTCTTATCCTGATAATTATCGGGGTTTTGATAATTAGACACAGAATAAAAAAATCAAAAGCTCAACAGGAAAAAGAAGAAAACGAAGCTAAAACAGAAGAATAAAATATACCGAGAAAAAAATCCTCCCTGCAAAAACGCAGGGAGGATTTTTATATGCTATTTCGTATTTTCCTTTGACAGGTACAGACAACAAATTATCAGTATTATCGGGAAAACAACCGCACAAAGTAAACCTGCGCTCAAATTATCGCCCATAATTCCTGCCAATTCGCCGACCAAGGTCGGACCGCTCATACACCCCACATCGCCTGCAAGAGCCAACAGCGCAAAAAGCGCCGTTCCGCCTTTGGGAAATCGCTTGCTTGCAAGACTAAACGCTCCGGGCCATAACACACCTACGGAAAAACCGCATATTCCACATCCTGTCAGCGCCGGTATGGGATTTTTGATAAGTCCTGCCATAAGGTATGAAAAAACGCAAAGGCAACCGCTAACCGGCATAATATTGAGTATATCCACCGATTTTGTGAGCTTTGATGTAATCACTCTTGATACTCCCATAAAGAGCGAGAACATACACGGCCCCATAATATCGCCTACCGCTTTTGACACGCCAAGTCCGCTCTCGGCAAACGCCGATGCCCACTGGCTCATCGCCTGCTCCGATGCTCCCGATGCCACCATTAAGATTACAAATATCCAAAACAGTCCGCTTTTTGTAAGCGCTCCTGTGCTCATTCCCTCACCCTCGTCTGTAAGGGTGTTGATAGGTACTTTTAAAAATACAAAGGCGTTTATAACGGGTATAACCGCCCAAAATATGGGCAGTAACCGCCAATTACCGATTATATGTAAAAGTACCGTAGATATTGCCACAACCGCTACCGTGCCCCAGCAGTAAAAGGAATGAAGCAAGCTCATTGCCGATGCCTTGTTTTCGGTCGGACACGCCTCGACTATGGGACTTATAAGTACCTCAATTATACCTCCGCCCACTGCATATAAAATAACGGAAATGATAAGCCCCAAAAACGGATTTGACATAACCGACGGCAAAACCGACATCGAAATCAGCCCTGCAAAGGCAAGAATATGCGCCGCCACTATGGATTTTCGATAGCCTATTTTGTCAATAAAGCGTGAGGACAGACAATCCACCGTTAGCTGAATAAGAAAGTTTACGGTTATAAGTAATGTAATTTTTGATAACGGCAAGCCAAAAGTGTCCTTAAATACCAAAAATAAAAGAGGCGCTAAATTATTGACAATCGCCTGAGTAATGTACCCGACATAGCTTGCATAAATTGTATGTTTAAAGCTTAACTTCATAATGCTGTTTCACCATTCTGTGCTTAATATCCGTCCTTTGCCCGTTTCTTCGGCATAGGCAGTTCTTTATACATTTGTTCAAATAAATCCTTTAAAAAAACCTTGTCCTCGATATTTTCTACAAGTAACATTTCCTTTGCACCCTCATACGGAAGTTCCATAACTGCGTTACTCATCAGATTTATTGCGGATTTTGTGGGCTTTACTAAAAATCGGTTGTCGTAAATTCCGCCTATTACCTTGCCACGGTAGTAGATTATGTACTCCCCCATCATAGCCCTGTACGCTATATCACCTAAATCCGATAACTGCTCCAAAATAAACTCCAAATATCCTTTACTTGATGCCATGATTCTATCCCCTCTATTACTTCGATACCAACTTCAAAAACTTAGTGCCATTCATCTGCTCATTGGTAACATATTCTCCCTCATAAAACAACGCATATGTCGTAATCGGTGTGGGAGCATTCTGCGCCTGTTCCTTACTCTCAATATGGATTGCCTTGAACGGTATGCCGTTTTCTTTTGCTGTTTGCTCTACAATTGGAACATACTTTGCATTGAACGGACACTGGCTGGTATAGAACAGAACATAGCCTGCTTCATAAACATGAGGATGCTTAGAACAGTCCTTGAACTTAGGCCGGTGAGCGTCAGCAGAGAATGGCAAATACCACAATTGAATACCATTATCAGCCTCGTCACTTACGGTAAACCCTTTGTATTTCAAGAACTTCGGATCGGCAAGGAAAGGCTTTTTCTTAGCTGATGAAAGAATGCAAAGGCCCTGTTTTCCTTTGCTCTTGCTTTCCTCAATGCAAACACCGAGCAGATCATTGGAGTATCCGTGTCCCTTAAAAGAGCCGGATACCCAAAGGCAGTTTATGTACATATACCCGTCGGCATCAATCGGATTCCATGCGTTCTCTGCCGGCAAATACTCAATAAAGCATTTTCCACGCTCTGCGCTCTTCAAAAATACAAGCCCATCGTCAAAACGGTCGGCAAGCCAGTCCTTCTTTGAAGATACCTGCACATCATTGTTGTTGGAGATTGCACAGCAAATGTGCTCCTGTGTAAGATTTTCCTTTGTTACTCTTATGTATTCCATATTGTCATTCCCTCCTGCGGTATGAGCTTTATGCTGATATATCACTTATTTTTCTTTGGTACGGAAAGCTCCTGATACATTTTCTCAAGCAGTTCCTTTAAAAATACCTTGTCCTCGATATCTTCTACAAGTAACATTTCCTTTGCACCCTCATACGGAAGCTCCATAACAGCATCACTCATCAGATTTATGGCGGATTTTGTGGGCTTTACTAAAAATCGGTTGTCGTAAATTCCGCCTATTACCTTGCCACGGTAGTAGATTATATACTCCCCCATCATAGCCCTGTATGTTATATTATCTAACTTTGATAACTGTTCCAGCACAAACCCTAAATACTCTTTACTTGTCGCCATACATACCTCCCGGAGATGTTTTACCGTAGTTTACACATTGGCCGACACAAATCAAGGTTGGGTATTTAACTACCCCTCTCCCATAAGATTTTTTATTTATCTTTTAAATCTTCAATCAATTTTGTTACAACACCGTTTAATTCCGATGCTTTTTTTGAGGTTATAACAGGCTTACCGGTATTACTTTCAATTTCTTTTCGTGCGTTGCCGGCAATTTTTCCGCCTTGCTTGGCAATTTTCTTGTTTTCTGACAAACCGTTTGGATTATGAGTTTTTGACAGCTCCGTTGTCGTTGCTTCTGCAAGCATATTCAAAACAAGCTCAAGCGTTGACATATTATCACGAAGATTTTCTTTTTTCAAGCCTTTGAGGTTTTTGTACTGTCTTGTTGACATTCCCGACCACGCTTTTGTAATCTCATCGGTTAAAATTGCATACTCGATGCCTTCTTTGACTCCTCGGTTTTGCCATTCATCGGTCAATTCTTTGCGAACCTGAATAGCCTGCAACCGCTGATTTATCCATTCCCTTGAATATCCTTTTTTAAGATATGTAGTAAGCGCACGGTCAATTATAAGTTCAGGATCAATCGTTTCTTCTATTCGTTCTCTGCCGACCTCGGCAAGCCACATCTTAAACGGCTCAGCTTTCTTTGACGGAATAGATTGTATAATTCTTAAAAGCTGCTCGGTTGTCGCAACATCGGTAAGACGATTTTTCCCATCTGCAGCTTTCATTTTCAACTGGTGACAATTTGTCACCGTTTCATTTCCTTCATCATTCAAGCGTTGTTTTAGCTTGTTCCAATATTTTCTTGCCTTTTGATAATCTGTTTGCTCAGTAAGCACAGAAACAACATCTATAATCGAAAAATACCATTCTTCTTCATCTTCATTCCATGCAGTGCGAATCGGTTGATCCTCATAAATTTCTATTTTTTCATCCTTTGACATATAACGATCCTCCTATCTTTGACATACTAATTTTAATATAGCCCTTTTTCCAAATACCCCTTTACTTTTCCTTTCTTACTAACCCTACCACAGTTTCTACATGCATTGTTTGGGGGAACATATCCACGCCGATGGCGGTGGATATGGCATAGCCATTATTTATAAACTGTTTTAAGTCCCGTGCAAGGGTTGACGGGTTACATGAAACATAGACCACACGCTTTGGCTTTGCTCTTAAAATTGCGGAAATTGTTACCGTATCCGAGCCTGCACGGGGTGGGTCCATAATGACAATATCGGGTGCGCTCCCCTCGTCTATCAGCTTTGGCACGATATCTTCTGCTTTATCGGCAAAAAATTCGGCATTTTCTATTCCGTTCTCTTTTGCGTTCTCCCTTGCATCGTCAATCGCTCTTTTTACCGCCTCAACACCGACAACCGATTTTGCCTGCTTTGCAACTGAGAGCGAAATTGTGCCAATTCCGCAGTATAAATCCATAACGGTATCGTCTTTTCCCACATCTGCAAGCCCAATTGCTTTTTGATACAATTTTTTTGTCTGCTCGTAATTTATCTGAAAAAACGACTCGGGCGAAATTTTAAACCTTATCCCAAAAATTTCCTCATTTAAATATCTGTCCCCATACGCAAGCTTATTTTCATAGCTCATAGCCCCTGAATTTTTACGCTTATCAATATTTAGATACACCGATTTTACATTAAGCTTTGAAAGATTATTAAACAATGTATCGGCATTGGGAACAGTATCGGCATTTACCGACAGCACGACCATAAATTCGCCCCTGCTGTTATTCCTGACAAAAATCCGCCTTAAAATTCCTGTATGATTTTTTGTGTTATAGTATGGAACACCGCACTCCTTTGCATAGTCCAAAACCGCACCTAAAATAGCCTCTACACCCTCATATGCGAGCATACAGCCGTCAAGCTCAACGATATTATGTGTCCCTCTTTCATACATACCGACGCCGTTATCACAGAAAAATATAACCTTATTCCGATAATGAAACGGCTTATCACATTCTATAAACTCATCAAGCGAGAAATCCCTTATACCGCCAATTCTTCTGAGAGCGTTTTCAATGATTTCGGCTTTTCCCTTAACCTGCGCCTTATAGTCCATATTCTGTATCTGACAGCCGCCACACCTATCATAATACCTGCAAGGCGGTTTAATTCTATCGGGCGATTTTTCAAGGATTTTAACTATCTCACCGATTGCGTATCGGGATTTTACCTTATTTATTTTTACCTCTACCCTATCGCCTATAACGCCCATTGGCACAAAAACGGCAAATGATGCAATACGCCCTACGCCGTTTCCGTCCGATGAAACAGACTCTATTTCAATGTTATACTTTTCGCCTTCTATCGGTATCATTGCTTATCTCCTATGCTTTTTGACCGAATTTATTTACTATCACGATACCCATACACACAAGCGCCAAGGAAATGACATACCGAATATCCCGAATATCCTCGCCCAAAAATATTGCAGATAATATCGTACCCGAAACAGGGATAATAAAATTATAAATACTTATCTTACTTACAGGGTTATATGTAAGGAGCATTGTCCAAATGGTAAATGCCGCCGCCGATAAAAATGCAAGGTATAAGATATTTAAAGCTCCGCTCACACCTGCGTCTTGGAGCGCACCGCCGCCACATATTCCCACAACAACCAAAATAATACCGCCAAAGAGCAGGTTATACCCCGTTACGCTCATGGGAAGGTCGTTTTGTGTAGCTTTTTTGCTTATCACAGAGCCCAAAACAAAGCAAGCTGCGGCAATTAAGATAAAGCCCTCGCCATGCACGGAAAAATGTGCGTTTCCGCCCGATGCGGTAACGGTTAAAACACCCATAAACCCGATAATCGAGCCTATGACCTTATAGACATTTAATTTATCGTCTTTATAGATAAAATGCGCTAAAATTACCGCTAAAAAGGTCTGTGTTGAATTTACGATTGAGCCGTTTGTGCCTGTTGTGTTTGAGAGTCCGACATAGAAAAATACATACTGCAATGCCGTATACAGTATTGCCATTGCGCCCACATACGGAACGGTCTCTTTTTTCAGCACGGGCGGTTTTTTATACACAAAAATTGATACTATAAGCACCATAAGTCCTGCAAGCACGAACCTTACACCTGCAAACAGGAGCTTATCAAAAACATTATCCGTTATATTAAACAGTGCATACCCTATCTTTATTGCAGGGTATGCACTCCCCCATAATGCGTTACACAAAATTGCAAACAGTATAACCATAACGGGGTTTGTAAAAATCTTTTTCACTCTTGTTGCTCCTATCATTCATCAAACGGGAATATATCTCCCAAAATTTCCTTTGCCTTGCTTTTAGCGACAGAGGTTTTTGGTTTCTCGCCTGCGGACTGCTTTTTTGTGTGGATTTTTCTCTGTGTCGGGCGCTCGGATATTTTCGGCTCCTCGTCACGCTCAATCTCGATATTCCACTTTTTTGCAATTTCCTCAATATCATCGGTTACAGGCTCTTCCTTATGCACAAAACCGCCGTCTTTGGAATAGTTTTTATTCTCGTTTACAACCGTTAAGGACGGCTCTTTTACAGCCTTGATATTGCCCGTAAACTTCTCGTCAATATCACGCCTCAGGGCGCGGATTTCATTTTGAAGGTGCGAGTCCTTCCTTGACAGCTTATAAAATCTGTGTGAAATTGCAAAGCTTATAACTGCGTTTATTAAAATAACAATAAATATAATTAAAAATATCATTCCTGTTGACATATTCTTTTCTCCTTATATAACAAATCTGAATGCCCGGCTTATATTCTTGCCCTCCGAGGTCTTTAAAAGCTCGTTCTTGTGCGTCAGATATATACGGTTATAATTTAGTAATTTATTATCGTCGGGTCTGCACCGCATATACCCAATCACAAACCAGCTCCAAAAGGTGTCGGGCATGGTTTTGGGGGTTATAATTTTATCGTGATAATGCCCCGGTGATTCGATAATCTCAATGGCGAGCTTTGGGATAACAAAATTATATATATCTCTTTGCTCATCTCTTAACCGAAGGAGCATCTCCTTTAGAATTTGGGCTTTTTTCTGCGCCCGTGTCTGATGCCCTGCCGAGGAGCGCCAGTTATAATACGCATTTAATACCTTTGACAGGAGCAATGGATTTAGCCTGTCGCTCATATCCGACCGTACCGTACCCCGAAGATGGTCATACCTTGCACGCTCAAACGGCAGATACCCGACCGTTTTTAACATCTTACGGACAAGCGCCAAATCCTCCGCCTTTTCCTTATCGGATTTTTCCTTTTTCCTAATGCTTATACCGTAGCTTATCCAGTCCTCCTCGGGATAGGATAGAATATACTTTAAGCACCCGTATTTTACAACCTCGTCATCGGTTGATGAATGGATATATGCAACCAACTCCGCAAGGTCGGAATTTGTCCAAAACTCAGGGGTTTTAAACATATTAACGCCCTTACCTACCACCGCCTGATTATAGCTCATACTCACAAAGGTCTTTAGCATTGTTTCGTCATTTAAAAACAGTCCGTGCCATGTCTGTTTATTGGAGCTATGCTTTAGTATTGCAAAGAATTCCGTCAATGCTTTTTGGTTATACAGCGATATTTTATCATACGCCCTGTCAATATCCATCATATATTCACGGATATTGCCTGCGATATACTTGCCCTGCGTATCACTCATATTTGCACATATCTCGGATATTGGATAGTCCTTACCGTCACACATCTTCTTTATGCACTGCCGTATAAAATCAAGGGTTATCTCCGACTCCTTTGACGGCAGCTTTTCGCTGTTTTCATACATGATGCGGGAAAGCTCAAAGCTGACATCGGCATATTTTGCCTCGTTTATATGCGGATAAAGTGCGTTAAGTCGCTCGATAAGTGCCTTATCGCCTGCATTTTTCTGAAGCTTTATAAGCCTTGCGCCAATGCCTGTTTCCTTATCATGCTCTATTACATCGCACCAGTCTAAAAATCCTAACACGGATGTAATATCAGCCATTGCATACATTTTCCTTAAAGTCTTGATATCAATATCAAATATCGGATAATTACGCTCGGTTAAAAACTTGGTATTATCCATATCAATATACAGACAGCTCTGCCTTGCTTTTACAGTTTCTGGCGTTATATTGTTATTTCCCTTTACGGTACCGTGTATCACGATATTATACTGCTTATCCGTGGGGATATATGCATTATATGTTGAAATTCCCGTATACCTTGAAATATCCCTTGGCATAAGGTATTTAAGCGCAATAATATACTTGTCCGTTAAATCCGCATTATCGGTTGCAATGCAGATATTTCTTATATCGTTGCTTATAAAAAGGTCAAGCGCCTTTTCTAAAAGATACCTAAGCTCCGTTTTATGCGATTTTATAAACTCGCCTATATCTTCTGTAACGGTATCGTTATCGGCAGGTGAAAGCTCGTCAAGATACGGAACGATTTGCGCCTCCTGCTCGGACTTATCAAGGTATGTTCTGAACAGGCTTGATTTATAATACTGCTCGGGTAAAAAATCATCGTCCACATCGTCAAACACGAGAGCGTGAGCAAAAAAGTTACCCCTGTCTCCGTTAAAATCAACACCCGAATATACAATCTGTGCCGCCACATACCGCCCGTCGGATAGTTTGAAGGTCCTGAAAATCTTTGGAAATTTATCGGGTATGCTTGGGTCAAACACAATATTGCTGTGCCCTGTGCTATCGCTTTTTGGCACTTTATATGTTAAAAACTTGGTTATCTCGTTTATGTTTTCCCTTGTAAGTGCCTCACTGCACGAAAACACACGCCTGCCTGCCTGGTTTGTAAGCCCTTTTTGGCTGTCGGACAAGCTATGCTTTACGGATGTATAAATAAGCTGATATATTTTCATTCTTATAATCATTACTCCTTTCCAAAGACTAATAGAAAATTGTTCACAGTGCTGTGGACAATTTTATCCCGTCGCTATGATAGTTCTTTTATTCCTGTATATAACTCGTAGTATCTGCCCTTTAATTTTAGCAATTCATCATGCGTACCGCGCTCGATTATCTCTCCGCCCTCAAGTACCATAATTGCATTGGCATTCTTTATGGTGGATAATCTGTGCGCAATAACAAATGTTGTTCTGTTCTCCATTAAAGCGTCCATACCACGGTTTATTTCCTGCTCCGTTCTTGTATCGACTGACGAGGTTGCCTCGTCAAGTATTAGGATAGGTGCTTTTGAAAGCGATGCTCTTGCAATGTTTAAAAGCTGTCTTTGCCCCTGTGATAAATTTGAGCCGTCGCCTGTAAGCATAGTATCATATCCTGCGGGCAAATTCATTATGAAATTATGCGCGCTTGCGGTTTTTGCCGCTCTTATTACCTCGCTGTCGGTTGCATCGGGACGGCTGTAGCGGATATTCTCCATAACCGTACCTGTGAACAAATGCGTATCCTGTAATACCATTGCTATATTTTCCCTTAAAGAGTTCTTTGTAACCGTCTTTATATCTATACCGTCAATTGTGATTTTTCCCTTATCAACATCATAAAATCGGGTTATAAGGTTCATAATTGTGGTCTTGCCTGCGCCTGTTGATCCTACAAGCGCAATTTTCTGTCCGGGATGAGCATAAATGGAAACATCCTTTAATATTACCTTATCGGGGGTATAGCCGAATGTGATATTATCAACCACCACATCGCCCGATACATTTTTAAGCTCAATATCGCCCTCGTTATCCTCGTATTCGTTCTTTGTGTCCATAACCGCAAACACACGCTCTGCGCCTGCAAGTGCGGACATTATAACATTCATCTGGTTTGACATCTCGTTTATCGGTCTTGCAAACTGCCTTGAATAGTTTACAAATACCGCAAGACCGCCTATATCAAGTGCGGCAAAGCCCGAGACTCTGCTTAATCTTGTCATAAGCGCAAGCGTTGCGCCGACAAACGCCGTTACGGTATAGCTTATCTGCGACATTGCGTTCATTACAGGTCCCATGATACCGCCTAAGAAATTTGCCTTTACCTGGATATTTCTAAGCTTCTCGTTATGACCTTTAAAGTCCTTTTTAGCCTCTTTCTCATGGTTAAATACCTTAACCACCTTCTGACCTGTTATGGTTTCCTCGATATATCCGTTTACCGCACCCAATGCGGACTGTTGCATTCCAAAATATGTGCGTGTTTTTTTGGTAATCTTACCTGCGACAAACGCAATTAACGGTGTCATTATAACCGTTACAAGCGTAAGCACAGGATTTGTCATAAACATAAGCATCAGGGTTCCCACAAGCGTTAAAATGCCCGAGAACATCTGTAAAATTGTAGAGTCAAACATCTGCCCGATATTATCGACATCGTTTGTAAAACGGCTCATAATATCGCCGGCACTGTTTGTGTCATAATACTTTACGCTTAAATCCTGGAGCTTTGAAAAAAGCTCGTCTCTTATGCGCTTTAGCGTGTTTTGCGAAACCTTTATAATCGTCCGTTGCTGGATAAAGCTTGCAACAACACCGATAAGGTATATAAACGCCATAAATAAAAGCGACATTGCAAGTGATTTTATTTTTGTCTGGGCGTCGGTATCCTCGGCACCGAGCAGGTTTATAATAGGTCTTAGCATATATGTACCTGCAAGGTTTGTAAGAGTGCTTATGATAACGCAAAAGATTGCAATAAATACCTTGCCCTTATCATCGCCTATATATTTTAAAAGCCTTATGATTGAGCCTTTTATGTTTTGGGGTTTGGACTTTTTGCCAAACCTGTCCATTCGGTTTCCTCGTCCTATCTGCGGAGGCATATCACGACACCTCCTTTTCTCTGTCCATCTGCGAATAGTAAATCTCTTGGTACTCACTGTTAGCCTTTAAAAGCTCGGAGTGTGTACCCTCGCCTACAATCTTGCCGTCTTTTAAGACAAGTATCTTATCCGCATCTATGATAGAGGATATTCGCTGTGCGATTATGATTTTTGTTGTGTCCTTTAGAGTAGTAGCAAAGGTTTTTCTTATCTGCGCCTCGGTTGCCGTGTCAACAGCGGAGGTTGAGTCATCAAGTATAAGGATTTTCGGCTTTTTAAGTAATGCCCTTGCGATACAAAGCCTTTGCTTCTGTCCGCCCGAAACATTTACACCGCCCTGGCCAAGCTCCATATTATAGCCGTCTGTAAAGTTTGATATAAATCCGTCTGCCTGGGCATAGCCTGCGTTTTGACGGATTTCATCCATTGTGGCATCCTTATCGCCCCAGCGGAGGTTATCCTCTATAGTGCCTGAAAAGAGCACATTTTTTTGAAGTACCATACCAACGCCCTCACGGAGGTTATAAAGGCTATAGTCACGGACATTTACGCCGTCTATTAAAATTTCGCCCTCGTCGGCATCGTAAAGCCTTGGGATAAGCTGAACAAGCGAGGATTTTCCCGAGCCTGTAGAGCCGACAATACCTAAAGTTTTTCCGCCCTCAATCTTAAACGATATATTTTCCAATATATAAGTTTTGAGCTTTTTATAGTATTTAAAATATACATTCCTAAATTCTATATCGCCGTTTGTAACGGTTTTATCCTTTGCCCCTGCCCTATCGTCTGTAAGGTCAACCTCGGTATTTAATACCTCGCTTATTCGTCTTATTGAGGCAATGGCACGGGTTGATGATATAATCATCATTGAAACCATCATAAGCGAGCTTAAAATCTGGGTGGTATACTGAACGATTGCAGACAGTGAGCCTACAAGCATTTCGTTTCCGACTACCAAATTTCCGCCACGCCATAAAACGACGATTGTGGTTATATTCATTGCAAGCGTCATAACGGGCATTGTGCATACGACCAATTTCATAGCCGACAATGTTCTGTCCCTTAGCTGTGCGCTTGCCTCGTTAAATTTGTCTATCTCAAAATTACGGCGCACAAATGACTTTATAACCCTGACATTGGTTATATTCTCCTGCGTTTTTGAGTTCAGGTTATCAATGCTCTTTTGCATATGGTCAAAGCGAGGCAGAGCCATTCGCATAATGATGAAAATTGAAAGACCTAAAAGGGGTATCATAATAAGCATAACCGATGCAAGCCGTGCATTTATTGAAAATGCCATAATTACACCGCCTATTAGCATTGCAGGTGAACGGACTGCCATAATAAGTCCCATTCTTGTAATGTTCATAACCTGGGTTACATCGTTTGTAAGCCGTGTTACCAATGAGCCTGTTGAAAACTCGTCAATATTCTTGAATGAAAATGTCTGGATTTTGTTAAACAGCTCTTCCCTTATATCACTGCTGAAATTAACTGCAGCCCTTACCGAGAAATAATGACCGCCTATACCGCCCGATACCTGGATAAGTATACATAAGAGCATAGTCAACGCCTGATGCACGATAAAATCCATATTGTGCGCGGTTAATATTCCCTCGTCTATCATGCCTGCCATTAGCTTTGGCAAAACTATCTCACCGCCGACCTCGGTCAGCATTAGCAGTGGACCTAAGATGAAAAACAGCTTGTATTTTTTTATAAATTTTCCGTAGGTTTTCATTCCTAAAACCGTCCTGTTCTTAGAATTTTAATTCTGTATGCCAAGACTGATTGATTTTTGATGAAGAACGGACGAAAGTCAGGAAAATGCAGTTTCACTGTATTTTCCCTTGCCCGACGGCGTATGTGTATACGCCGAGCGGTGAGTTTCGTTCGTAGTTTAAAAGTCTAAAATAGAGAGAAATCCGCCTTTTGCGGATTTCTACATATGCTTTTTACAGTAACTACCTATACTTTTAAACGGTCTTCGCAAAAAGCAACAGTCTAATTTATTTATTTTTATTTTTTTCCAACGCCGCCCCTATAAACGATGCAAACAACGGATGTGCATGGTTTGGACGGGACTTAAATTCGGGGTGGAACTGCGCACCGATATACCAAGGATGGTCGGGGATTTCCACAATCTCGACAAGTCTGTCATCGGGCGACTGACCGCCGATAATCATACCTGCGTCTGTAATCTCATGTCTGTACTTATTATTGAACTCGTAACGGTGACGGTGACGCTCGTATATTAAATCGCTGTTATAAATCTGGGCCGATTTTGAGCCCTCGCTTAATTTACAAGGATAAATTCCAAGACGCATCGTACCGCCCAAATCCTCAACATCAAGCTGTTCGGGCATAAGGTCGATAACGGGGTGAGTGGTATTTGGATTTAACTCTGATGAGTGCGCATCCTTATAGCCCAAAACATTTCTTGCAAATTCAATTACCGCAATCTGCATACCGAGGCAGATACCGAAATACGGAATTTTGTTCTCCCTTGCATACTGCGCGGCTAAAATCTTGCCCTCGATACCTCTGTCGCCAAATCCGCCCGGTACCAAAATACCGTCAGAGTCTTTTAAGAACTCATCAACCGTTTCGGGAGTTACCTCCTCGCTGTCAACCCAGTTGATATTTACATTTGTGTAGTTTGCAATTCCGCCGTGCTTTAATGACTCGACAATACTGATATACGCATCGTGCAATGCCACATACTTACCTACCAAAGAAATTGTTACCTCGTCGTTGTCGCCGTTCATTAAATCCTTAACAACGGCAACCATTTCACGCCATTTGTCAAGGTCAGGCTCCCTGTCCTCAAGGTTAAGACGCTCGCAAACTGTTTTTGCAAGGCCCTCCTCCTCAAGCGCAAGCGGAACCTCGTATAAAGTGTCAAGGTCAAGGTTCTGGATAACGCTCTGCGGAGATACATTGCAAAATAGCGCAATTTTTTCCGTTGTACCCTCTTCCAAAGGCTTTTCCGATCTTAAAACGATAACATCGGGCTGAATACCGAGGCTTAAAAGCTCCTTAACACTGTGCTGAGTAGGCTTTGTTTTCTGCTCGCCCGAGATTGAAAGATACGGCACCAATGTAAGGTGGATATACATACAGTTTTCCTTGCCGACCTCATGCGATACCTGACGGATTGCCTCCAAAAACGGAGTTGACTCAATATCGCCGACAGTACCGCCTATCTCCGTTATAACTATATCCGTATCATCGTTCTTTGCGGCACGGTATACACGGGATTTTATCTCGTTTGTGATATGCGGAATTACCTGAACGGTTCTGCCCTCGTAATCACCACGCCTTTCCTTTGTGATAACGGACCAATAAATCTTACCCGTTGTAACATTTGAGTTTACGGTAAGGTTTTCGTCAATAAATCTCTCATAGTGGCCTAAGTCAAGGTCGGTTTCCGTACCGTCGTCGGTTACGAAAACCTCGCCGTGCTGATACGGGCTTAAAGTTCCCGGGTCCATATTGATATACGGATCGAATTTCTGCATTGTTACCTTATAGCCTCTTGCCTTTAAAAGTCTGCCAAGCGATGCCGCTGTAATACCCTTTCCTAAACCTGATACCACACCGCCTGTTACGAATATGTATTTTGTACTCATCTGATTATCCCCCTTAATGTTTGCTGTTACAAATGCTGTATTTTATTTTCTGTGATTATTTACAAATTTTTCTATACGCTCTAAAGCTTTTGTTATCTGCTCCACCGAATATGCATATGAGCAACGGATAAAGCCCTCTCCGCACTCGCCAAACGCAGTGCCCGGAACAACCGCCACATGCTCCTCTTCAATGAGCTTTGTGCAAAACTCATCAGAGGTCATACCCAAAGACTTTATACACGGGAACACATAAAACGCGCCGTACGGCTCAAAGCACGAAAGCCCCATATTACGAAATCCGTCAACTATTACTCTTCGCCTGTAATTATATTCGGTGCGCATTTGACGCACATCATCGTCACAGCTCTTTAGCGCTTCAATCGCCGCATACTGGCTCGTTGTAGGTGCTGACATTATGCCAAACTGATGAAGCTTTAGCATTTGCTTTATGATAGGCTCGGGACCTAATGCGTACCCCAAACGCCAGCCCGTCATTGCAAAGGTCTTTGAAAAGCCGTTTACAATAACTGTTCTGTCCCTCATTCCGTCAATCTTTGAAAACGGAGTGTGTCCCTCGTCATTATATATAAGCTCGCCGTAAATCTCATCGGACAATACCAAAATGTTTGTATCCTTTAACACCTTAGCTATTGCCTCCAAATCCGATCTTGACATAACACCGCCTGTCGGGTTATTTGGATACGGCAGGATTAAGAGCTTTGTTTTATCGGTTATCTTCTCCTTTAACTGCTCGGGCAGGAGGCGGAAGCTGTCCTCCTCCTTTGTTTCTATCGTTACGGGCACACCGCCTGCCATAAGCGTACACGGCTTATAGCATACAAAGCACGGTTCGGGGATAAGCACCTCATCCCCCGGATTTACCACGCACCGTATCATAAGGTCTATTGCCTCCGATCCGCCGACCGTTACCATTATTTCCTTTAGCGGATCGTATTCCATATCAAACTTACGCTTGTTGTAGTTTGAAATTTCTTCTCTTAATGCAGGCAAGCCTGCATTTGATGTATAGTATGTTCTGCCCCTCTCAAGCGAGTATATACCTGCCTCCCGTATTGCCCAGGGAGTTATAAAGTCAGGCTCGCCGACGCCTAAGGATATGGCATCGTCAAGCTCGTTTACAACATCAAAGTATTTTCGTATTCCCGACGGCTTGATACTCTGAACAGAAGAAGTCAATACCTTTTCATAATCTATCATAATGTTATTACCTCTCTTGTGTCCTTTTCGTTATCCTCGTAGATAATGCCCTCGTCCTTGTATTTTCTAAGCACAAAATGCGTTGCTGTGGAAATTACAGAGTCCATGGGCGCAAGCTTCTCGGCAACGAAAAGCGCAACCTCTTTCATGGTCTTTCCCTCAATGGTTATTGCAAGGTCGTACGCTCCCGACATAAGATAGAGCGATTTAACCTGCGGATATTTATAGATACGCTCGGCAACCTTGTCAAAGCCCTCGCCACGCTGCGGCGTGATACGAAGCTCGATAAGCGCGGTTACATATTCACGGTCGGTTTTGTCCCAGTTTATAATTGCCTTGTACCCGACAATGACATGGCTTTTCTCCATATCCCTTATTTTCTTGGCGACAGCGTCCTCCTCAATGCCTAACATATGCGCAATTTTGGAATATGAAATTTCACTGTGTTCCTTGTCTAAGATATTGAGAATTTCGTTCATAAAAGCTGTCCTCCATACTTGATTTTACATATTTTTTGGGAACTAAACATAATAACCCATTCTAATTTATTCATTATATAATAAAATCATCAATATTTCCACTGTTTTTTTTAATTTTTTTATTTTTTTGTAAAAAGGTGCGAATTTACGGTGTTACATTAAATTTTGGTTTAGCGTACCAATGAAAAAATCGTAAATTGGTATGGTCGTAGGGTTGGGGCTTGCTCCAACCGTTCCAAATATGCGTTATCGGGGACACGGCAGGAGCAAGCCCCTGCCCTACAATAACAATACCCATTTACACCGCTAAACCAAAATTTATCCCAAACCGCCATATTATTAAAGAAAAATCGAAGATTTTTCCACCATAATTATTCATCATTCATTATTCATTTAATCAAAATTTACCGCAAAAAAGGGGCTGCCGCATTTGTAGCAGTCCCCCCATATAGTTTTCCCCAACTGTATTTAGCCTTTTAGTTATAAAAATTAAATCCGTCGGCTTTAATATATCCGTCGCTGTCTACCGAAACGCCACCCTCGGCATCATTTAACGAAATAACCTTTACATAGCTTGCGGTTATAATATCGGCATCGACGGTTATTGCCTCAACCGCAGGCTTTTTATAATTCTTTTTCATAATCTGTAAACATTCCTTTCCAAAATTATAAATCAATTTCCCCAGTCTGCAAGGCTTGTAAACGGGTTGCCCCAGATATTGTTCATATACGGAATTGCATAAAAGCCCATGCCCTTTGCTTTGTCCGCACCGGTAATTTTAAGCTCAAAGGTGCTTCCGTTTAAAAGTGCCTCACCTGTATCAACCGCAATGTCCTTACCGCTTATTGAATTTATCGGCATATCGCCGTCATCCTTAGTAGCAGGATCACTAAAGTTTACAAGGATAAATCCGTAATGACTGTATAGCTCCGTATCGTCCTCGGGAATATTTGCCTTTGCAGATAATGTAAGTGTTCCCTCCTGATACTCTGCCGCCTCGTCAGTTATCTCGGCTGTTTTTGAAAGAGTAAGCGTAAGGGTTGACAAATTATCCGCTGATAACGGATAGTCATAGCCTGAGCCGTTCCAGCCGCCTCTGTAGCTATAGTAATCAACACCGTTACCGCCATCACTTGTTATTGTAAGTGTGTTTATGCCGTCATTTATAACCGTTCCAGTACCTATAACACTGCCGTCTGACATTGCATATTCCTCGCCGTTCATGGCTGCGCTCATAGTGTATGAGGAATTATAGTTTGCTCTTACAGGAACACTTACTGTCGGATTTACATATTTATAACCCTTTGGTGCTGCAGGAACGGTAAATGAAACATTGATATTGTTATCGTTCTTTACATAGTAGCTGTCATGAACACCTATAACCATCACCTTATCGGTATTGTTTACAAGGCATGATACCGATACATCCTTATCGGGCATTGTAAATGAATACTGAGTGTCGGACACCTTTTTAAATGTGCTTGGGTTTACACCGCTTACTACAAGTGAGTTTGCCACATACTTATCAGGCACCGTTACAACAACCGTTTCGCCCTTTGATGCGATATTCTGTACCGATACATTTGTAGCTGTAATTTTATGCGGTGCAACAGATGTGAGTTTTAGCTCCTGACCGTCAATGTATGTATACCACGGTGTTCCGTCATTCGGTGCTATAGTAAAGTCCATAGTGCTTGGAGTTACACTGTCTGCATATTTTGCAACCGTTGTACCCTCGGCATATGCTGACGGAATGATATTTGCATGAGCACCGCTTACAGTAAACGGAGCGACTACATTTATAACCCTTCCGTTTAAATATACCTCGCCTGCGCTTGCACTGCCCGACATTTTGAAGTTATTGTTATTTACATAAACATCATAGCCTGTGTTTCCGAAAATCTTACCGCCCGACATATTGAATGTGCCGTTTTCCATAACCGAAACTCCGCCGCCAAAGCTAAGCTGTGAGGTATTTTGGGTTATTGTACCGCCCGACATATTAAATGTACCCCAGCCTACAACGGAAACTCCGCCGCCGCCAAGGTTATTGGCGTCTGTTACAGAGCCGTCCTTTATGATACCGCCGTACATATTGAGCACACTTCCCGTCTTTACATCAAAACCTGCGCCTCTTGACTCTTTTCCGCCCGTTACGATTATTCCGTGATACAGGTTTGTTGTGCCCTTGTTAAGCTCGGCAAATCTCTTTTTGCCGTTTGCGTTAAAGGTAAGCGCACTGTCCTTATCTGTCGATGTAAGCGTGCTGTTACCTAAGTTAAATACAGGAGCTGTTGCACCGCCCGTTATTAAGAACATCATATTACTTGATGTTTGTGTAACGGTTTTGCCAAATTCTCCGCCGACAACCGTTAAATTCTGTGATGCGTTAATGTCATGGCGCTTTGATGTATTACTGTCTGAATATACCTCTACAGTGTGTGCATTGTTATCAGAAATTGCACTCGTTATTGCACTGTCGTAATTATCCTGTGCAATGTTGTCAAGGTATACACCGCTCTTTGTTTCCTTATCGGTTATGTAGAACTTTGTCTGAGCGGTTGCGCCATGTACATTCTCCCATTTACCCAAGTTTGACGCAACAACCGATACCTCGATAGGATATGTTGCATCCACAGGGATCTCGTTCTTTAAAATTTCAACAGTCCATGAATATGAGCCGTCTGTGCTGTCAACTTTTCTTACTGCCTTTGCAGGACCGTATTCAACAAACACATCTGTGTATTTTTGAAGATCGCTGTCCTTAGATGTGTATGAAACATCAAGAGTAAGGTCGGCATTTGCGTCCTTTATATTGACATTCGGAATATTGTTTATTGTAAGGTTCTGGTCTGTTCCCTTTTTAACATACGGAACATTCATCTGAATACCTGTATTTTTAAATACCGATACAAGCTCATTGCCGTTCCATACCTCAGGCGAATAAATCATTGCAAAGGAGTCCTGCCCTCTTACTACATCGCCTGCGGTTGCGTCATTTCCGCTGTTATAATAAACTCTGTTATTGTGGAAGCGCAGGGTACTTCTTGTAACTGCGCCTACATTCTCGGCTAATTCCGTACCGTCCGTTGTCATGCCCGACATATCTATAATTTCAGATGCGATAAGCTCATAGGGAGCTATAAGCGGTATAACCTCGGCTTTTGTGTTCTCGGGAACAACCGCCGTATCACCGACATTATCATATGCCTGATATGTTTGTCCGTCCTTTGAAACCTCGATTGACGGCACATTATTCATATAATATGTGTCCGCCGTTACGGTGTCATAGCCCTGCAAATTTGCAGTGTTTGACGCATTTCCCGACGGATTTGACATACGCTCATAGTTTACAAACCTGTTTGAGCCGTATCTTGACATTCCGCCGTTAAAGCTTGCATACGGCGCTATCAGATTTAACTCGCTCTTGGGAGTATCTGCATAGGTTGAATCGGCAGGGTTCTTTATAAGCATATACGGCTCATAATCGCTGTGGGTTTTGCCTGTAACCTTTGTATCGTTTGTGCCCGGGGATTCGGGGATTGCATACCTTGTAAAATCGCTTACCTCGTCTGCAAATTCCTTGTCAAAATACCAGAATGATGCTTGCTTGTCTGCAGGAGTTGCACCTGCATTATTCTGTCCCGATGATAACCAGCCGTTAGCCTGATAATAGCCCTTATCACGCTCTGTGTTTCCGTTCTTTTCAAACGGCTTCATAAGATAACCTGTGCTTGTAAGGTCGTTTAATGTGTAGCTGTCATTACCGCCCTTAAATGATGACGGCAATCTGCAATCAATAGCCTTTTCGATATATTTTATCATCATAGCTGTGGCACCCGGCGACCAGTCATAGTGTCCGCTGCCCCATTCTATGATATGTGATACAAGCTGGTTTGTATCAACCTTTCTCTGACGGTCAATATGGTATCTTGCATCACACACCGATCTGTCACGGCTTGCACCCAAAGCATGCTCGGTATACTGCGCCGCATACTGCAATGACGGGATATTCGGTACCATTCCGCTTTGCTCCGCACCTGCTGCGGCTTTCGCATCGCCCCACATACCGTTTTTCATCTGCACCTGTGCGATAACCCTGTCATAGTCCCAGTTACCGCTTCTGTAACCAAACGGATTTGCCGCACTGTGTCCTATTGTGATAACGGGCGTATTATCGGCAATCGCAGTATATCCCGATGCGCTTGCAATACCCTGCATTATATCGTTCATAATATCGGCTGCGTCCTTACCGTCCCATGTCTGATACTTTGCATCGGTAAAGAGCGGATCTCCCTTATAGTCCTCTCTTGTATACATACCCTGGAGTATGTTCTTATACGATTGACCTGTACCTGTGTATGTGTCGGGTACTTTGTCGTTCTTGTCAACAATAAATAAAATTCCGAAATTCTTTGTTGCAAGCATATCCTTTAAATCCCTTGAATATGCAAGCGGTACTTCGATAAGGTTTGTCTTTATTGCAACAAGACCCTTGATGTTGTCCTTTGTGGTTGCCTTGTCAACCCACAAATACGCATCGTATTTTTCTCCGCTCTCCACAGCACCGCTCATATATGCGTCAGTACCGCCTGAAAAATGGTACTGGAACACATCATCGGTGTTCAGCGGATCAATTACCGCGCCCGTATGTACTTTAGGCGTGTATGATGCCAACGCTGTTACAGTTCCTGCAAGCATTGACATTGCAGTTAAAGCTGCAAATATTTTTTTCTTTAACATTGCTATACCCCTTTCACTTGTTTTCTCTCCATATTATATATTACCACCTCATAAATCGGCGTTCAATATGTCGAAAGCATTTTGAATTTTTAAATCACATTGTTGACAATTTAAAACACTTTTGGTATATTGATTTTGGGGAGTGATTTTTATGTATGCAAAAAAGGATGCATATTTTTATAACAAGCTTGAAAATAAGCCGAAAACCGAGTATAAGGACGGCTGGCACAAGTGGTATTTTGAGTATTTCATAGAGCCTGTGCATGTGCTTGACGGCGACGGAAACGACATTGTTGCGCATCCGGGCGAATTTTACCTTGTGCCGCCGTATAACAGAATGTATTTTAATTACGATACACCCTTTTTCACGCATACAAGCTGTATTTTTGATGCAGACGAGGAGTTTATGGCAAGGCTTTCCATTCCCTATATGATGCCTATAGAAATAAAGAACAAAAGCGGTTTTGAGATGCTTTTGCACCTTCTTGAAGAGGCGCAGAGGAGTAATTCGGATATGAGTAAGACAGAGCAGGATATGTATTTGTCGCTTGTTTTGATGTTTGTCCACGACCAGGTTACGGATAAGGGCATGGTGTATCGGTTTAACAGCGCCGATGTTCTCCACAGCACGCATAACACCGTTATGAACTCGCTTGCCATTGACTGGAGCGTGGAAATGATGGCGCACACTGCAAAAATGAGCGTAAGCACCTTTATTCGCCAGTATAAACGGCTTTACGGCAAAACGCCCATGGCGGATTTATACGATGCGCGGTTTAAACACGCAAAACGGCTTTTGGATACGGGGTATTCGATTTCGTGGGTGCTAAATTCGTGCTGTTTTAAGTCAAACCAGCACTTTTCGCATTTCTTTAAAAACCGCACGGGTATTAGCCCCAGTGAATATTTGAAATTAAAAAAGAAGTGATTTATTTTTTGTATTGAGGAAAGCACAGCAGAAAATAATCACATTCATCACAGCATATTTCGTAATATCTTCCGTATTCGTCTTTATGCACCCCGTTTCCCTTGCAGTATTTATATATAGAAGGAGTAAGCTCTGTGCCTGTTTCATCAACAGGCTTTTTTAGTTTCTTTTTAGATAGCTTTTTCATAAAATTGACCTCAAAAAAAAGTGTGTTACCCAAAGAGCAACACACATAAAATGCATAGCTCTTGAAAGTTACCACACAATCATAACCTTTAAGCAAACTGAATAATCATAAAACCGTCCAAGTCACATAAAAGACAGAGCCCGCATTTTTAACAAGGTTAAAAATAGAGACCCAAACGGTTTTTGCTATTTAATTGTTATGATTATGTGGTGCTTATATTATACCACCAATTTTTTTATTTATCAACCCATTTGGTTAAACTTTGCAATGAATATGTAAAAGCAAACGCAAGCACATAGGCTTAAATATATTGACTGTAATTTAGTTTTTTGATATAATGACAAAAGGTAAAAGAGAAATCTTTATCACCTTGATAACAGAATAAAGGGACGGCGGTTTGTTCCGACACTCCGTAAGGGGGTGTATAATTATGGTTTCTACAGATTGGTCTTGCTTTATAATACAAGTCATCGTAATTGCTATGATTATTAAATGGATAAAAAAGATTTAAAAATATCAACCCCCTAGCCCCCAATCTTGGGGGCAAAAAGGAAATCTTTTTTGTTATTTCGTCATTACTGCAAAGCAGTAATTTCCTACATAATAAAAAAATAACCGCCCATTCCCACAAATAGGCGGTTAGGGTAGAGCGGTTTTCGTTCTACATAACACTTATGTCGGAACGGGCTTTCCCGTCCTTTCTGTTATCTAAAGTATAACATACGGTTAATATATTGTCAATATTAAATATAATATAGATTTTAATCCAATTAAAAAAGAGAAATAAATTATTCTTGACAGATGTATTTGATTATGCTATTATTTAGATAGAAGAAGCGGTAAACAGCTGTTTCTATATATATATAGTCCAATTTGTAGATAGAAATTACATCTACCGATAACCGTCCTACTGCTATAGGGCGGTTATTTCTTTATCACTAATACAAGCAACAAAACAATTACTAAAAAAGATATTGTTTCTTGCATATATAGTCCTTTCCGAAACAGCCGCCACCGCTTCGCTATCAAGGTAATATATACCTTAACAGCCAATTTCTTGACTGTCCGATAATTATATCATCAATCTTTTTATTTTTCAACAATTCCTTGTTTACAGATTATTCACATTTTTTATACAGTTTCTTAATTGACATTTTCCAAATTGCGAGTATAATAACTTATGAAAGGTCAAAGAAAGTCAAAGTCAAAGAAGGTGATTACAAAATGGGTATAAGCGACAAAATTGAGTCCTTTATTTATGAGCTTGTTAAAAGCGAGGCGCCCGATTGTTGGGTGGAGCTTAAGAGAAACGAGCTTGCAAGCGTTTTTAACTGTGTTCCCTCGCAGATAAATTATGTAATATCCACACGGTTTAATCCCGAGCATGGCTACATTGTAGAGTCAAGGCGTGGCGGCGGCGGATATTTAAGAATAAAAAGGCTTGTGGCAAGCGACGAGGACTCGATATTAAAGGCGGTGCAGTCCATAGGAAATTCGATAGATTATCAGTCGGCAAAAAATCATCTTTCTACACTGCTAAATCTTGGGGCGATAGATAAAATTTCGGCGGAGCTTATAAACAAAGCCGTGTGCGACACAACTCTTACCCTGCCCCAACCGCAAAAGGATACGATAAGAGCACAGATTTTAAAGAACACTTTGGCTACATTAGTAAAATGAAACGGAGGTAATTACTATGTTATTCGATGAATTATTCAATGATTTTTTTGATGACTTTAATTTCTTCACAGAGCCATCATATACAAAAACGGTTACAAAATGCCCGACCTGTGGCAGGAGCTGGGCGGATTTTCAGCATAACGGACGGCTTGGCTGTTCAGATTGTTACAAGACATTCAAACCGCAGATAACCCAAGTTATTGCACAAATCCATTCAAACTCACAGCATACGGGAAAGATACCGTCAAAATCGGGCGAGAGCCTAAAAAAGAAAAGGCTGTATCAGGATTTAAAACAGCAGTTATCGGACGCTGTAAAAGCGGAGGACTATGAAAAGGCCGCAAAGCTTCATAAGCAGATACGGGAACTTGAAAGCGAGGTGAAATAATCATGATTTGGTATAAGGACAATAACAGCGACATAGTTATTTCAACACGGATACGGCTTGCAAGAAACCTTGACAAGGTACCGTTTCCAAACGCATTGACGGATAAGAAAAAGGTCTTAAAGGATATTAAATCAGCGATTGTAAACAGTAATTCAACTCTGTCTCGGGAGCTTGAATACACCGACCTTGATAAGGCAGGGCAAAAAAAGCGTGAACAGTTAGCAGAGGAGCATTTAATAAGTCCGCAGATGCTTCAAGGAAATGATAAGGGCGTATTTATAAGCAAGGATAGAACCATGAGCATAATGCTTATGGAGGAGGACCATATAAGATTACAGGTTATTATGAGCGGAAACAAATTGCACGAGGCATACGATACCGCATCAAAAATTGACGATGTAATGGAGGAAAATCTCACCTACGCATTTGATGAGAACTTAGGCTACTTAACCGCCTGTCCGACAAATGCAGGAACGGGACTTCGGGCGTCGCTTATGATGCACCTGCCTGCGCTTACCATAACCAAGAACATAAACAGAGTTATAAACAATGCATCGTCATTGGGCATTGCGGTAAGAGGCTTATACGGCGAGGGCACAAGAGCAGACGGAAACCTGTATCAGATTTCAAACCAGGTAACCATGGGCATAAGCGAGGCGCAGATAATCGAGAAGATTGAAAATATCGCAAAGCAGATTATCGAGATGGAGCAAAAGGCGCGTGAGCTTTTAAACGAAAAGAGCAATGCCGAGCTTTCAGATAAGCTGTGGCGCTCTTACGGAACATTAAAATATGCGCAAAAAATCAGCACAAGCGAGGCAATGGCACTCTTATCCGATGTTTTACTTGCCCAAAATATGGGAATAATCAAAGAAAAAGGCAAAAAGAGCATACCCGAATGTATGGTTTTAATATCGCCTGCATTTATAAGTAATGACAAGGATTTATCCGCTGATGAGCGTGATATTGAAAGAGCAAAATTTTTAAGAGCGAATATATAATATGAGTGAATAAGAGAAAAATCGAAGATTTTTCCTCATTACCTATTCACTATTCACTATTACTTATTACTTATTACTTAAATTACAAGGAGGGGATTATTATGTTATTCTCAAACTTTACTGAAAAAGCAAGAATTGCAATAAATGAAGCGCATGACAGCGCCGCAGAGCTTGGCCACAACTACATAGGCTCGGAGCATTTATTGCTTGGACTTATAAGAGAGGGCAGCGGAGTTGCCGCAAAGGTGCTTGAACAATCCGACATCACAGCCGAAAAGGTTATTGACAAGATCAGCGAATACATCGGCACAGGCACCGCAGAGCCAAAAACCATTGAATTACCGCTTACACCTCGTTCAAAGCGTATACTTGAAATAAGTGCGCTTGAGGCAAGGAGATTAGGACACAGCTATGTGGGAACGGAGCATTTGTTAATGGCAATTATCCGTGACGGTGACGGCGTAGGCGCAAAGATACTTACAAGCCTTGGACTTAACCTGCCTGCTTTCTATTCACAGACGGTAAACTCAATCGAGGGCGGTCAGGAAAGCACTGCAACACCGTATCATCAGACAGCCACAGGCAAAACCAACACACCAACCCTTGACAAGCACGGCAGGGACTTTACCGCGCTTGCAAAGGAGAACAAGTTTGACCCTGTTATCGGCAGGGATAACGAAATAGACAGAATTATCCAAATCCTGTCAAGGCGAACAAAGAACAATCCGTGCCTTATCGGTGAGCCGGGCGTTGGTAAAACGGCGGTAATAGAGGGGTTGGCACAGCGTATAGCATCGGGCAATGTTCCCGAGCCTTTAAAGGACAAACGGCTTGTTGCGGTTGATTTGTCGGGCATGGTTGCAGGCGCAAAATACCGTGGCGAATTTGAGGAGCGCCTTAAAAAGGTCATTGATGAGGTACTTGAAGCAAAGAATGTTATCCTCTTTATTGACGAGATGCACACAATCGTAGGCGCAGGCTCGGCAGAGGGTTCAATGGACGCATCAAATATCTTAAAGCCGTTTTTGGCAAGGGGCGAATTACAGCTTATCGGCGCAACAACTCTCAAAGAATACAAGAAATATGTCGAGGCTGACGCCGCCTTAGAGCGTCGTTTCCAGCCTGTAACGGTAGGCGAGCCGACGGTCGAGGAAACGGTTGAAATTCTAAAGGGTATCCGTGATAAATACGAGGTACACCACAGTGTAAGAATTACAGACGATGCGCTTTTGGCGGCGGCAAAGCTATCCTACAGATACATCACCGACAGATTTTTACCCGACAAGGCGATTGACCTTGTTGACGAGGCGGCATCTAAGAAAAGACTCGGCTCACAGACAGAGCCTACAAACTTAAAGGATAAGGAAAAGGAGCTTACACGCCTTGCAAATGAGAAGCAAGAGGCAATCACCGCCCAGGACTTTGAAAAGGCGGCAAAAATCCGTGATGAGGAAAGCACATTAAAAGACGAGATTGAAAAGCTTAAATCCGAATGGAAAGGCACAGGCACATCAAAGGAGCTTGTCGTAACAGACGACGATATTGCAGAGATTTTGGCTGACTGGACACATATTCCTGCAATGAAATTAAAGGAGGAGGAAACTCAAAGACTTAAAAATCTTGAGGCTATACTCCATGAGAGGGTTGTAGGCCAAAACGAGGCTGTAACTGCCGTATCAAAGGCAATAAAACGAGGCAGAGCAGGCTTAAAAGACCCAAAACGACCTATCGGCTCGTTTTTGTTCTTAGGACCTACGGGTGTAGGTAAAACGGAGCTTTCAAAGGCATTATCAGAGGCAATGTTCGGGTCGGAGGATGCGCTTATAAGAGTTGATATGTCAGAGTACATGGAGAAACACTCGGTATCTAAGTTTATCGGATCACCTCCGGGATATGTCGGCTTTGAGGACGGCGGACAGCTTACCGAAAAGATAAGAAAGCATCCATACTCTGTTGTACTCTTTGACGAGATTGAAAAGGCACACCCCGATGTTTTCAATATCCTGTTACAGGTGCTTGAAGACGGAATTTTAACCGATGCCCAAGGCAGACGCATTGATTTTAAGAACACCATTCTTATTATGACATCAAACCTTGGCGCAAAGGAGATTTTGGGTAATAATTCTTCACATCTTGGCTTTAAGAAAGAGGAAAACGATGCAAAAGGTGAGCATGACGCAATAAAGTCAAAGGTTATGGACGAGGTAAAGCGTGCATTTAAGCCTGAGTTCTTAAACAGAATTGATGAGATAATTGTATTTGACAGACTCACCGAGGACGATATTAAAAACATCGCAAAAATTATGCTTAAAAGCCTTGCAGACAGGCTAAAAGCAAACGATATAACAGTAGAATTTAGCGACGAGGCTGTTACAAAGATTGCAAAGGCAGGCTATGACCCTGTATACGGGGCAAGACCGTTAAGGCGCGCGATACAAACGGAGCTTGAAGATTTGTTATCCGAAATGATAATTGACGGCGATATAAAGCCAAACAGCTCTATTACCGTTACCGTTTCAGATGATAAATTCAAGGTTGAAACCACAGCTTAAAAGATTGGGTTGTACAAAAGATAAACAAATCTTTTGTACAACCCTTTTTCTATACCAAAAATTGGACGATAACCAAAAATCAACCACTTTATTTGTTAGAAATACACAACTTTTTTAAAGATTATTATAAGTATTAACCAAAAAATAAATATTATTAAGAAAGTGTAGAAATTTAAAGTTTTTTATGATATAATTTAGTGATTGAAAATGATAAATTTTTAACAAGGACTTATGGAGGTTAGTAATGGCTCAAAAGAAACAAAAAGTTCCTTTTTCAGGAACAAAGGAACAGGAAGAAAAGCTCATGAGTGTTATTTCCGAGTTAAAAGGTCATAAGGATGCAACCATGACTCTTTTACAGGAGGCTCAGGATATTTACGGCTATCTTCCCGAGGAGGTTTTGAGAAAAATTTCCGACGAAACGCAAATACCGCTTGAAAAGCTCTACGGTGTTGCGACATTTTACTCACAATTTTCATTAAATCCTAAGGGTAAATATCGCATAAGCGTATGTCTTGGTACCGCCTGCTATGTTAAGGGGAGCGGCGATATTTACAATGCGCTTATGGAAAAGCTCGGGATTGTAGGCGGAGAGTGTACGCCTGACGGCAAATTCTCTCTTGATGCGTGCCGTTGCGTAGGCGCTTGCGGTCTGGCTCCGGTAATGCTTATAAACGATGAGGTATACGGCAGACTTACCGTTGATGATCTTGACGATATTCTTGCCAAGTATCAGGACTGAGGAGGTGCCCTATGATAACACTTGAAGAATTAAAGAAAATAAGGGACAATACCAAGAACAAGGTTTTAGCGCGCCGTGTGCATGTGTGCGGTGGTACAGGCTGTACATCATCAGGCAGTCCTAAGCTTGTTGAGGTATTGGAAAGAGAAATAAAGAAAAACGGACTTGAGGATCAGGTCGAGATTGTAAAGACAGGTTGTTTCGGACTTTGCGCTTTAGGTCCTATTGTAATAGTACATCCGGAAAATTCCTTCTATTCAAAGGTAAAGGAAGAGGATATTCCAAGAATTGTTGAGGAGCATTTAAAGAACGGTAACCCTGTTCGTGAGCTTCTTTACGATGAAACAACAAAGGCGGATCATATTCTTCCGCTTGAGGAAACGAATTTCTATAAGAAACAGCACAGAGTTGCATTGCGTAACTGCGGTGAGATAAGTCCTGAGCATATCGAGCACTACATAGCAAAGGACGGCTATATGGCTCTTGGTAAGGTGCTTACCGAAATGAAGCCCGAGGAGGTTATCCAGACTGTTCTTGACAGTGGTTTAAGAGGTCGAGGCGGTGCAGGCTTCCCCACAGGTCTTAAATGGAAGTTTGCCGCAGGAAACCAGGCGGATCAGAAATATGTATGCTGTAACGCCGACGAGGGCGACCCGGGTGCATTTATGGACAGATCTGTGCTTGAGGGCGATCCCCATGTAGTTCTTGAGGCTATGGCAATAGCCGGCTATGCAATCGGCGCAACACAGGGATATATCTATGTCCGTGCAGAGTACCCCATAGCAGTTGAAAGACTTGAAATTGCAATAAAGCAAGCAAGAGAGCTTGGAGTTTTAGGCAAGAATATTTTTGGCACAGGCTTTGATTTTGATATTGAGCTTCGTCTTGGCGCAGGCGCATTCGTCTGCGGTGAGGAAACGGCGCTTATGACATCAATCGAGGGTAACCGTGGCGAGCCTCGCCCAAGACCTCCGTTCCCTGCTCTTAAAGGCTTGTTCCAAAAGCCTACAATTTTAAATAATGTTGAAACATACGCAAATATTCCGCAGATTATCCTAAACGGCGCAGAGTGGTTTGCATCAATGGGTACTGAGGGGTCAAAGGGTACAAAGGTATTTGCTCTTGGCGGTAAGGTGCATAACACAGGCCTTGTTGAGGTACCTATGGGTACAACGCTCCGTGATATAGTTGAGGAGATTGGTGGCGGTGTTCCAAACGGAAAGAGATTTAAAGCCGCTCAGACAGGCGGACCGTCAGGCGGATGTATACCTGAACAACATCTTGATGTACCGATTGACTTTGACAACCTTAAAGAAATCGGCTCAATGATGGGCTCGGGCGGACTTATCGTTATGGACGAGGACAACTGTATGGTTGATATTGCAAAATTCTTCCTTGAGTTCACAGTTGACGAGAGTTGCGGTAAGTGTACACCGTGCCGTATCGGTACAAAGCGTATGCTTGAAATACTTACAAAGATTACCGAGGGTAAAGCAGATATGTCAGACCTTGAAAAGCTTGAAGAGCTTTGCGAGCATCTTCCGCAGAGCGCTCTGTGTGCTTTGGGTCAGACTGCACCAAACCCTGTTATTTCAACGCTTAAATATTTCCGTGACGAGTATATCGCACATATCGTTGAAAAGCGTTGTCCGGCAGGCGTATGTAAGAGCTTATTGCAGTATAAGATTGACCCTGATAAATGTAAGGGCTGTACATTATGTGCAAGAGCATGTCCGGCAGGCGCAATTACAGGCTCTGTTAAGGAACCACACAAGATTGACCCTGCAAAGTGCGTAAAGTGCGGTGCATGCTTTGAGAAGTGCCGTTTCGGTGCAGTATATAAAGAATAGTTGGGAGCTTTAGTCCTAATATTTTTAAGGAAGGTAATAAAATGAGTAATATAAATCTTAAAATAAACAATATGCCCGTAAGTGCTCCCGAAGGTTCAACAGTCTTGGAGGCGGCACGAATTGCGGGATTTAAAATTCCTACTCTTTGTTATTTAAAGGATATAAACGAGATTGGCGCATGCCGTATGTGCGTCGTTGAGGTAAAGGGCGCAAGAAGCCTTGTTGCCTCATGTATATACCCTGTTTCTGAGGGTATGGAGGTATTTACAAATACCCCGAAGATAAGAAATTCAAGAAGAAGAACACTGAAACTTCTCTTGTCAGACCATGACAAGAAATGTCTTTCATGCGTAAGAAGCGGTAACTGTGAGTTACAGGCTCTTTGCCGTGAGTACGGAGTAAAAGACGAGCATTATTTCCAGGGCGAGGAACTGCATTTTGACCTTGATACATCAGCTCCGCACCTTGTAAGGGATAACAATAAGTGTATCCTTTGCCGTCGTTGCAGTGCGGTATGTGAGCATGTTCAGGATGTATCGGTAATCGGTCCGAATAACAGAGGTTTCCAGACCTCAATCGGTTGTGCGTTTGAGATGGGACTTGGCGAAACGGCTTGTGTAAACTGCGGTCAGTGTATCTCGGTTTGTCCTACAGGTGCGCTTTATGAAAAGGACTTTACAGACGATGTTTTAGCGGCAATTCATGACCCTGAAAAGTTTGTTGTTGTTCAGACTGCGCCCGCTGTCCGTGCGGCATTGGGCGAGGAGTTCGGGTTCCCCATGGGTACGGATGTTGAGGGTAAAATGGTTGCAGCCCTTAGGAGAATTGGTTTTGACAAGGTATTTGACACCAACTTCAGCGCCGACCTTACCATTATGGAGGAGGCAAACGAGCTTATCGAGCGTATTCAAAACGGTGGCGTTTTACCGATGATTACATCATGCTCACCTGGCTGGGTAAAATATTGCGAGCATTTCTATCCCGACCAGATTGAGCATTTATCAAGCTGTAAATCACCTCAGCAGATGTTCGGCGCAATCACAAAAACATACTATGCCGAGAAGTTCGGTATCGATCCTAAAAAGATTGTATGCGTAAGCGTTATGCCATGTACCGCAAAGAAGTTTGAGCTTACAAGAGATGATGAGGATGCGGCAGGCGTTCCCGATGTTGATATTTCAATCACCACAAGAGAGCTTGCAGTTCTTATAAGAAAATGCGGTATTCATTTTGAAATTTTACCTGATGAGCCCTTTGATGATCCATTGGGCGAGAGTTCGGGCGCAGGCGTAATCTTTGGCGCAACAGGCGGAGTTATGGAGGCGGCTTTAAGAACTGCGGTTGAAAAGATTACAGGCGAGGAGCTTAAAAATCTTGACTTTGTTGAGGTTCGCGGTACAAAGGGCATAAAAGAAGCAACCTATTCCGTTGGCGGAATGGATGTAAAGGTTGCCGTTGCATCGGGACTTAAAAACGCAAAAGAGATTATGGATAAAGTTCGCGCAGGCGAGGCAGACTATCAGTTTATAGAGATAATGTGCTGTGAGGGCGGCTGTGTAAACGGCGGCGGACAGCCCCGTGTTTCGGGTCAAATCCGTAACCTTGAAGATGTAAAGGCTCTAAGAGCAAAGGCACTTTATGAGAACGACTCAAAGAAGGAGCATAGAAAATCACACGAAAATCCTTCCATAAAAGAGGTATATGCTAATTACTTAGGCGAGCCTGGCAGTGAAAAGGCACACCATATTCTCCATACATCATATGTAAAAAGAACCATAAACTAAATTAGTGGCTGTTGCCATAAATTTTGGTTTTGGCGTACGAAATGTCTATTGGTATCGCTAATTTGTAGGGGAGGGTCTCTGTGCCCTCCCTTGCCCAATATACGGTATCAGATGCGCATGACCCAAAATTTATTCAATAGCCATACAAACGCTCTTAAACCCAAAAATCTCAACCATAGAGGAAATGTAATGTTCAGTAATGATATTAGTATAGACTTAGGCACAGCAACGGTGCTTGTGTATGTAAAAAACAAAGGCATAGTCTTAAACGAGCCGTCTGTTATTGCGGTGAACACCGAAACGGAAAAGGTGTTGGCAGTGGGTAGCGACGCGGTTAAAATGCTTGGCAAAACCCCACCGCATATAAAAGCTGTACGGCCGTTAGAGGACGGCGTTATATCATCGCTCACACTTACACAGGAGATGATACGCCTGTTTTTGGCAAAGGTCCTTACCTATCACATAGGCCACCCACGCATTATGATGTGCGTGCCAAGCGGTATAACAGATGTTGAGCAAAGAGCTGTTATTGAGGCGGCAAGAGATGTGGGGGCAAAGGATATTTATGTTATAGAAGAGCCTGTTGCCGCAGCATTGGGCGCGGGCTTTGACATATCCATGCCACACGGAACAATGGTTGTGGATATTGGCGGCGGTACGACGGATATTGCAGTACTGTCGCTTGGCGGAGTAGTTGTAAGCCGTTCACTTAAAATTGCCGGCGATGAGTTTAGTGAGGAAATTATACGCTATATAAAGCGTGAGCATGGCATAATAGTCGGTCCGCAAACGGCGGAGCGTATAAAGATAGAGGCAGGCTGTGTTATTCCACGGCAAAAGGAATGTCTTGTCGAGGCAAAGGGCATAAGTCTTTTAGAGGGCCTGCCACGGCAGGTAACAATATCGTCGGATATGCTCTATGACGCATTTGACGATTTGGTATATAACATCATTGAACGGGTTTTAGAGGTGCTTGAAGTAACTCCGCCCGAACTTCACGCAGATATTATAAAAGACGGAATTATTATGACAGGCTCGGGAGCGTTGATTTACGGGCTTGACCAGAAAATAAGCGAGGCAACAGGCGTAAAGGTAACGCTTGCCGATGATATTTGCCAATGTGTTGTAAAGGGTGCAGGTATTGCACTTGATAATATTGATACGGCAACCGACCCGACACATGTATTCCATAAAAAAGCGTATATAAGAGATTAGGAGGTTAAACAATGCTTACAAATATTGATATTCAGAAAATTCTACCCCACCGCTATCCGTTTTTGTTAGTGGATAAGGTAGTGGAAATGGAAGAGGGAAAAAGCATAACAGGCATTAAAAATGTTACAATAAACGAGCCGTTTTTCCAGGGGCATTTCCCCGGAAACCCGATTATGCCGGGTGTTTTAATAACAGAGGCGCTTGCGCAGGTCGGCGCGGTATTGCTTTTATCAATGCCTGAGAATAAGGGCAAGCTTGGCGTGTTTACGGGAATTAACAATTTCAAATTCCGCCGTCAGGTAGTGCCGGGCGACACGCTTACACTCCATGCCGAGCTTTTACTTTACCGCCACGGTATGGGTAAGGCGAATGTCCGCGCAACAGTAGGTGACGAGGTTGCGGCAATGGGCGAAATAAGCTTTGCGGTAATAGACAATAAAGCAAATGAGTAATATTTATTCTGATGAACAGCTTTGCGACCTGCAAACGGGCGGACTTTTCATAATACAGAAAAACAAGGGCTTTAAGTTTGGTATTGATGCGGTGTTGCTCTCAGACTTTGCAAAATCGCAAAAATCAAAATGCACACTTGATTTATGTACAGGGACAGGTATTGTCCCTTTGCTTTTAAGCGATAAAACAAACACGCCGAAAATTTACGGTATTGAGATACAAAAAGATATTTGCGATATGGCAAAACGCTCTGTTACATATAATAACCTTGATGAGAGAATAACCATAACAGAGGGCGATGTAAAAGACGCTGTTTCAATGTTTGGCAAGGGTACATTTGATAAGATTACCTGTAACCCTCCTTATACGGAGGTCGGTCGGGGCATTAAAAACAGTGCCGATACCCTGCTTATATCAAGGCATGAGATTTTAGTAACCTTAGAGGATATTATTCGCATAACATCAGAGTTACTTGTCCCCCAGGGCGGATTTTTTATGGTACACCGCCCATCAAGAATTGCCGATATTATGTGCCTTATGAGGCAGTACGGTATAGAGCCGAAAACCATTCGTTTTGTGTCCCCAGATGCTAATAAAGCGCCGAATTTAGTGCTTGTTCACGGAGTTAAAAACGGAGGCAAGGAGCTTAAATTTTTGCCCAATATCTTTGTATATGATACAAACGGCGAGTATTCGAGTGAGATAAACAAAATATATAATCGGAGATAAACTATGTCAGGAACACTTTATTTATGTGCAACGCCCATAGGCAATTTAGACGATATAAGTATGCGTTGTCTGAACACCTTAAAGGCTGTGGATATGATAGCGGCGGAGGATACAAGGCGGACGCTTACTCTGCTAAATCATTTTGAGATTTCAAAACCGCTTACATCGTATCATGAGCATAACAAGGCGCAAAAAGGTAAATATTTAATAAGTCTTTTACAAGACGGCAAGGATATTGCGCTTGTATCGGACGCAGGTACGGTTGCAATTTCAGACCCGGGCGAGGATTTAGTGTCCCTGTGCATTGATGAGGGTATACAAATTGTGCCTATCCCCGGTGCGGTTGCGCTTATAAATGCGCTTATAGTATCGGGACTCTCAACAAGACGGTTTGCATTTGAGGGATTTTTGTCGGTCAATAAGCGTCATCGCCACGAGCATTTAGAGCTTTTAAAAAACGATACGCACACCCTCATATTTTACGAAGCACCGCATAAGTTAAAAACCACGCTTGATGATATGCTTTCTGTTTTTGGGGACAGGAAAATTGCATTGGTGCGTGAGCTTACAAAGATACACGAAGAGGCATTTAGAACCACCCTATCGGGTGCTGTCGAGTATTACAAAACCCAAAACCCAAGGGGCGAATATGTGCTTGTAATAGAGGGCGCAAAAGAAGCAAAAGAGGATGCGGAAAATCCGTTAAATGAGTTACCCCTAATTGAGCATATAGAGCATTATATAAAATCGGGTATGACATCAAAGGAAGCAATAAAACAGGTGTCGCTTGATAGAAAAATTCCAAAACGGGAAGTTTATAACGAGTACCATAAGGACTGAACAGAGGTAATTTAATATGAAAAAGAAAACCATGCTGTATCTTGCCTCGGCCGCAGCTGTAGGAATTTACAGTGCAATAGAGGGCAAAGGACCTTTTAATAAATTAAAGTTTAAGGACCAGCACGAGGCTGTGCTAAAATATATGCAAACGCATTATCCAAAGTCACTATACTCGCCCATTACCGAAACCCAAAACGGCTGGATGACGATTATACGCAGATTATCCGCACCGAATATAATTTTATATATAACCCGTACTCCCGACGGGCATTTTGTGTTCAGGGAGGAGTCGCTGCCGCCCGATCAGAAAAAAAGCGTTTTCTTTTAAGATTAACAAAAACCCCCTTAAATTCATACTATACAATAGTTTTAATTTGAGGAGGTTATTTTTATGAACTTGTTTGGAAACGGATGCAATAACAATAACGGCGGTGAATGGCTGTGGATAATTATAATTGTGGTATTGATTTTGTGTATTTTCAGTGACGGGAATGTTTTGGGCACAAACACAAATAATTGCTGTGATAATAACTGCTGTTCATCTTGTGATCCATGCGATTGTAATTCCTGCTGTTAAGCATAAAAGAGGCGGAAAACCGCCTCTTTTTGTGTTGTAAATTTGGGGTTAGCGGGGTAAATTTGATTAAATGAATAATGAATGATGAATAATGAATAATTATGGTGGAAAAATCTCCGATTTTTCTATAATATGGCGGTTGGGGGTAAATTTTGATTTAGCATACCAATTGAAAAATCGTAAATTGGTATGGTCGTAGGGGCAGGTCTCCGTGCCTGCCCGTATCCCCGATAATGCATACTGGAAACGGGAGGGCATGGAAACCCTCCCCTACAAATTGTGATACCCATTCACCCATATAAACCAAAATTTACCGTTTATACCGTAAAATATAATCCTTATCCGATTTTGAAACTCTTAAAGAGTCTCTTATTTTTTGTATCGCCATATTCTGTGTTACATCGCTTAGTTTATTACACCCCAAATACTCCATTGTCCTATCGTGGCATTTACAAAATGCGGTTGCGACAAGCCATGCCTGCATCATATTAACATAATAAAAATCGGAGTCTACAGAGTTTACCAATTCAAAAACACGGTCTATGTATTCATCGTCAAGATAGAATTTCATAAGGCACAAAAGCCCCAGCCGTATCGCCCAAGGGTTTTGGTTTTTTATAAACCACAAAGCATCGCCCATAAACTCATCACGGTATTTTTTTATGCCCGAAAATGTAAGGCTGTCGCATATCGCCCAGTTATAAATCCGTGAGGACATATATTTAAGGTCGGCTAACAGCTCGCCATAGCCACATTTTTTGCTTGATAAAACTATCCCCTCAATCACCCGTTCCTCGTGGTAGTCGCCGATGGGGCATGCCAAAAATTCACGGTAGTTGCCCTTTGTAATTGCCCTTGCAATCTTCCGTACCTCGCCCATGCGTATACCGAAAAAATGCGGAGTGTCGGGGATAATTTTTGAATTGAAATTTTTATAATCAAAATCAGTCAGTGATGACAAATACTCCAAAAACAGAGCATAATCATCCCTTGTCCATGTATCTCTTGTAAGTATCATACATACCTTGCCTCAAGCCTGAAAATAGGCTGACCAAGCTCGACAAATCTCTTTTCGTATTCAGTCATAACATTTCCCTCAAAGCCCGAATTATGAAGGTCAAGGGTTATATTTTGGAGCTTAAAGTCCTCGGCGCAAAACGAGTTTAGCGAGAACTCAAAGAGCTTTTGATTATCCGTCTTAAACCAGATATACTCGCCTTTTTTTAGCACCTGCTTATACCTGTCAAGGAAATTCTTATGTGTCAAACGGCGTTTTGCCTGCTTGTTCTTCTTCCACGGGTCGGAAAAGTTAAGATAAATCCTGTCAACCTCATCAGGGGCAAAAATATCGGGTAAAATCTCCGCACTTACCGCACAAAAAAGAACATTGTCACATTCCCTTTCCACTGCCTTTTCCATTGCCATTACGATAACATCCTCAACAAGCTCTATTGCGACAAAGTTTATATCGGGATACATTTTTGACATTCCCGTTATGAAATCGCCCTTACCGCAGCCTATTTCAATATGTATGGGGTTAGAGTTGCCAAAAAGCTCCTGCCATTTGCCCTTTTGCTTTTCGGGTTCCTTTATCCAAAGACTTTCACAGGCCTCCATTCGCTTCTGACAGTTCTTCTTTTTCCTTACTCGCATGCCTTAATTGCCTCTCTCAGGTCTACATTATCCGTGTATAGCGCTTTTCCGATAATTACACCGTCAACACCTGTATTTTTAAGCTCTTTTATATGTGATATATCGCCTACACCGCCCGATGCAATTACCTTGAGGTTTGTTTTTTGAACCATCTCACGCATTGCGCCGATATTGGGGCCGTTTAGAGTTCCGTCTGTTGAAACATCGGTATACACTATCGTCTGCACGCCAAGGCCTTCCATAAGCTGTGCAAACTCAACGGCGTCGTATTCGCTCAGCTTTTCCCAGCCCTCGATAACAACCTTGCCGTCCTTTGCGTCAACTCCGATAACGATTTTATCGCCGTACTTTCTTACCGCCTCGGACACGAAAATTCTGTCCGATACCGCTTTTGTGCCGATTATAACACGGCTTATGCCAAGGCTCAGCTTTCTTTCAATATCCTCCATGCTCCGTATTCCGCCGCCGCACTGAACCGGTACGGATACGGCTCTGCAAATTTCCTTTATTGAGTTCTCGTTTACACCTCTGCCTCGCAGGGCGCCGTCAAGGTCAACCACATGAATGTACTCTGCGCCCAGCTCCTGCCATTTTAGCGCCATTTCCTCGGGCGAGTTGCCGTAAATTGTAACATCTGAAAATCTGCCCTTGTAGAGCCTCACGCAGTTTCCGCCCTTAATGTCAATAGCCGGATAAATTCTCATTTTTCTACCTCCTTGCATATTCTTTGGAACTTGTCCACTATATTCATAATCCTATCCCGTTCCATTTTCATACTTACCTTGTTGACAACAAGGCGCGCAGATAAATCACAAACGGTTTCAAGTACATCAAGACCGTTTTCCTTTAAGGTCTTGCCTGTTTCTACAATATCCACAATCACATCCGACAGTCCCACCAAAGGCGCAAGCTCAACGGAGCCGTGGAGCTTTATCATATCCACCGTCTGACCTTTTTCGTCTCTAAAATACCTGCTTGCAATCCCTGTGTACTTTGATGCGACCTTTAATTCCTTAATCTTATCAAGTCTGCCCTTTAAAGCGGTCGGTCCGCATACGCACATACGACATTTGCCAAAACCAAGATCCACCATTTCGTAGAGGTTTCTGCCCTCCTCCAAGAGCGTATCCTTGCCGACAATACCAATATCGGCGGCACCGTGTTCAACATATGTGGGAACATCGGACGCCTTTACCAGTATGAACTTCATTTTATTCTTTTCGTCCGTAAATATGAGCTTTCTCGTTTTTTCTTTCATCTGCTCGCAGTCCATACCGATTGATGAAAAAATATCCATTGCAAGCTCCGCCAAACGCCCCTTTGCAAGGGCGACAGTTAAATACCGCATTTTGCCTCCTTAAAAATCAAATTCATCTTCAAATTCGGACATATCCGTTTTTGTGGTTTCGCCCGTCAATAAATCAGAAATTTCAAATTCGCCGTTTTTCATTACCCTTACAATGGCTGTGATGTTCTTTCGCTTGCAAAGCTCAACGGCGTCTTTAAATGTGCCGTTTTCTATGTAGTTTTCAACTGTATACTCGTGCTCGCAAAACAGCCTTGCAGCCTCAATCGCCCTTTTATTATCCTCTGCATAGAGCATAATCACATCATTTTCCCTGCCGTATGAGGTATCTATGGCGCTCATAACCCTGTTTACACCTATCGCCGCGCCGACAGCGCCCATCTGTGCGCCGAAATTACTCATAAGATTATCGTATCGTCCGCCTGCACAGATCGGGAAGCCTACGCCGTGGGTATAGCCCTTAAAGATAACGCCTGTGTAATAGTCAATATCCTGTAACATTCCCAAATCAAGCGACACATAATCCGAAAATCCGTAATCGCAGAGGATATTGTATATCTCCCTTAAATTGTTAAGCGCAGATTTTGAGGTTTCGTTAAGGCCGTCTAAATTCGCCTTATCAAGGATTTCCACACCGCCAAACAGATACGGAAGCTCGACTATAAGGCTCTTAATATCCTTATCCATATCAATATCCGCTAAAATCTCACGGATACCCACAACATCCTTTGAGTCAATCCTCTCCCTTAGCCTCTCGGCATTTTGTGTATCAAGACCTGTTTGTAAAACCAGTCCGTTAAAAAATCCGACCTGACCTATCTCAATGCTCATTTCCTCTATTCCGCATGAAATAAGCGCCTCTATTGTGAGGGCGATAACCTCCGCATCCGCCTTTGCAGAATATGAGCCGATAAGCTCAATTCCGCTTTGCGTAAACTCTCTTCTTCTTGCGCCCTCGGTCTGCTCGGTTCTGAACACGCTTCCGTTATACATATACCGTAAGGGCAGTGGCTTATCATACTCCTTTGTTGCCGCCATTCTTGCTATTGAGGTCGTAAAGTCGGGGCGAAGTGACAGCACCCTGCCCTGCTCGTCAAAGAATTTGTATAAATTCTCCTGCGAAATCTGTCCGTCACGGCCTAAATAGCAATCGTAATACTCAAACATCGGCGTTTCCACCTCGCAATATGCAGATGCCCTAAATACCTCGCCTATGGTTTGCTCTATCTCTTTCTTTACCACTCTTTCATCGGGCAGTATATCGTTTACACCGTTTGGTGTGTGTAATTTGTAATTTGACATTTATATTTCCTCTTACTTTATCATTGTAAAGCGTTAAAGCCTGCTTTATTATAACTCTATCCCAAGCATTTGTCAATGGGGTCAGAAATTATGAAATATCCCTCGGATTTACATGCACCATACAGTGCTTGACATTGGGGAATGTATTTTCAATGGCGTCATGCACCGAATGTGCAATCTTATGCGCTTCAAAAAGCGTCATAGAGCCGTCTGCTCCTATTTCCACATCTACATACATTTTTGAACCGAACAGCCTTGTTTTTAGCTCGTCAACAGAGATTACTCCGTCCTGTGCGCTTACAGTATCTAAAATTTTGTGTTCCGTTTCATCGTCACAGGAGCGATCAACAAGCTGGTTTGTTGCGTCCATAAAAATATCCCACGCCGCTTTTATGATGAACAGGCTTATAAGTATACTTACAAGCGAATCGCATATGGGGTAGCCGACCATTGCGCCCATAATACCTAAAAATGCGCCGACTGATGATAATGCATCAGTTCTATGATGCCACGCATCGGCTCGAAGCGCCAGGGAATTGGCTTTCTTTGCCGCCACTATTGTATAGCGATACATTATTTCCTTTACAATAATCGACACCGCCGCCGCAACAAGTGCAAGCGCACCGGGCGTTGTATATGATTGATTTATTATGCTTTTGACACCCGAATACCCGATTGAAACGGCGGTTAAAAACAGCATAAGCGACAAAAGCTGTGAGAAAATACTCTCAAGCCTTTCATGACCGTAAGGATGCTCATGGTCGCCCTTCTTCTCGGCAAGGTTCACGCCTGCAATTACCGCAAATGTGCTTAAAACATCGGATAATGAATGAACTGCGTCGGATACCATTGCGCTTGAATGTGCCAAAACTCCGGCGGCGAATTTGAACGCTGAAAGCAAAGTGTTTATAACAATGCTTGTTATAGATATTTTGTTTGTAACACGAACTCTATCCATAATATAAGACCTCTTTTCACATAATATGTAATATATGATATATGTATGGATTATTCTACTTTTGTAATTTTTGTTACTATATAAGTATATCCAAATAGGGCAAAAAAGTCAAGATTTTAGGACGGCGGATAAAAATTTTCCGTTAAATAATTAACTTTTATTGTATATAAAAAATTTTTATGATACAATTAAGATGTATAAGGCTTAGACCAAACAGAGAGGGAGAGAGAAAAAATGGCGTTTAACATTATCCACGAGGCAAAGAGGTGCTTAAACTGTAAGAAGCCTATGTGCAGAACAGGCTGTCCGATAAACACGCCCATTCCTGATATGATACAGACATTTTTGGGCGGGAACATAAACAAAGCGGGAGAAATGTTGTTTGAAAACAACCCTTTGAGTGTTATATGCTCGCTTATATGCAACCATGAAAACCAGTGTGAGGGGCATTGTGTGCTTAACCATAAGAATATGCCCGTACATATAAGCACGATTGAGAACTATATAAGCGACAACTATTTTGACAAGCTCCACTTTGACGATATAAAAAAGAACGGTATGCGCGCAGGAATTATCGGCGGAGGTCCGGCAGGACTTACAATTGCAATAATTCTTGCAAGGCGTGGCTATGACATAACGATATTTGAATCAAGGGAAAAGATTGGCGGAGTCTTGCGCTACGGTATACCCGAGTTCAGACTGCCAAAGACGATAATTGAACGGTATAAAAAACTGCTCCTTTCAATGGGCATAAAGATAAGACCAAACACTGCAATCGGAACAACCATAACGGTTGATGATATGTTCCGTGACGGATACAGTGCAATATTTATAGGCACGGGAGTCTGGAAACCAAACACCCTGCATATTAAGGGTGAAACGCTTGGAAATGTGCATTTTGCGATAAACTATCTTACAAACCCCGATGTGTATACCTTGGGCGAGAGCTTAAATATCATAGGCGCAGGCAACAGCGCCATGGATGTTGCAAGAACGGCGCTCCGTCACGGCTGTAAGGAGGTAAATGTGTTCTCACGCTCGGATCATTTGGCAGCAAGTGAGGTTGAGGTTGAGTATGCAAAGATAGACGGCGTTAATTTCTATGTACATGTTGAGCCTGTCGAGATAACGGACGAGGGCACAGTATTTGTGGAGCTTGAATGTGACGGACACGGAAACCTGTCGCCTATAAAGGGTACGGAAAAGCTCTACCCTGCCACATCTACAATTATTGCAATATCCCAAGGCCCCAAGGACAGAATAGTGTCTACAACCTCAGGTCTTGATGTAAACGATAAGGGTTTATTGGTAACAAATACCTACGGCGAAACAACAAGGGACGGAATTTTTGCCTCGGGCGATGTTGTAAGAGGCGCAAGAACGGTTGTTGAGGCGGTAAACTATTCAAAGCAGGTTGCAGATGCCATGGATAAGTATATGCAGAGCACAAATAAATAATACGGAAATAATTTTTGGTTTATGTGCGTAAATGGGTATTGAAATTTGTAGGGGAGGGTTTCCATGCCCTCCCGTTCCCAATATGCGCTATCGGGGATACGGGCAGGCACGGAGACCTGCCCCTACGACCATACCAATTTACGGTTTTTCAATTGGTACGCTAAACCCAAATTTAACACATCAACCAAAGAAACGCTGTTCCATTTTATTGTGCAATAAAAATGCCACGGCGGATAGCAAAAACCAAAAACCCATATACAAAGGGCAAATCTGACCAAGCACATTAAACGGCATACCACTATAGCTCCAAATCCCAAGTCCAAGCCACAAATTTAAAATACAGCCTGCAATAAATTCAAGCGCCGTTATAATAACGGTTGATAATATAAGCCTTATTATAATCGGCAAAAACCGAAAACGGTTATTTATCACCGCAATCAAGACAAAGCACGCACCGCCCAGCGCCATCATTGCAGGGTGGGATATGCCACGATAGATAATTTCAATAAGATAATAGGCAATACCGCCTACGAAAAACAGAAAAAAATATTTAAAACCGGACATAAATAAAACCTCCTCGCTATTGCCACCAACCTAACCCACGCTTACGGTAACTCGGCTGACGCCACTTATGGCAGCTGACGAGGCTTTATTTGCTCAACAAAAAAACCTCCGCTCACACTAATGTTATTATCAGTATGTGAAAAACGGAGGTTTTTTAGTCTTAAATTCCAAATTTAAACATCAAGATTTGATACATATTTTGCATTCGCCTCAATAAACTCACGACGCGGTTCAACCTTATCGCCCATAAGCAGGGTAAAGGTCTGGTCTGCCTCAATAGCGTCCGATAAGTCAACTCTTAACATTGTACGGCGCTCAGGGTCCATGGTGGTTTCCTTTAACTCCTCAGGGTCCATCTCTCCAAGACCTTTATAGCGCTGTACCTTTGCGCCCTGTCCCATTTCGGCAATAAGCACATCACGCTCATCATCGGAGAATGCGTATCTCTCGACAAGGTTCTTGTTCTTGCCTGTCCATACCTTATAAAGCGGTGGCTGGGCAATATAGATATTACCGTTATCAATAAGCGGCCTCATATAACGGAAGAAGAATGTAAGGAGCAATGTTCTTATATGCGCGCCGTCAACATCGGCATCCGCCATAATAACTATCTTTCCGTAGTTTAGCTTTGTAATGTCAAATTCCTCGCCGATACCTGTTCCCAAAGCCTTTATAACAGGCAGGAACTTATCGTTTCCGTAAACCTTATCCGCGCGTGATTTCTCAACATTCAACATCTTGCCCCAAAGCGGAAGGACTGCCTGAAAGCGTCTGTTTCTGCCCTGCTTTGCGCTTCCGCCTGCACTATCGCCCTCAACGATGAACAGCTCTGCATAGTCCTCACCCTCGTCGGTACATCTTGCAAGCTTACCCAAAAGTGCGCTGTCTGACGGGCCCGAATTTTTACGGGTTGCCTCTCTTGCACGCTTTGCCGCCTCTCTTGCACGGGACGCTGTAAGGGTTTTATCAATAATCGTTCTTGCAACCCTTGGGTTTTCCTCCAAAAATGCCGCAAGCTTGTCCTGCAATGCCTTTTCAACAAGCGTTCTTGCACCGCTGTTACCAAGCTTTGCCTTGGTCTGTCCCTCAAACTGCGCTTCCTCAACCTTAACCGAGATTATGGCTGTAAGTCCCTCTCTTGTGTCCTCGCCCGATAAAGACGGATCCTTTTCCTTTAAGAGATTATACTTTCTTGCATAATCGTTTAATACCTTTGTAAGACCTGCCTTAAAGCCTGTTTCGTGCGTTCCGCCGTCAACGGTATGGATATTGTTTGCAAAGCTCAACAGGGTTTCTGTATATGAGGTGGTATACTGCATTGCAACCTCAACCTCCATACCTGTACGCTTTGCCTCAAAGTATACAACCTCGTCATGAATCGGGTCTTTGTGGATATTTAAGTAGTCAACAAACTCCTTTATACCGCCCTCGGCATAAAGAGTTACAGTCTGTGGCTCTTCAACTCGTAAATCGGTAAAGAGTATCTTTACGCCCTTGTTTAAAAATGCCTGCTCTCTTAACCGCTTTAATAATGTATCGTAATCAAATTCAAGCACCTCAAAAATTTCAGGGTCGGGCTTGAAGGTAATTTTTGTACCTGTCTTATCCGTATCGCCTATAACCTTTAACTTACAGGTCGGAACACCGCGCTGATAGCTCTGATAATGGATATGCTCGCCGTCTGATACCTCAACCTCCAAATGCTCTGATAAGGCATTTACAACAGATGATCCAACACCGTGCAAACCGCCCGATACCTTGTATCCGCCGCCGCCGAACTTACCGCCGGCATGGAGTATGGTAAGAACAACCTCAACAGTCGGTATACCCTGCTGTGGGTGGATACCTACAGGTATGCCTCGTCCGTTATCCTCTACGGTTACGGAGTTATCGGGGTTAATCTGAACCTTAATCTCGGAACAGTAGCCTGCCAAAGCCTCGTCTATGGAGTTATCAACAATCTCATAAACCAGGTGGTGCAAACCTGCCGAATGTGTAGAGCCGATATACATACCGGGTCTTTTGCGCACCGCCTCAAGTCCCTCAAGAACCTGGATCTGGTTTTCGTCGTATTTTACTTCGTCTACCTTGTTTTCTAAATCACTCATTCTAAATCTCCTCTTAATATGTTTTCCTTTTATTTACTGATTTTTTGTGTGTTTTTCAAGCGCCTGCGTGGTATATGATGAAATATATACCGCTTTTTTGCCCTTGTGCGACACAACAACATACGATCTTGGCAAATCGTCTGTTGCGTTTATTATTATACCATCTTTTTGGGCATGGGGCAGAAAGCTCTTCCCCTGCCGTGATACGGTAGTGTTATCCATATCAAAAATACCGATAATGTCTTTGGTATTTACAACAATGTCGTTGCCTACATGAATGTACATAAAATCTCCTGTGGTATGTGGTTTGTTTGCGTTATTTCTGCCGTATAAATTTTGGTTTAGCGTACCATTGCAAAATCGTAAATTGGTATGGTCGTAGGGTTGGGGCTTGCTCCAACCGCATCCCCGATACCGTATACGACGGCAGGAGCAAGCCCCTGCCCTACAATAACAATACCCATTTACGCATCTAAACCAAAATTTATTCACCCTCGTATACCTGACCTTGCTTTACATAGAACAGCTTTGTCTGGTCGGTGCTTTTTACAAGGTCGGTATCGGTTGAGGTTATAAAAACCTGCTTATTTTTTATCTTCTCGGCAAGATAGGTACGGCGGTTTATGTCAAGCTCGCTCATTATATCATCAAGCAAGAGTACGGGGTACTCGCCTTTTACCGAATGTATATACTCAGCCTGGGCAATCTTTAATGAAAGAGTTGCGCTTCTTTGCTGTCCCTGTGAGCCGTAAATTCTTGCATTGTTATTGTTTATAAACACATTTATATCATCACGCTGTATGCCGTATAGCGCAGACTTAAACTCAATCTCACGCCTTGAATGTAATTCAAGGAAGTTAAATATCGTGTCTGCATCAACCTTATCCACCCTGATACTCGGCACATAATGAACATCAAAATCCTCGTTTGAAATCTCTTTTTGTATCACTTTTGCAAAGGTGCAAAGCTCGTTTATAAATGCGTGTCTTTCGTTCATAATCCGTGCGCAGTTTTTTGCAAGCTGTTCGTTCCACACGGATAACATTGTCTTATCCGCACCGCGCTTTATCGACTTTAACAAACTGCTCTTTTGAACAAGCGCCTTATGGTATTCGGTAAGGCTTATAAGGTATGCAGGGTAAAGCTGGCTTATTGCGGAGTCAATAAACTGCCGTCTTGCAGACGGTGAGCCTTTTATAAGGTTTAAATCCTCGGGCGAGAACATAACGATATTTAGATAATTCATAAGCATACTCAATTTTGTTATGGGAATATGGTTTATGTTTATCGTTTTTCTTCCGTTTCTCACCATCTGCATAAGGGCGGTATAATCACGGTCGCTGTCATGGAATTTGAGCTTTAGCCGTGCAGAGTCCGCGCCGAATTTTATAAGCTCACGGTCTAATTTTGTCCTGTGCGACCTGCCCTGTGAGAACAAATAAAGCGCCTCTAATATATTGGTTTTACCCTGTGCGTTATCTCCGTAAATAAGATTTGTATAGGGTGAGAACCGAATTTTCTGGTTCTCGTAGTTACGGAAATTCATAAGTGATAATGATGAAATATACATTATTCGTGTCCTACTGTAATCTCAACCGTTTCGTCTTGAAACTCGACCTTAACCGTATCTCCCTCACGCACCTTTTTGCCACGCATAAGGCATACCTCGCCGTTTAATGAAACCATGCCCGATAATATCATATCCTTTGCATCGGCACCGCTCCCGGCAACGGCGGAGAACTTTAACAGCTGGTCAAGCTTTATGTATTCGGTATTGATATTTATATCTATCTTTTCCATTTTTTACTCCTGTAATAAGCTTTGGGACGATTTTTAATTTGAAAGTCTTGATACGGTTGTTACTCCGTGCACCTGCTTAATTTTTTTGATAAGCAAGGACAAATCGGAGGTATTTCGTATCTCGACGCCCATTTGGATAATGGCAATGCCTTTTTTATTCACAAACGCATTTACGGACTTAAACGGAATTTTAAGATTTGCAAGAATGTTTGTAATCTCCAAAAGCACACCGTCACGGTTAGGCGCTTCGACCTGAAGGTGCGAAACATATGACGAGCTTTTTTCCTTATCCCACCAAACCTCGATAAATCTGTTTTTATCCTCTTCGCTCAGGTTTTCGGGCTGAATATTGGTGCAATCTCTTCTGTGCACGCTTACGCCCCTGCCCTTTGTGATAAATCCCACAATGTCGTCGCCTGCCACAGGCGCACAGCATTTTGCAAGTCTTACAAGGCAGTTATCAATGCCCTTTACAACAATGCCACGGCTTGATGCGGTACGGCGTGTAGGCTCTGCGGACACGGTATTTGTTTCGCTGTCAAACACCGCTTCGAGTTTTTTCTGGTTCTCTGCCTCTTTGTTTGCCTTTACCCATTCTTCACGGAGTCTGAACACTACCTTTTGCGCGGTAAGTCCGCCGTAGCCGATGCTTGCGTATAAATCGTCAAGCGATGCAAACCCGTAACGGCGTGTAAGCATTGCAACCCATTCGGGCTTAAATAATTGAGCATGGGTATTTCCCAGACGGCGAAGCTCCTTTTCAATCGCTTCCTTGCCCTCCTCGATATTCTCCTCACGCTTTTCACGCTTAAACCACTGGTTTATCTTATTCCTTGCGTTTGAGGTTTTGCATATGGAGAGCCAGTCACGGCTGGGCCCGTGTGTGTTTGCGGTAAGTATTTCGATAATTTCGCCGTTCTTTACATGGTAGTTATTGGGTACAATCTTTCCGTCAACCTTTGCACCGCTCATTTTATAGCCGACCTGCGAATGTATCGCAAATGCAAAGTCTATAACCGTTGAGCCTGCAGGCAGGGATATTACCTTACCCTGAGGCGTGAACACAAATACCTCGTCTGAGAACAAATCAACACGGATAGCGTGCATAAAATCGTCACTGTCGATAATTTCTTTTTGAGTGTCCAAAAGCTGGCGCACCCATTCAAAGGTGGTATCCATTTGTGTCTGACCCGATATGCCCTCTTTATATTTCCAATGCGCCGCGATACCCTCTTCTGCAATCTTGTGCATCTCCCATGTCCGTATCTGCACCTCAAACGGTACACCCCCGGGGCCAATTAGCGTGGTATGCAATGACTGGTACATATTTGGCTTTGGCATTGCGATATAGTCCTTAAACCGCATTGGCATCGGCTTATACAAATCGTGTACCATTCCCAAAACCGCATAGCAATCGGCAACCGAGTTTACTATTACCCTTACCGCAAAAAGGTCGTATAACTGGTCTAAGGTCTTGTTTTGTGTATACATTTTTCTGAATATGCTGTAAAAATGCTTGGCACGGCCTGTAACCTCCGCCTTTATATTCATTCTGTCAAGGTTTAAGCGCAATACCTCCATAATATCGGTGAGGTATTTTTCCCGTTCCTCTTTCTTTTGGTGGATATTTGATTTTATCTCGTCAAAGGCAACGGGGTCGAGGTATTTTAGCGATAAATCCTCAAGCTCTATTTTTATCTTTGACATACCCAAACGGTGCGCCAAAGGCGCATACACATCAAGCGTTTCCTTGGATATTAAAAGCTGTTTGTCGTGTGGCATAAAGTCCATGGTTCGCATATTGTGGAGCCTGTCGATAAGCTTTATAACAACCACACGAATGTCCTTTGACATTGCAAGGAACATCTTTCTGTAGTTTTCAACCTGCTGTTCTTCACGGGTGCTGTAGCGTATCTGCTTTAACTTTGTAACACCGTCAACAATATCTGCAACCGTCTGCCCGAAAAGTGTGGCAAGATCCTCTAAGGTATATGAAGTGTCCTCAACAACATCGTGCAACAGCGCCGCAGAAATTGCAGTCGCATCAAGACCTAATTCCGATGCAATATACGCAATCTGAACGGGATGCTCAATGTAGGGCGCACCGCTTTTTCTGAACTGATTTGCGTGCGCATGCTTTGCAAGACGGTATGCAATGTAAATCATATCGGTATTGGACGACGGCGCATAGCCTTGTACTTTTGCTATTATGTCATCAATAATCTTGTCGTTATCCGAAATTATCTCCGGGATTTTTTCCGGATCAATTATTATCGCTTTCTCACTCACGCTCATCACTCCTTTTTCCTGTAATTATTCATTTAAGCTAACGCATGAATTGCCTGTCGGCATGATTTGAAAACCGTTGGTTTTCATGAATTGTGCCTAACGGCACATTATTGAAGAAAAATCGAAGATTTTTCTACCATAATTATTCATTATTCATCATTCATTATTCACTACACTTTATATCTTTTATCACAAGCTGTAGATAATTTTTATTGTTATAGTTATTTATATCAAGTGTGAATGCCACATCAACACAATCCGACACCTTAAATTTCTCTGCCGCAGCGCCAAATCCAAAGCCAATCGCATTTAAAACACCCGAAGATGTCATAAAACGCATCCGCAAATGCTTATTATCATTTCCGATAGTGGCAATATCCGATACTGTTACGCCCTCAAGCGAAAATATCGGCTTTTCATTACCCATGCCAAACGGCTCCAATGACGAAATGAGCCTTGCATTTTCAAGAGTTGCCTCATCAGGCGATATTTTACAGTCAATATCCACAGACGGAACCATTAAATCGGGAGTCAAAACTCCGTCTGCGTATTTGTTTATCTTGGTTATGAACCTGTCAAGGTCGGACATATTGACATTAAGCCCTGCCGCAACGGAATGTCCGCCAAACTCGGTTAAGCAGTCCTCGCAATATGAGAGCGCATCAAAAAGGTTAAAGCCCTTTATTGATCTTCCGCTGCCCTTGCCTATGCCGTTTGAATGAGATATTAAGATGCACGGCTTATAATACCTTTCACAAAGCCTTGATGCAACAATTCCTATGACTCCGCCGTGCCAATCCTCATGTGCAAGAACAATAACCTTTTTCTTGTCAAAGTTTGCATCCTTTGAAATCATATCAAGAGCCTCGGCAAATATTTCCTGCTCGGTTTCCTGTCTTTCCCTGTTCTCGTTATCAAGCTCGGCGGCAATCTCCCTTGCACGGTCAATATCCTTTGTTAAAAGCAATTCCACCGCCGTTGTTGCAGTTCCAAGCCTGCCTGCGGCGTTTAGCCTCGGCGCAATGGCAAATGCTACAACTGTTGCATTTATCGGTTTTTGGTCTGCGCCCGATACCTCTTTTATCGCAATAAGACCCGGCCGTTGTGTGTTTTTAAGGGATATAAGTCCACGGTCTACAATAATCCTGTTTTCACCTGTTAATGATACAACATCCGCAATCGTTCCGATTGCCACAATGTCAACATATTTTGAGAAACACTCATTTGTGCTTTCCTTGAGTGCCATTGTAAGGGCAAGTATCAGCTTAAACGCCACGCCAACGCCTGCAAGCGCATCAAAGGGATAATCAGAGTCGGGGCGTTTTGGGTTTATTATTGCAGCTGCCGCCTCGGGCAGGCGCTCCTTACAGGTATGGTGGTCGGTTATTATAACATCCATACCCTGTAAACGGGCAAATTCCACCTCGCCTATAGCCGTTATTCCGCAATCGACGGTTATTAAAAGCTTTGTTCCGCTTTTTCTGAGCTTGTTTACAGCCATTATGTTTATGCCGTAGCCCTCGTCGGCTCTTGCAGGAATGTAGTAGGAAACATTTGCACCATGCTCCTTTAAAAACTCGTATACCATAGCCGTTGAGGTTATGCCGTCAACATCGTAATCACCGTAAACCGTTATCTGCTCGTTATTTTTAAGCGCTAAAAGTATCCTGTTAACTGCCTTATCCATATCCGTTAAAAGCATGGGATTTATTACCCCCTGCATGGACTTTTTTATAAAATCCATGGCACCGTCACTGTTAATACCACGGTTTAATAAAACCTTTGCAATTATGCGCGGTATTTTAAGGTCCCGAGACATTTTAACGGCTACCGCATCAGATATTTTAGTGTCTTTATATCTCCAAATTTTATCTATCATAATCTATATCCGTTCAGTCAAAATTTAAGTACAAAAATTCATAGTTATTATACCATTTTTTTGCCCGAAATTCAAGTAAATATGCCAAAAAAGTTCCGTTTGTAAAGCACTTGTAAAAACAAAAAAATCTAACATCTGCCGATTATGTGTAATTTGATTTTTTCAGCCTTAAATTTTGGTTTAGCGGGGTAAATGGATTAAATTAATAATGAATAATGAATGATGAATAATTATGGTGGAAAAATCTTCGATTTTTCTTTAATAATATGGCGGTTTGGGATAAATTTTGGTTTATAGGGGTATTAACCTAATGTATTGTAGGGCAGGGGCTTGCTCCTGCCGTGTCCACGATATCGCATATTGGATGCGGTTGGAGCAAGCCCCAACCCTACGACCATACCAATTTACGATTTTTTAATTGGTACGCTAAACCAAAATTTATTTGGCGATACCGTTTTGTCCAAAAAAAACAGAGCTGTTTATTCAAGCAGCTCCGTTTCCCGTTCAAATATTTATTTTAGTAATGTCCCCAATTTAACCGCCTTTAAATAAGCGTTAATAAAGCCGTTTAATTCGCCGTCCATAACTGCGCCGATATTGCCTATTTCAAAGCCTGTTCTTAAATCCTTAACCATGGTATATGGCTGGAACACATACGAGCGTATCTGTGAACCCCAGCCGTTTTCCATTTGTGCGCCCTGAATATCGGCAATCTTTTCCTTTTGCTGTTGCTCGGCAAGCTCAACAAGCTTTGCCTTTAGCATCTTCATGGCATAGTCACGGTTCTGGAACTGTGAACGCTGTGTCTGGCACGATACAACGATACCTGTCGGCTTATGTGTAAGTCTTACGGCAGAGGAGGTTTTATTGATATGCTGACCGCCTGCGCCCGATGCACGGAACGCCTCCATTTCAATATCCTCGGGGCGAATATCAATCTCAACATCATCGTCAAGCTCCGGCATGACCTCAACCGACGAGAACGATGTCATTCTCTTTCCTGCGCTGTTAAACGGTGAAATACGCACAAGTCTATGTACGCCCTTTTCCGCTTTTAAGTACCCGTAAGCGTTTTCGCCTCGGATTTCCATTGTACAGCTCTTTATTCCTGCCTCGTCGCCGTCAAGCGTGTCCATAATTTCGTATTCATAGCCGTTTTTTGTCGCCCACATCTGGTACATTCTGAGTAACATCTGACACCAGTCCTGCGCCTCCGTACCGCCTGCGCCCGCATGGAGCGTTATAATGGCGTTTGAATTGTCATACTGACCGCTCAGGAGCGTTTCAAGCGTCATGGTATCAAGCGTCGTTTTAATGTTTTCAACCGCAGTTTTTACCTCATCAAGCATGGACTCGTCATTTTCCTCGTTTGCAAGGTCAATTAAAATAAGCGTATCCTCCCATTGGGTATGGAGGTTATTGTATTTTTGAATTTTATCGTTTAATTGCTTGATATTTTGAAGAACCTTTTGCGAGTTCTTCATATCCGAATAGAAATCAGGCTCAAGAGTTTGGCTCTCAAGCTCCTTTACCTTTGACATTGCACCGTCAATGTCAAAGTGAATCCCTCAGTTCTATAATGCTCTTTTCAAGACCTGTGAGCTCTAATCTGTACTCATCGTATTCAAGCATTTTATTCACTTCCTTCTTTGAATTAGTTTAATCAGTCATTTTTTCTGTCTGCGCCGTTTTTACCGCAGCAGTTTTTGTATTTTTTACCGCTGCCGCACGGACACGGATCGTTTCTGCCAACCTTAGCCTTTGATGTGTTCTTCTTCGTCGCGCTCAAAGACCCGTCAGAGCCTGTGTCAATAGGCTTTGCAACCTGCTCGCGCTTTATTTCGACTCTCGGCATTGCGCCAAGCACATAGCGTACCGTATCACGCTTTATTGCATCAAGCATTCCCTCGTAAAGCTCGGTACCTACAGTTCTGTACTCGATAACAGGGTCATGCTGTCCGTAGGCACGGAGTCCTATCTCTCGCTTTACATGCTCCATTTCGTCAATATGATCCATCCAAAGCGTGTCAACGACTCTTAACATTATTACTCGCTCAAGCTCGGGCATATTCTCGCCGAATACCTCGCACTGATGCTCATAACGCTTATTTGCAACTTCCAATAAATCGTCCCTTATGTCGTTACGGGACAGGAGTTCAAGCTCGTCCTCGTCAAACTTAAACTCGCCCATTGCAAACAGGTTTCTGTCTGCAAATTCACGGATTGCACGCAAATTCCATTCCTCAGGGATCTCCGAAATACCGATATAATCGTCTAACGCGCTGTCAATAACGGACTCAATCATTTCCTTAATAGTTGATGAAATATCCTCGCCGTCAAGCACCATCTGACGCTGACGGTATATAATCTTTCTCTGCTCGTTCATAACCGCATCGTATTGGAGCACATTCTTACGGGAGTCAAAGTTACGGCTTTCGATATTCTTCTGTGCGTTCTCGATTGAGTTTGTGAGCATTTTTGCTTCAATCGGGTCAGTTTCCTCAATACCCATTGCGGCAACCATTTTCTTAACTCTGTCCGAGCCGAAAATTCGCATAAGGTCATCTTCAAGCGATAAGAAGAACTTTGATGCACCCGGGTCGCCCTGACGGCCCGCTCTACCTCTTAACTGGTTATCAATTCGCCTTGATTCGTGGCGCTCCGTACCGATTATGAACAGTCCGCCAAGCTTCTTTACCTCCTCCTGCTCGGGCTGGATTTTTTCCTTAAACGCATTGTATAGCTCGGTATACTTTGCTCTTGCCTCTAAGATTGCCTCATCGTCTGTATCTGCAAAGCCCGTAGCCTCGTTTATAAGGTCCTCCTCATAGCCAAGCTTTGCCATTTCGTTCTTTGCCATGTACTCGGCATTACCGCCAAGCATAATATCCGTACCACGGCCTGCCATGTTTGTGGCAATGGTAACAGCGCCCTTTTTACCTGCCTGGGCAACAATCTCCGCTTCCTTTGCGTGGTATTTTGCATTCAATACCTCATGACGGATACCCTGGCGCTT
>JAFSXU010000056.1 GCA_017443895.1 Clostridia bacterium
AGTTTCCGCTTTGAGACATCTTCATAACACAGTATCTCGCGTTTCCACCGTCTTTAACAAGACCGCATACATATGTATATTGCTCATCTGTATCAAGCGTAACTTCTTTTACTGAATTCTTGCCATCAAGATCTGCCGAGCATATGCTCTTTCTAGTTGTGTAATATATTCTGGAATTGTGCAGGAACATTTTGCGTGAATTCGGCACAAAAAGATAACTTTCTTCAGTTTCGCCATAAATCCAATAGCCGCCGGGTTTGATAACAACGCTCTCCTCGCCGGTTGCTATATTCCGTCTGCAAATATCGTCTGCATAGGTATCGCTGTTTATTGAAACATAATACCAATATCCGTCATTGTAAAAAATCCCGCTCGTAACACTTATCCAAAAGTAGCTGTCGTATGTTGTGTCAAGTGCCATATAGTCGGCTTCCCAGCCATAGTGAGTGTACTGATAGTGCGGGCGGGCTTGACCTATTGCCGTATCGCTCAACAAGATATAATCATGGCAGCACCAGCCTGCATATTGATTATAATACAAATCCCATGTAACATCTACATGATACCAATTTTTGTTAATATTTACGAGATTCCACGCGTGTACCATATCCAGACTCGGCACATAAACGCTGTCTATCCCGAGAAGCCCGAGAACATACATAAATCCAAGCGCAATACCCTGACAAACTGCTGTTTTTTTAATGAAAATTCCGTCCATTGAGTATGCTTCGGGATTAGTGATATAATTTGAACCTACCGCCGAATAATTATACTCATAGTTCAGCGCAAAGTAGTCATGCACAGCAAGTACCTTTTCGACATCACCCATACCGGGTGATATTTCTTTTAAAATATTATTGCACTCTTTTTGTATTAAAGCCTTTTTTCCCTCCGCAGATTCTTTGTTAAATCTGTACGGAATCCCAAATTGCATTGCCTGCGCTGTAAGATTGTTACCGCTTTCATAGTATTGCCAGTCTTTATTTGGATCAACCGAAAAACTACTCGTATAAAAATTTACATAAAACAATTCAGGTGCTTCATACCATAAGCTGCGAAAAATATTTATTGCCGTGCCTACAGATATATAATATTGGGAACAGTCTAAAATTTCTTTATGCTCAAGCATTGCAGCCTTCATAGCGGCTTTTGCGCCTTCTATGTCGCTAACAGGTCCGCCTTTAGCTCCGGATCTTGTCGCAGGGGCAGAAAGCTTGGGCTTTTCAAACATATTAAAGTCATCTACATAAATAATTATTCCCTCAAAAGCATCGGGCGCAATGCTGTCAGCATATCCCGAAGGACAGATAATAATTACACATATTAAAAAAGCAAGTAATTTTTTTATCATATTATCCTCCAATCACTTAATCCGACTGTAATCATTTATTATTTAAATCAAATTCCGCGCACGGATCAACCAAAGGTTTAAGTCCGTCAAAAATCATTACCTTAAGTTTAGTATATCCCGATGCGGCAGAAGCGTTAAATTCATAACCGGCAGTTCCCGCGCTACCTACACTTTGTGCAAGAACAGGTACGCATACTGTTCCGGCATCATTATATACGGCGGCAAATAAAATTCCGCTTTGAACGCTCTTGTCAAGCGTAATTATATAGCTATCATTATCGAGAGACACGGAGACTCTAGACAGCACAAATGTATCTTCATAAATAAAATCGTATCTTTGCAAACCGGCTTGCAGCTGCATAACACAGTATCTCGCAGTTGTTCCTTCTTTTGCAAGCCCGCAAACATATGCCTCATCTTCGTCGATTTCAGGCTCACATTCTACTTTTATATCATTACCGTTTAAATCGGCAGACAGTATTATATACGGCGAAATGTAATATATTCTTGAAAGATGCAAAAACAGCTTACTCGAGCGTGGCATAATTTTATCATCATAACCATCTGTATATGACCATACATCGCCCAGCTCAATAATAACATTCTCTGCGCCTGTTGCAATACTCCTCTTGCAAATGGTATCTACTTGCTTTTCGCTGTTGTATGAAACATAATACCAATATCCGCCTTCATTAAAAATTCCGCTTGTAATATATTTCCAAAAGAAATCGTCATATGTTGTGTCAAACGCCTGATAGTCAGCAGTCCAGTCGTGGTGATAATCAGTGTAATGTTCTCTGCGTTG
>JAFSXU010000008.1 GCA_017443895.1 Clostridia bacterium
ACCTGCAAGCGACTGAGCCATTGCCTTACCGTCATAAGTTTCCGGCAGGCTGTCAAGGTCATACATCATAGTTTCCTTTTCAGCCATAATGCGGGCGTTTAGCGCCTTGATTTCGTCCGTTGACAGGATAAGATTGTCTGCCCCGTCTTTAATCCAGTAATCGGCGCGGCACATTTCATCCGTTACATTCGGGGCTTTTTCGGTATAGGAAATATTATCCGCAGCCGGGGTCGCTTCCGCATCGTATATGTTCCATTCGCCATCATCATACTTATGAATTTTTATACTTTCGGTGTCGCTTGTTACGTAGTGGTTTATGTATTCGCTTATATCCATATCCGAAGGACGGTCAAGACTTTTTGCGTTTACTAAGCTTCCCTCCGCATCGTAATATGTGATAGTGTACTGCGCCGCCTGCGCTGCCGTGCCTATAACAAGTGCCGCTGATAAGATTGCTGATAAGATTACTTTCATTCTGTATTCCTCCTAATAATCTATTTATATACTTATATGCTGTTCCACCTGCGGTAAATTCCCGCTAAAATCGCGCCGGATATGTTATGCCACACAGAGAATATCGCCCCGGGCACAGTTGCCATAGCAAGGCTTGGAAAAGCGCTTCCCGCAAGGCTTGTTGCCAGTCCCGAGTTCTGCATACCTATCTCTATCGACAGCGCTTTTGTTTTAGACGGCGGAAGTTTTAACAATTTTCCAAGGCCAAATCCACAGCCGTAGCCGAGCAGGTTATGTAAGATTACAACGACAAATACTATTGCTCCTGTTGTGAGTATTTTTTCAGAATTATGCGCTACCACCGAGCTTATAATCATACATATTGCAATCGTGGAAACCACCGTCAAAAATTTTGACGCTTTGGCGGTGAATTTACCGAAAAATTTGTTTATTACAAAGCCCAGGCCTATGGGAACAATTATGACCTCTATAATGGTTAAAAACATACTTACTATATCTACACTTACCGCTGTACGCAAAAGCAGAAATGTAATCGCAGGTGTTAAAACCGGCGCAAGGAGCGTGTTCACACTTGTCATTCCTACTGACAGTGCGACGTCACCTTTTGAAAAATATGTTATAACATTACTCGCCGTACCGCCGGGGCAGGTTCCGACAAGTACCACGCCGGCAGTCAGCGCCGCGTCGAGGTTGAATACGCGGCTCAACACAAAGGCAAGCGCCGGCATTATTATAAACTGCGCCGCGCAGCCTATGATGATTTCCTTCGGTTTTGTGAACACTATCGTAAAATCCTTTGGCTTCATAGTAAGTCCCATACCGAACATTATAACCATAAGCAGATAGTTCACCCACGAGGTCTGTATCCACAGTGCCGATTTTGGCAGAAACAAAGATAACGCAGCCACAGCAAGAACTATAATCGCCAGATATTTGCCAAACAAATCACTTATTTTTTCTAATATCTTCATAATAATATATCATCCTTTCTATCCGTTCAATAAAAAAACAGGATGTGAGAGAAATGTGTTCTTTAACACTACGTCATCTCCTATTTTCTATTTTACTACATTGTCTTTATAATTTCAAGAAAAAAAGCGCTTCCCGCTAAAAGCAGGAAGCGCTGTAGTTTAATATTTCCAAACCGTTTTATTTGAAAGGGTTTTATTTATTCACCGAAGAATACCGAATCCTCGTGTCCCACGCCGTCAGCGGTTGACCAGGCTCTTTCGAGCTTCTCCCAATCCCTCGGAGTGTTTATCCCGATCCATTTTTCGGTATTGTCGGAAAGTCTGTCGTAATCGTGTGAGTTTGTGGCCTCCTCCACATTTGTGTAGTACCACATTTCAGGGAGGTTGTCGGGCCAGAAGATTGCGTCGGAATGTATGTTTTCCGCATTAACCACTCTTTCGAGCATCTTATTTATGAGCGTCATAGCCTCGGCTCTGGTTATGTACTGCTCAGGTCTGAAGG
>JAFSXU010000057.1 GCA_017443895.1 Clostridia bacterium
AACGGAGAAAATATACAGAATGTAGGTACTGCAAGCTGGACAGATATGATGAACTATAACGACTAATGCAGATACAACAGCGGAGTGTGGCTTTGCCATGCTCCGTTTTTTGTGCGGTATCGGGGCATTTTGTGCGGTAAATTTTGGTTTATGGTACCATTTGGGTTACGGTAAATTGGTATGGTCGTAGGGGCAGGTCTCCGTGCCTGCCCGTATCCCCGATAATGCATACTGGGAACGGGAGGGCATGGAAACCCTCCCCTACAAATTGCGATCCCCATTTACGCATATAAACCCAAATTTATCCCAAACCGCCATATTATCAAAGAAAAATCGAAGATTTTTCCACCGTAATTATTCATTATTCATCATTCATTATTCATTTAATCAAATTTACACATTTTCTATTCACAAAAATTTAATATTTAAGTTAGACAAAAACAGTTGATTTTTTTAATTGATAGTGGTATATTATATGGGATATGATAATTGCATATATGCGTACAAATGAAAGGGGAAACAAATATGGCAAGACCTGTTAAGGAAAAAGCAACGCCAATGGACAAGATGATGACCTTATGCGTTGTAATCATCATTCTGATAGTGGCGGCACTTGGAGTTTTTGCAACATACGGTAAGATTTCTGCAAACATTGAGGAAAAGGCAGTATCAGAGGAAGCAACAAGCATCCAGAACGGAGAGCAGGAGCCGACTGTAAGGTACCTTGCAAACCAGGCAGGCATTTCGGTTGATGAGTACTTAAAAAAGTACGGCTTGGCAATTGGTGACGGTATCACAAAGACATCAACTCAGAGTGAGATTGCATCAAAAATGACCGTTGAAAACCGTTATAAGTACATTGACGAGTCTAACAGTGCAGAGGAAGCAACAGATGTCGAGAAGCTCTTGACGGACTGGGGTGCAGCAGATTTAGGCATAACAAAGGACACCGTTTGGGAAGAGGCAGAGGCTAAAATCCCGTTTAAGAAGTATGTTGGCGAGGATTATGATACTATGGTTGAGCAGTACAAAAACGCAGGCTATGATTTAAGCTCAATCACAGACGATATGTCAATTAAGGATGCCAATGAGAAGCTTGAGGAGATAATGTCGGCAGGTCCTACGCTTGCAACACCTACTCCTGCTCCTACAGAGGCACCGGCTGAATAAATTTTATTTAAAATAAGATAGAAAGGTTTTAATTATCATGGCAGACGAGAAGAATTTGAATGAAGAAATTGAAGAGGTAACAGAGGAAGTTACAGAAGCTCAAGAGGCGACAGCAGAAGATGTTGCCGAAGAGTCAACACAGGCAGTAGAGGAAACAGCAGAAGATGTGGCCGAAGATGCAACAGAGGCAGTAGAGGAAACAGCAGCAGAAGTTGTCGAAGTTGAAGAGGTTTCAGAGGTAGATAAAGCAGTTGCACAGGCTATGGCTGAGCGTGACGCGCAGGAGGCGGCAGCAAAGGCAAAGAAGTCAAAGACTGCAAAGAAGGTTGTTGCAATCGCTGCGGCAGTAGTTGTGGTTTTAGGCGCAGTTGCAAGCGGATTTGTAACAAGAAGCTCAGACGGCGGTGTTAAGTTCAGCACATACGCAGGCTGGTTACCAAAGCTTTGTAACCCATATAACCACAAGGGCTTTGTTGATGTTACAGGCAACACTATAGGCGATATATCGGCACAGATGGGTATGACAGTACCGGAGTTTCTTGAGAAGTTCGGTTTACCTGCCGATATGAAGGCAAGTACAATGGAAATGGCAGCTCTTTACATGATGCCGACAAAGCATTATGCAGAGGATATTTGCGGAATTGACTTCGCACAGTTAAAGGAAATCTTACACATTCCCGAAAAGACAGCTGACGGCGAGGAGATAACAGAGGAAACTCCTTGGTATATAGTTGAGGGTGAGATCGCAGTTAAGGACTATATCGGCGGTGAGGATAAGCTTGATGAGTTCAAGACACAGTACGGTCTTGGTGACGATGTAACAGGCGATACCTTGTGGAAGGATATAAGAACAACTGTTGATACAAAGGCAAAAGAGTCAAGATTAGAAAGCCAGAAGGCTACAGAGGAGGCTCCTGCTGAGGATACAGAAGCTACAGAAGAACCCACAGAGGAAACAACCGAGGAGACTGCACAGGCAACTCCCGAGGCTGAAAAAGCAGAATAAAACAGAATGAAATATAAAGGACTGTCCGTATTCAATACGGACGGTCTTTTTTTACACGATTTTAATATAAATTTTGGTTTATGTGTGTAAATGGGTATTGTAATTGTAGGGCAGGGGCTTGCTCCTGCCGTATCCCCGATACCGTAAACAACGGTTGGAGCAAGCCCCAACCCTACGACCATACCAATTTACCGTAATCAAAATGATACGCTAAACCAAAATTTATATTGCCATGGAACAAATCAATATATAATCACCAAATGGAGTGTATGCATTTTTATGCGGGCAGTTCGTTTTTTGTAACTGAAAAAACATAAAAAATGTCTGTAAATTATAATTGCAATTTAAAAGCATATATGTTAAGATAAATTAAATTTTTATAAATGGGGATTTAGTACAATGCTTTACGATTTAAAAGTTAATTCCATGCACAGTCCTTTGGGAATTGACACAGTGCACCCGACATTTTCATGGAAGATGCACAGCAACAAAAAAAACACCATACAGGCATCATATCGCATTATGGTATCGGAAAATGCGTCTTTTTCAGATTGCGTTTGGGACAGCACCACTGTTTTATCAAGGTCAAGTCATGATATAGAATATATGGGCGATGAGCTTATACCGCAAACCAAATACTTTGTACAAGTTACGGTTTGCGACAATTTTGGAAATTCCGACACACAACAAACCTGCTTTGAGACAGGTCTTATGTGCGAGGACTACTCAAACTGGACAGACGGCAAAAATACGGCGCAATGGATTGGCTCGCCATACGATACCGTGAACACGGGCGCAGTCAGCTCATACAGATTTTCCGTAAATTTCAAGGCGCTTGACGGAACCTGCGGAATTGTCGTAAATGCGAGAAACCGTGATAAATATGTGTTGTTTGGCGTGGACACAATAAGCAGGGAGCTGTTTACATATGAAAAAAGCTCAAATTCATGGAGCGGCTCACGCGCCGAAGGTGTAAAGCCGTATTTTAACACGCTCGGAAAAGGCGGATATAAAATCCCTCAGCAGGCAATCCCCGAGGGCACCGAATTTGACGAGCACAGCTTTTTGCTTTTTGCAAATGACGGAGTTGTAACGGTTAAGATTGACGGTATAAGCGTTATTGACAATGAAGAGATTTTTGTAACGGAAAAGCCGTTCCACCCGTACAAAAAGCGACTGTTTATGTTCGGCTTTGAGCAGGCGGCATCAAGGGCAGAGTACGACAACTTAAAGATTGAGGCGCTTTCCCCATACAATAAGGTCTTGGTTGATGACGGGTTTGATAACCCATACTCACACCTTGCATCACTCGGAAAAATCGAGGACGGAGTGCTAAAGGTATATAACGAATTTAACCTTACCGTTCCCGATCCTGCGGTTGCGGTAAGAAAGCAGGTAAATATTGACAAGGATATAGAAAGCGTAAGGCTTTATGCAACCGCACGGGGCGTTTACGATATTTATATAAACGGCAAAAAGGTAAATAACGATTACCTAAACCCGGGCTTTACCGATTACCGTTTAAGGATAATGTATCAAACATACGATGTAACAGACTGCTTTAAAAGCGGTGTAAATACATTGGGCGCTCTGGTGGGTAACGGCTATTACAGCGGATTTTTGGGCTATTCAAATATGCCTATGATATACGGAAGCCGTCCCTCATTTTTGGGAAAGCTCACGGTTACATATAAAGACGGAACAAAGGCAAGTTTCGTAACAGATGATAGTTGGCAGTTTTCAAACAGCGGTCCTGTTTTATTTAACGACTACTTAAACGGCGAAACCTATGATAACAGGCTATCATACGATTGGGAGGATTTAAAATCCCCCAAATGGACGGCTTGTGCCGTTATATCACCGCCAAGCGACAGCCCTGTTCCCACAAACGGCGAAAGTGTAGACGAACATTTTAAGATTACTGCGCAGTACGGACCTTGCGCAACGGTGTATAAGGAGATACAGGGTAAGTTTATGTGTGAGATGCCGACAGGGCATTTTGTGTATGATTTGGGGCAAAATATTGTCGGCACTGTCCGTATCCGTGTTAAGGGAAACAGGGGCGACACCATAAAAGTCCAGTATGGCGAGATGTGCTATCAGTCGGGCGAGGTGTATCTGAGGAATTTAAGGTCCGCATTTAATACAGATGTGTTTATCCTAAACGGCGATAGTAACGGCGAGGAATTTATCCCGACCTTTACATCGCATGGCTTCAGATATGTAGAAATTACAGGCAATGGCTACAGCCTTCAAGATAAAAATATTATCCTTGATGTAACGGGACTTGTGCTTACAAACACCGTTACAGACACGGGCTTTTTCGAGTGCTCGGACGAGAGGGTAAACAAGCTGTTTTCAAATATCCTGTGGGGACAGCGAGGAAACTCTTTGCTTGTATATACCGACTGTCCGCAGCGCAACGAGCGAATGGGCTGGACGGGTGATGCACAGGTGTTTGCAAGAACGGCATCATATAATGCGGATATAAAAATGTTTATGAGCAAGTGGCTTCGGGATGTGCGGGACGCGCAGATTATGTATAACAAGCAGGGCGCCGTTCCCGATACCGCACCGCTTGGCGGCGACAACAGAGCGGACGCGTGCGCAGGCTGGGCGGATGCGGCGGTAATTGTGCCGTGGGAGCTGTTCCGCTCATGCGGAGATATAAATATCCTCAGGGATAATTACAATATGATGAAAAACTGGGTCGAATACCAGAACAGAGAGAGCAGGAGAAATACAGGACTGAGGACTGTTGACGGAAAAGAGATGTGGGAGCAGTCCGACTTCTCAAGGGAGCCGTATATCCAGACACAGCAATCCCGTGGCGACCACCTGACCTTTGACAAATCAACTCCGTTTATCCTCTCCGCAACGGCGTATGCGGCAAGAGTTGCCGATATTATGGTTAAGGTTTCGGGATTTTTGGGCATTGACGAGGATGTAAAAAAATACAGCGAGCTTTATAATAATATAAAAACCGCATTTTGCGATGCATGGGTAAAGGATGACGGCTCAATCGCATACTGGGGCGAAATGAGCATGGACGGCATAAACAAGACCTATTACAGCGAGAAATCGGAAAATAAGCCCTCACAGACTGCATATGTTTTAGCTCTTGAATTTAATTTAATACCAAAGGACAGGATAGAGAATGCAAAGAAGTATCTAAAACAGGCAATAAAGCGTGAGGGAGATAAGCTCACAGTCGGATTTTTGGGCATATCCCATCTAAACCCTGCGCTTACAAAGGTCGGCATGTCGGATATGGCGTATAAGCTTCTGTTACAGGACGAAAACCCAAGCTGGCTATACAGCGTTAAAAACGGCGCAACCACCATTTGGGAGCGTTGGAACTCGTATATTGCCGAGAGCGACACCTTCGGCGATGTTTCCATGAACTCGTTTAACCATTATTCGTACGGCGCGGTAGGCGAATGGCTGTTTATGAGTATGTTAGGTATTGAGCCTGCGTATCCGGGCTATGAAAAGATACTTATAAAGCCACACTTGGGCGATGGGATAAGCTATGCAAGGGGCAGTATCAACAGTCCTTACGGTGTTATAAAAAGCGGTTGGGAAAAAACGGATAGCCAAAATATTTTAAGAGTTGAAATCCCTGCAAACACAACTGCAAGAGTCGAGTTTGGGGGCGAGGTATACGAAATCGGCTCCGGAGAATATGAGTTTCGGGACTAAAACCTGAAAAAATTGAAAAAAATACTTGAAATTTTGTCACTATATGGTATACTAATTGTATTATTGAAATGAATAAGGGTTAGAAACGGCAGCTTGCTGCCGTTTGTAACGCTCCGGAGAAGCTCACAAAAATGAGTGCCGAAGGTGTACGGACTGAAAAGTTTAATCTCTCAGGCAAAAGGACGGAGGAATTTCGGTTAAAAATCGTTATATCCAAAACCAAAATCGGAGCATATTAAAAATGCTCTTTTTTGTTTCTTAAAATTATTAAAAGGGGAAAAGGGAAAATGGAAACTTTAAACAACATTTTAACTGCTGTTGATGATTTCGTATGGGGACCTGTCATGCTTATTTTACTGGTTGGCACAGGTATATTCCTTACCATACGGACAGGCTTTTTGCCGTGGCGGAACTTAGGCTATGCCATAAAGAAAACGCTTAGCAAAGAGGCAAGAAAAAAGAGCGGTAAGGGTGATGTATCGCCGTTCTCGGCGCTTACAACCGCACTTGCCGCAACGATAGGTACAGGTAACATTGTCGGCGTTGCAACGGCTATGGTATCGGGCGGACCCGGAGCATTGGTATGGATGTGGATAAGTGCGGCATTTGGCTTAACATCAAAGTTCTCGGAGTGTATGCTTGCGATAAAGTACCGTGAGGTAAACGAAAAGGGCGAGATGTCGGGCGGACCGATGTACACAATGAAAAACGCTCTGCCATGGAAGAAATTAGGCATAGTTTTGGGATTTTTGTTTGCATTGTTTGCAGTGGTTGCATCGTTTGGTATCGGTAACCTGACACAGGCAAACTCAATCTCGGACGCAATGTCAACTACATTCTCTGTTCCCACATGGGTAACGGGTATTGTTTTAACAGTTCTTGCGCTTATTATCATTATCGGCGGAATACAGTGGATTTCAAAGGTATCGTCAATCGTCGTTCCCGTAATGGCAATTTTCTATATCATTTGCGGACTTATCGTTATTATTTGTAACATCAAGAACTTACCCGCAGGCGTAAAGGAAATTGTTACCATGGCGTTTAGTGTTAAGGCACTTGGCGGAGGTATGGCAGGTACTGTTGTGGCAGGAATGATGCAGGCAATGCGTTTCGGTGTTGCAAGAGGCGTGTTCTCAAATGAGGCAGGTATGGGCTCTGCTGCTATAACAGCAGCAGCCGCTACAACCGATTCACCTGTAGGTCAGGGCTATATCAATATGACGGGTACTTTCTGGGATACAATCGTTGTTTGTACAATAACAGGCCTTGCAATTGCATCGTCGGGCGTTTTGGGTATGACAGGCGCAGACGGTGAAATGATTAAGGGCGCCGCTCTTACAATCGAGGCGTTTAAACATTCGATTTTGGGCGATTTCGGCGCAGTGCTTGTATCAATCGGTATCGCACTTTTCGCCTTCTCAACAATCCTTGGCTGGGAGTATCACGGCGAAAAAGCGTTTGAGTATCTGTTTAAAACTCATAAGTATAATATGATTTACAGAATTGTATTCTCACTTATCGTTTATGTCGGCGCAACCACCACCTTAGAGGTTGCATGGAACTTCTCCGATATTGCAAACGCTCTTATGGCAATCCCCAACCTTATCTGTATGCTTCTCTTAAGCGGTGAGATTGCAAAGGATATGAAGGAATATCAGGCAGTGATTAAGGCAGAGAAATCTAAAAAATAAAAATGAAAAAATAAGGCTGTACACCGATAAGCTCCCGTGTACAGCCGTTTTTTTTGCGTAAAGATAAATTTTGGTTTGGCGGTGTAAATGGGTATTGTAATTGTAGGGCAGGGGCCAAGCGAGTGCCGTGTCCCCGATAACGCATATTTGGAACGGTTGGAGCAAGCCCCAACCCTACGACCATACCAATTTACGATTTTACAATGGTATGCTAACACCAAATTCAACCTCAAAACCCGATTTTTTTAATATTTTCCTTTATCGTATCGGCGCTTTTATGGAGCATGGACAATTCCTGTGCATCAATGGGAATTTCCAAAATCCGCTCCACGCCCATACCCGATAACTGTGTGGGAACGGACAGCGAAACATCGGATATTCCGTACTCGCCGTCAAAAATCCCCGAAATTGTGAGTATTGAGTTTTCGGACAGCGCAATGCACTCAACAATCCTTGCAACTCCTGCGGCAATTGCATAGTAGGTAGCGCCCTTTTTCTCAATAATTTTATATGCGCTGTTTTTTACCTCGTTGTGCATATTGATAAGGTCCTCGTTTGTGCAAGAGCCTGTGGAGCGGAAAAATTCCTGCATACTCATTCCCGCAATATTTGTAACCGACCATGCGGCAACCTCGCTGTCGCCGTGCTCGCCTATTATATAGGTATGACAATACCTTGCATCAACGCCCGAATGTGAGCTGATAAGGTATTTAAGGCGTGATGTGTCAAGCACCGTACCGCTTCCGATAACCTGTGCTTTGGGTAAGCCCGAAAGCTTGTAGCTTACATAGTTTAAAATATCCACAGGGTTTGTAACTGTGAGTAAAATCACATCCTCGGGCACAAATTTTAAGATGTTTTCAAAAATATTCCTAAAGACCTTAACATTCTTGTTAAGCAGATCAAGCCTTGTTTCGCCCTTCTTTTGGTTTGCGCCTGCCGATATTACTATAATATCGGCACCCACGCAGTCACGCCAAGTCCCCGAATACACCGATACAGGCTTTATAAACCCTGCACAGTGCGACATATCAAGAGCGTCGCCCATGGTTTTGTCACGGTCAATGTCAATTAAAACAATCTCCGAAAAATGCCCGTAAAGCATTATCGTATATGCGCAGGTCGAGCCAACAAGCCCGTCGCCGATTATAACCAATTTCCCCCGAAACATAATAATCTCCTTAAAAATCAAATTTTTAGTTATTCTTTGTAAATATTAAAAAAATATGCAAAAAATGCTTGACAAATCCAAAGTTTATGGTATAATTACTGGGAATAAAACAAGCAGAGCTATCCGTTCTCACCGTACGACGAGGGTTTTACGGTAAATATTTGCAACATTTTGTGTTGCTGTATTTTTGGGCGGTTGGCGTTTGCCACCGTTTTTTTCTATTTAAGAAGAATTATGCATAAGTTCCAAAATTAGAAGGAGGGGTTAACCATTAGCAAGAATGATTTACAAATCAATGACGAGATCCGTGATGCGCAGGTACGAGTAGTATCCCAGAGCGGAGAACAGCTTGGAGTTATGAGTTCAAGACAGGCACAGGAGCTTGCAGACGAGCAGGGTCTTGACCTGGTTAAGATTGCACCTACGGCACAGCCGCCGGTATGCAAGATTATGAACTATGGCAAGTACAAGTTTGAGATGAACAAGCGTGAAAAGGAAAACAGGAAAAATCAGCGTGTTGTTAATGTAAAAGAGGTGCAATTATCACCGTCAATCGACACAAACGATTTTAATACTAAGTGCCGTCATGCGATAAAATTCCTCAAAGGTGGGGATAAGGTAAGAGTTATGGTTCGTTTCAGAGGTCGTGAGTTAAGTCATTCACAGATTGGTTTCACACTTCTTGAAAATTTTGCCGAGCAGTGTAGCGAGGTTGGTTCAGTAGATAAACCGGCTAAATTAGAGGGTAGGAATATGGTAATGTTCCTCTCTCCGTTATCATAATTAAACTTTGGGAAGGAGACAAAACACAATGGCAAAGACTAAGATTAAAACACACAGAGGCGCTGCCAAGAGATTTAATCTCACAAAGAACGGTAAGGTTAAGATGAACAAGGCGTTCCGCCGTCACATTCTTAACAAGAAAACAACAAAGAGAAAAAGACATTTAAGAAAGCAGGCTTATTGCTCAAAGGCTAACGCTGCGGTAATAAAGAAGCTTATTCCGTACAAGTAATTTGAAAGTGAGGTAGAAAACTAATGGCAAGAGTAAAAGGTGCATTAAATACAAGAAAAAAGCATAAGAAGATTTTAAAGCTTGCTAAGGGCTATTACGGTGCGCAGAGCAAGCAGTACAGAACAGCTAACCAGGCTGTTATGCGTGCAATGCAGAACGCTTATGTAGGCAGAAAGAGAAGAAAGAGAGATTTCAGAAGACTCTGGATAACAAGAATAAGCGCAGCTGCAAAGATGAACGGTATGAACTATTCAACATTTATGGCAGGTCTTAAAAAGGCAGGCGTTGAGATGAACCGTAAGGTTTTATCAGAGATTGCTATAGCTGATGAAAAGGCATTTGCAAAGCTTGTTGAAATGGCAAAGAACGCTCAGTAATTCTTCGTATAATTTATTTTGCATAGGGGATTGATGTATTTCAATCCCTGTTTTTTTTGCCGTTAAATTTTGGTTTAAACGGGTATTAACCCAATGTATTGTAGGGCAGGGGCTTGCTCCTGCCGTTCTGAATATGCGTTGTCGGGGACGGTTGGAGCAAGCCCCAACCCTACACCTCATACCAATTTACGGTTTTTCAAACGGTACGCTAAACCAAAATTTACCACCCAAAAAGAGCGGATATTATCCGCCCTTTTTAAATTTACAGCTTATTTTAAATTGAATGTCTTTGTAACCGCGTCCAAGCCCTCAATTTTTGAAAACTCATTAACCGAGATAGTTACGGGGTCTGATGTGTTTGATAAAACATAACCCTTTTGCACTGTTATCGTATCACCGCTTGGCACAACCTGCGCGATTGTGTCGCAATCAACGCCGTCAACGCCTAAAACAACCTCAACAGGGAGTTGTCCGTCGTTTTGCTGTGCCGTTACATTAAACAGGCTTGTAAATGTGGCATTTGAGCCTGTTTTGTTCTTGAACTTAAACGAAACGATAAACACATCACGGTCGTTATACTTTATAACCTTGCCGTCTGTAATCTCCACTACAGAATCGCCTATCTCGCCCTTGGCATTTTCATCGTCTGCGGTAGTGGCGTCCGTGCCCTCAACCTTTGTCATATCAATATTCTTGTCCGCATCCTTAGCAAAATCCGCAACAATATCGCCCGTTGTATCGGTTGCAGTATTTGTGGTTTTGCCACAGCCTGCAAGTGAGAGCGATGCAATTATTGCAGCCATTACTAAAACTAAACTCTTTTTCATTTTTAAATTTCCTTTCCTAATAAACAGCGTTTATATTTTCAAATTTCGTAGAAATTTGCACCACAATTACTCAGTATATACTAACACAGCGGTATTTAAAAATCAAGTACCGTAACATAATGTTCATAAACTATTTACAAGAAAACAAAATTTGTGTATACTGTTAAATATGAATTAACATATATTTTAAGGGGTAGATTTATGAAAACATGCATATTTGATCTTGACGGAACGCTGACAGATACAATAGCTGCGATTGCGCATTTTGGAAATCTGGCACTTTCAGAGTGCGGATTTTCTACATTTGAAACGGAGAGGTATAAGGTATTTGTCGGAGACGGAAGGACAAAGCTTATCGAGCGGATGTTAGAGGCGCAGGACGCTTTGACGGAGGAAAATTTCAAGGCGGTATGCACCGTATACGATAGATACTACGAGGCTGATCCCTTGTATAACACGCACGCCTATGAGGGTATAAAGGAGCTTTTGGAGGAGCTAAAAAACAGGGGCGTAACCATGGCGGTATGCTCAAATAAGCCCGATAATGTTGCGCAGGATGTAATAAAAACCGTATTTGGCGACGGATATTTTAGCGTTGTAAGCGGAGTGGTTGACGGAGGATATACAAAGCCCGATAAACGGTACACCGAAAGCATATTAAAACGGCTTTTTAAAACTGCTGATGAGTGTATATTCATAGGCGATACCAATGTGGATATATTAACAGGCAAGGGCGCAGGAATAGAAACAATCGGCGTGCTTTGGGGATTTCGTGACCGAGCCGAGCTTGAAAGTGCGGGAGCGGATCATATCATATCAAAGCCAAGCGAAATTTTAGACTTTATTTAATTTGAGGAAAGGAAATAAAATAAATGAGAGCAAGCGGAGTACTAATGCACATTACATCATTGCCAAGCCCCTACGGGATAGGCACGGTAGGAAAGGAGGCATACAAATTTGTTGATTTTTTAAGGGACTCACATCAGACCTATTGGCAGATTTTGCCGATTGGCCCGACCTCGTACGGCGATTCGCCGTACCAGTCGTTTTCAACCCACGCAGGAAACCCGTACTTTATCGACCTTGATATGTTAAAGGACGACGGACTGCTAAAGCAAAGCGATTATAAAAACCTCGACTGGGGAATGAATAGCGAAAGGGTTGACTATGAGGCAATATATAATAATCGGTTCAAGGTTTTAAAAATTGCGTATGAGAACTTTAAAAATACCGACCGTACCGAATTTGACAGATTTGTTGCCGAGAACGATATGTGGATATCAAACTATGCGCTGTTTATGACCGCAAAATCGGTAAACGGTAACAAGTGCTGGCTTGAATGGGAGGACGGCTTAAAGCACCGTGATCCGCATACACTTTGGGAGTTCAAGAATGAACATATGGACGAGGTTGTGTTCTGGGAGTTTGTGCAGTATAAATTTTTTGAGCAGTGGAAGAAGCTAAAGAGCTATGCAAACGATAACGGAGTAAGGATAATCGGCGATATCCCGATATATGTCGCGCTTGACAGTGCGGCTGTGTGGGTGCATCCCGACCTTTACGAGCTTGATAACGATTTAAACCCGACAGCCGTTGCAGGCTGTCCGCCCGACGGCTTTTCGCCGACAGGTCAATTGTGGGGTAACCCTCTATACCGTTGGGACAGACACAGGGAAACAGGCTATAGCTGGTGGATAGACAGATTAAGGGCATCGTGCGAACTTTACGATGTTGTAAGAATAGACCATTTCAGAGGCTTTGACGAATTTTACAGCGTTCCATACGGCGATAAGACCGCAGAGCGTGGTAAATGGGTAAAAGGCCCCGGCATTGAGCTGTTTCGGTTTATCGAGGCAAGAATGGGCACATTGCCTGTAATTGCGGAGGATTTGGGCTTTTTAACGCCGTCGGTAATAAAAATGCTTGCCGATTCGGGCTTCCCCGGTATGAAGGTGCTTGAATTTGCATTTGACCCAAATTCCGAAAGTGATTATTTGCCGTATCTGTATGATAAAAACTCGGTTGTGTATATCGGAACGCATGATAATAATACCGTTCTTGGCTGGGCAAAGGAAACGGATAAGGCGACGGTTGATTTCTGTAAAAAATACATTATGGCTCAAAATGCAGACGACAGCGAATTTGTATGGCGGTTTATATGTGCGGCAATGTCGTCAGTGTCGGATACCGCCATTATCCAGATGCAGGATATTTTAGAGCTTGATGAGAGAGCAAGAATGAATACCCCGTCAACTACAGGCTCAAACTGGAGCTGGCGTATGAAAAAGGGTGCATATAATAAAAAAATGTCACAAAAGCTTGCCGAAATTACCCGAACATACGGCAGGTGTGCAAGATAAACAAAAAAGGAAAGAATATATATGCAAACCTAACAAAATGCACAAAAATGTATAAAAAATAATTGAAAAATTTTGCAAAATACTTTATAATGTTAGTATGTGAGGACTGTACATTTAAAACTGAATATACATCGTAGAGATATGAATGAAAAACATAGAAAAGAGGCGGGTTTTTGACTTAAAACCTGTAAGAGAGAGAAATTTATGTTTTAGAATGTAACGAGCTAAAATGCGAACTATTTTAAACGAAAACAAATCAAGATTACTCCTTGAATGTAATTCGTGGGAGGTGTGGCGGTTATAACCGCCGTGTTTGAAATCGCTTTTGCGAATCAAACGGAGGCTTTTATTTAGAATTGATGTAACATTGTAGTGAATTTAACGATTGATATGGTTGGTTTTACAAAAGATGTAAATACATCTTCTGTCCATAGGCATCTTGCCTGTGACGGATAACTCTGATCAATTGCAAACGGTGTGTGTTCAGACGGAATTAAATGTATGGCTCCGATACCTATTTGTTATAGGTATGATATGGAATGTAGAGAAAAAACAAACACATGAAAGGAGAAATTTATTCATGAAAAAAGTAACAAAGTTATTTTTATCAGTTGCCGCAATCGGTGCATTAGCTGCAGGTCTTGCTACATCTGCAATGGCTATGACAGCTACATACGATGCAGGCACAGTAACTATTGTAGCAGAGGACGGAGATAAGGTTGCCTCAACGGAAAAGACACTCCTTATCTTAAACAACGATGCTACAACAGTAACAGAGTCAGATATTGTTCAGATTGACCAGTCAGAGGACATCGCATCTGTTCCTGTAGGCGAATTAGCTGAGGGTACATACTATGTTCGTGTTGGTGGCGACGGCAATATCGACACAGCAGAGTTTACAGTTGGTGGCGTTGCTTCAACTCGTTTGTTAGGTGACGCTAACAATGATGACGCAGTTGATGTAATGGATGCTGCAACAACCATAAATCACTATCTTGAAGTTACAACGCTTGAAGGCGATGACCTCAAGGCAGCGGATGTAAACAAGGACAATGCGGCAGATGTTCTTGATGCAAGTATCATGACAAACTTCTATCTTGAGGTTCCTCAGGACTATATTGATGGAGTTAAGACAATTGATTGATTTATCAAAATTAACAAATTAAGGAGATTGAAAAAATGAAAAAGAGAATTCTTTCAGTTCTCTGTGCCTTGGCAATGGTATGTACCGTTTTAAGCGGTATGGTTGTTGTTAATGCGCAGACAGGACTTACACCTGTTGTAAATTCAACAGCAGATTACGATGCAGATACACGCACAGTAACATTACACATTAGTTATAGCGGTGTTCCGCTTATGACAGCATTCCAGGCAGAAATTGCTTGTGACACTACTGTTTTTAACAAGGGAGCCAAGGGCAATATGACATTAAAGCTTAACGGCGCCTCATCATCATATACATTAAAGAATGTGTATAAGATTGCGTTTGCTCCTGCAGACACTGATTTGTGGGCTGCTGATGGCGAAGGCGATATCGCTGACATCACTTTTACTCTTAAAGATGGTGTAGAGCTTCCTTATACATTTGCTATAACAAATGTTAAGTTAAATGCTATGGATATAGAGGCTGATCCTATCGTATCAACAGCATATACACAGGCAGATAATCAGATTACAGTAAATAATGCGACAGCTACAGCTCCGACTCCTGCAGTTACAAAGTATACAGTAACAAAAGGTACAGGTATTAAGGAATTATCAGCAGTAGGCGAGGTTGATGCAAATACAGAGGTTACAGTAACAGCTAACGATCCTGAAACAGGCTATGAGCTTGACAAGATCTTAGTAAACAATGTTGCAATCGACGGTAACACATTTACTGTTACAGAGGACGCAACTGTTACAGCTACATTTAAGAAGATTAATTATACAGTAACAGGTGCTAACGGTATTGGCCTTGATAAGGCAACAGCTACATATAACGAGCAGGTTACTATTACAGAAATAGCTATTCCTGTCGACAAGGAGCTTGTTGACATCACATTGAACGGTGTAAGCAAGGGTAAGAACTTCTCAACATTCTTTATGCCTGCAGAAAATGTTACAGTTGCAGCAGTACTTCAGGATAAAGTTGTTGAGCCTGATCCTGTAGTAACATTTGAGTCAGACGAGGTAACAGCTAACAACGCTGTTGGTTTCTGGTCAAAGTTAGCAGCATTCGAGAATGCAGGTGAAGTAAAGGCAGCAGGTTTCGTATTTGCTAATGTTGATGAAGTTGAAAAGCCATTAGAGACATCACAGATTAAGCTTGCTGACGCTCTTGGTCTTGGTCAGACAATCACATACGAGTTCAAGAACTTAACAGGTTATGATAAGTTCGGTCTTAAGGCTAAGGCTTATATCGTAACAGATAAGGGCACATTCTGGTCAGATGTATTCGGTAGCCTTATCGATATCGTTAAATAATTTCTTTAGGAGGTAATAAATAATGAAAAAGTTTTATGTAAGTCCTGCTATTGAAGTTACAGCTTTCGTAGCAGAAGATATTTTAACAACAAGCAGTGCATTTGAGAATGTAAACCTCGAGAGTGTTGCAGGTTCAGGCAGCACAACAGGTGCAACAGGTAATGTAGTTGGCGGCAAGACAGTTGGTTCAACAACTATCGGTAACTCAACAGTATTCATTATCGAGTAATTAAATGTAATACATTTAAAGAAGGTGGGTTTTTCCCACCTTCTTTTTTGGTGTGATATGGTGCTGTGGTAAATTTTGGTTTAGCGGTGTAAATGGGTATCGAAATTTGTAGGGGAGGGTTTCCATGCCCTCCCGTTCCCAATATGCGTTGTCGGGGATGCGGACAGGCACAGAGACCTGTCCCTACAACCCATACCAATTTACGGTTTTTCAAACGGTACGCTAAACCAAAATTTAACATATAACCTATCATACACAGTCCCCAATTTAACAACTGTACAATAAAAAAATAAAAAAATATAAAAAATTCCTTGACAATTGTGTCTGTATATGTTATCATTACTTTCGTTGAATGGCTCGTTGGTCAAGCGGTTAAGACTTCGGCCTCTCACGCCGACAACGCGGGTTCGATTCCCGCACGAGTCACCAAAGCAAAAATCCTGTCGAAAGATAGGATTTTTTTTGTATTATTCATTAACAGGACAGGATTTTTTGAATGAATAATATAGCCGTTCTGCAAATATACATTAAGCTATCCAAAATACAAACTCCTTATTTATTCCAAAACTGACTCCATTATAATGAAAATTAAAATTTATATTGCAAATATGCATAAATTGTAATACAATTGTGTTGTAAGATTATGCCGAAAAGGAGCGCTGATTATGGCAAACAGAAACAGGAAAACAACAGCATGGGTATTTATTGTCATGATTGTAATTATGGTAGCGATTTTTGCACGCAGTGTAATCAAGGTCGATATATATAATAAAACAAAGCATAACAGGGTTTTTTCAGGTGCTCAGATGTTCGAGCCGACTAAAAATTCAGCAGATTCGGTTTCTGTGTCCGTTGCGCCACGGAGCAGTACATGGTCAAAGGCGTTTGACTTTAATAACGAGGGCATAACCGAGCACAATTATCAGGCGTATACATATGATTTTACCGTGTCAAACAACACGCAGGACGATATCTCAAGCTTTACATTTAAGCTGACTTTTAATAATCGTGTATTTCTCTCCTCTGCATGGAACGGCGCCTTGGAGATACACCAAAAAACAAAGGACGGTGAGCTTGTAAATACTGTTCCCGACCTTCGTGAATTCAAGCCGGAAAACTATTCCCTTGAAACCTTTACCGTTGACGGAGAAACGCTTATTGCCATGAATCCGGGGGATTATCTTGTTTATATCCCAAGCACCTCTGTAAACGCTATGGAGGTACCCATCGAGCCTTTTAAGGCAACAACTCCGGGTATCATTATGTATGTAGCCATAGGCGAGGATATCGGCAGTTCGGAGCTTAGCATCGAATACACCTTCCACCGCCTGCTCACAAGCGAGCCGTTGTTTTGGGTGTCGTTGATTATGCTTATGATATGGCTTATTGCGCTTATCATTTTTGCAATTACCTCCGCACAGATACGAAAGTACAATGAACGGCACGAAAGGGATAACAAGATTATAAATGAGTCCATTGAAACCTTTACAGGCTTTATTGATGCCAAGGACCCGTATACAAACGGTCATTCAAAGCGAGTTGCCATTTACACAAAAATGATTGCAAAAGAAATGGGCTATTCGGGCGAGGAGCTTGACTATATTTATTATATTGCGCTTCTTCACGACTGCGGAAAAATCGGCGTGCCCGACAGCGTTTTGGGAAAGCCCGGTAAGCTCACCGATGAGGAGTTTGCTATTATGAAATCGCATACGGTGCATGGCGGAGAAATTTTAAGCAGCTTCAAGAGCCTTAAAAATGCGGGCGAGGGCGCCCTCTATCACCACGAAAGATATGACGGAGGTGGCTACCCCGAGGGCAGAGCGGGCGAGGATATTCCGCTTATCGCGCGTATGATATGCGTTGCAGACTCTTTTGATGCAATGAATACTAACCGTGTATACAGAAAGAAGCTCTCAAGAGAGCATATTATAAGCGAAATTGAAAATAATAAGGGCTTTCAGTTCGATCCAAAGATTGCAGATATAATGCTTGGCCTTTTAAGAGACGGCAAGGTCCCTGTTGAGGGCTGAAAATATAATAACCAAACCCCGTGAACCATATGGTTACGGGGTTTTTGTGCGCGAAAAGTCAAAGGATTTCAAAATGGTTTTTATGGAATTTTATAACTCCCTCATCTCTTAGCTTGCAAAGCTCGTTTGAGAGAGCACTTCTGTCGGCACAAAGATAGTCGGCAAGCTGTTTTCGTGAAAAGGGAATGTCGAAGGTGTCCGAATTTTCCCTTTTACTCATATACGAAAGATAACTCAAAATTTTGTCCCTTAATTTCCTCTGCGAAATGTGCTCGATTTTCTCGGATAACTCCGCATTTTTGCTTGCAATAACGGCAATCAGATTTTGAATAATCCTGCTGTTAATATCGGAATTTGAAAAGCTTAGCATCTTGCCTGTGTCAAAGTACATAATGGTAACATCCTCCTGTGCCGTAACATCTACTCCGGATATTCCCTCCGCACTCAGCGCATAGCTTAACCCGAAACACATCGGCGGTGTCAGCTTTGAAATAACCGTGCTGTTCCCCCAAAAATCGTCCCGTGAAATAACCGCACTGCCCGATAAAATCATACAAAGCACATTTAATTTATCCCCCTGCGATATTATCCGCACTCCTTTTGGGTACTTTTTAACGCTTGACATACCACATTCAAGCGCTGTTTCAACCTCCGCAACCGTCATATTTTTAAAAAGCTGTGATTTGCTTAAAATATTTATATATTCGCTCATAAAAACCTCAAAAATTTTAATTTTGGTTGTAATAACAACCGATTTTTTAATAATTATAGTGTATAATAAGGATAAAGTCAAGGAGTTGATAAGTCTGAAAAAATGCTCGTCGCATAGCACTATTATTAAGGACTTGAAGTACACAAGTACGACTGCGTCCTTTATAACAGCACTCTGCCAAGAGCATTTTCCCAGACGGTTTTGTGAAAGGAGTTAATGGTTATAATTATGAAACATATAAATATCAGAAAAACAGCAATAGTCGGCTGTGGGTTTGTCGGTGCGGCATCGGCGTTTGCAATAATGCAGAGCGGTCTGTTTTCGGAGATGGTTCTGATTGATGCCAACAAAACCAAGGCAGAGGGCGAGGCACTTGATATAAGTCACGGTCTGCCGTTTGCAAAGCCTATGAAAATATACGCAGGCACATATGACGATATTGCCGACGCCTCACTTATAATAGTAACGGCAGGCGCAGGGCAAAAGCCGGGCGAAACACGGCTTGACCTTGTAAAGAAGAATATAGCCGTTTTTAAGTCAATCATTCCTGAAATAGCACAACGCAACAAGGACGCAATTTTGCTTATAGTTGCAAATCCGGTTGATATTCTTACCTATGTGGCGGCAAAGCTTAGCGGATACCCCGAAAACAGGGTATTCGGAACAGGAACGGTGCTTGATACCGCACGCTTAAAATATCTTATAGGCGAGCATTTACAGGTTGATCCAAGAACCGTACACGCTTTCATAATCGGCGAGCATGGCGACAGCGAGATTGTGGCATGGAGCAGTGCCAATGTTTCCGGTGTACCGCTTAGTGAGTTTTGCCAAATGCGTGGACACTTTGACCACGAAAAGGCAATGCAGGAAATCGGCGAAAGTGTTAAGAACAGTGCATACGAGATTATAGAAAAGAAAAATGCAACCTACTATGGAATTGCAATGTCGGTAAAGCGTGTGTGTGAGGCGATAGTCCGTGATGAAAAGTCGATTTTGCCTGTTTCAACCATACACCACGGCAGCAGGATAGACGATGTTGCGTTCAGTATGCCTACGATTGTCGGCAAGAACGGCGTTGAAACGCTTGTACCCATACAGCTTGACGGGAATGAAACAGATGCGCTTATAAAATCAGCAAAAACGCTTAGAGCGGTAATTGATGAAGCGTTTGAGAATTGAGGTATATCATGATAAGAAAAATAATTAAAATAGACGAGGAAAAATGTAACGGTTGCGGTGCGTGTGCAAATGCGTGCCACGAGGGCGCAATTGATATGGTAAACGGTAAGGCAAAGCTTATGCGTGAAAACTTTTGTGACGGTTTTGGCGATTGTCTGCCGTCATGCCCTACAGGTGCAATAACCTTTGAGGAGAGGGAAGCACCCGAATATGACGAGGCGGCTGTTAAAGAAAGCCAAATGAAAAAGGAGAAATTACATATGGAGCATCATCAGGGCGGTTGCCCGGGCTCAAGATTTATGAGCTTTGAAAGAGAAGAGGAAGATATTTTACAGAATATAAAGCCTGTATCAAGACTCAATCAGTGGCCGGTTCAGATTAAACTTCTGCCGACAACTGCACCGTTTTATGACGGGGCAAAGCTCTTGATTGCCGCAGACTGTACCTCTTATGCCTATGCAAATATGCACGAGGATTTTATGAAGGGCAAGGTTACGCTTATCGGCTGTCCTAAGCTTGACGATATTGATTATACCGATAAATTGACCGAGATAATTAAAAATAACGATGTACAGGGCGTAACAATTGTGCGTATGGAGGTGCCGTGTTGCGGCGGCTTGCAACTGGCGGCACAAACAGCACTCCAAAAAAGCGGTAAATTCATTCCGTGGCAGGTTGTGACAATTTCGAGGGACGGAAGGATAATTGATTAAAAGAAATATTTTCAAACAATAAACACCAAATAAACACCAACCCGACCAAAAAGACGGGAAATAAAAAACCGTACAACCTCTAAAAACAGCTTGGTTGTGCGGTTTTTTGTGGAGCTAACGAGCGGAGTCGAACTGTTGCTGCCGCTGTTTATTTTACACTAAATCGAAACAAAAAACACCGCAGGGGTAAAACCCCTAAGCGGTGCGCTTTTTGTGGAGCTAACGAGCGGAGTCGAACCGCCGACCTCTTCATTACCAATGAAGTGCTCTGCCTACTGAGCTACGTCAGCAACTTTATCTGTTTGAGTACAGGTATCTACCCCAAACATGACAACACCTATTATAGTATATGAAAAATATTTTGTCAATACCAAAAATAAAAAACACTCAAAATTCATGCCAATATCTTGTATCGGCAAAGTCGGAAAATGACTATATTTTGCGGTGAGAAAAAAACTTGAAAAAAATGAGAAAAATGCTTGACTTTTGGCTTTATTTCGTATATAATCCAATAGATTGCAGTTAGGATAGCTATGCCTATTTTTAAATGATTGCATATAAAATTATCTACGGAGTGAAAATTACAATGATCACCGACTCGGACAGGTCAAGGCTACAGACAGGCTTTAAACAAGCAACAAGAGCTGTAAATCTTGGCAAAGTACAAAAACTTATCATTGCGCTTGACAGCGATGATAAAGTAAGAGAACCGCTCGTATCGGCGGCGGGGGAAAAGGGCATTGAAATTGTAACTGTGCCGACAATGGAGGAGCTTGGAAAGCTTTGCGAAATTGAGGTCGGTGCAAGCTGTGCCGTAATTTTAAAATAGTTTGTTACAGCCTGTGGCTGTGATGATATATTAAATCAAATTTATGAAAGGAAGTGTAACACGGTATGCCTACATTTAATCAGCTGGTTAAAACAGGTAGAAAGACATCTAAGAAGAAGTCAACCGCACCTGCTCTTAACAAGTCTTTAAACTCTTTGAAGAAGAAGACTACAGATAAGAGCTCTCCACAGAAGCGTGGCGTATGTACAGCAGTTAGAACTGCAACACCTAAGAAGCCTAACTCAGCTTTAAGAAAAATTGCCAGAGTTCGTCTTACAAACGGTATTGAAGTAACAGCTTACATCCCCGGTATTGGACATAACTTACAGGAACATAGTGTTGTTCTTATAAGAGGCGGAAGAGTTCGTGACCTGCCTGGTACAAGATACCACATCATCAGAGGTACTCTTGATGCTCAGGGTGTAAACGGTCGTTTACAGGGTCGTTCAAAGTACGGTGCCAAGAGACCGAAAGAAGCTAAGAAAAAGTGATAATTGATTTTTAAAATCAGTTATTGCGTATCACAAGTGCATATCGGGTTATTTCATATAATAATGCAGAAACGATACGCGCTGACGGAATTTTGAAATACTAAGTTCAGAGTACCTGTGATATTCATGAAAAAATGCATTTTGCGTTTTATACTATGAAGGAGGGAAGTAAAGTGCCAAGAAAAGGTTTTATTGCAAAAAGGGAAGTATTACCGGATCCTATTTACAATAGCGTTGTCGTAACAAAGCTTATCAATAACATCATGCTTGACGGTAAGAAGGGTGTTGCCCAGAAGATCGTTTATGATGCATTCCAGATCGTAGCTGAAAAGACAGGCAAGGATCCACTTGAAGCATTTAGCGAGGCTATGGACAACATCATGCCCGTTCTTGAAGTAAAAGCAAGACGAGTAGGTGGTGCAACTTACCAGGTTCCTATGGAAGTTCGTCCTGAAAGAAGACAGACTTTAGGTCTTCGTTGGTTAACTCGTTATTCAAGAGAGCGTAATGAAAAGACCATGAAAGAAAGACTTGCAAACGAGCTTGTTGATGCTATCAACGGTACCGGCGGTTCTGTTAAGAAGCGTGAGGATACTCACAAGATGGCAGAGGCTAACAAGGCATTCGCACACTATCGTTGGTAATTTTTTTACCGTGTTTTGGCGCCTGAGCATTCCGAAACCTGCTTGAAGTACCTTTGTACGACTGCGCAGTTTTCAAAACGCTCATGCATCCAAACTCCGGCAAAAAAATCAAGATTTTTCATCTGTATTTTGGCGTCTAAGCTCGCAAATTCGACTTTAAGTACCTTTGTACGACTGCGCAAATTTTGAAACGCTTATCCGATAAAACTACAGCGAAAAATGCTTTAGTTTAGGGTATGGGCGAAACCTGCTTGAAGTACTTTTGTACGACGGCGTTGAAAATGCTTATGTAACTAAAAACAGCGAAAAAGCGAATAAGTTTTTCTGACAAAACAATTTAAACGATTATACCCTATAGGGTATGTATACAAAACTATCAAATTTACCTTTATCGAAAGGAGGAAAATAATTTTGGGTAGACAGTATTCACTTGAAAATACAAGGAATATCGGTATCATGGCCCATATTGATGCCGGTAAGACTACTACAACCGAAAGAATCCTGTATTATACAGGTATTAACCATAAAATCGGCGAAACCCATGAAGGTGCTGCGACCATGGACTGGATGGCTCAGGAGCAGGAGCGTGGTATTACTATCACATCAGCTGCTACAACATGCTTCTGGCAGCCAAAGGAAGGCCCATACGCAGGCAAGAAGCACAGAATTAACATCATTGACACCCCAGGACACGTTGACTTTACAGTTGAGGTTCAGAGATCATTGAGAGTTCTTGACGGTTCTGTAACCGTTATGTGCGCTAAGGGCGGAGTTGAGCCACAGTCTGAAACTGTATGGCGTCAGGCTGATGATTATAAGGTTCCCCGCATGATTTTCGTTAACAAAATGGATATCATGGGTGCGGACTTCTACAATGTTGTAAACATGGTTCACGAGCGACTTCATGCTCCGGGCGTTCCAATCCAGCTCCCGATAGGTGCTGAGGATGATTTCATAGGTATTATTGACCTTATGAACATGGACGCAGAGATTTATGAAGATGCTTTAGGCGAGAAGTATCACAAGGAAGAAATTCCTGCCGATATGAAGGAAAAGGCTGAGGAATACCGTCAGCAGATGGTTGAGGCTATTTGCGAAACAGACGAGGACTTGCTTGAAAAGTTCTTAAGCGATGAGGAAATCTCAGTTAATGAATTAAAGTTAGCATTAAGAAAGGCTACAATCAATAACGAAATCGTACCAATCCTTTGCGGTACAGCTTACAGAAACAAGGGTGTCCAGATGCTCCTTGATGCAGTTATTGAGTATATGCCTGCTCCTACAGATGTTCCTAACATCAAGGGTGTAAATCCTGAAACAAACGAGGAGGACGAAAGACCTTCATCAGACGATGCTCCGTTTGCTGCACTTGCATTCAAGATTGCAACAGACCCATTCGTTGGTAAGATTTGCTTCTTCAGAGTATATTCAGGTACTCTTTCAAAGGGTTCATATGTATTGAACTCATGTAAGGGTAAGCGTGAGAGAATGGGTAGAATTCTCCAGATGCACGCAAATCACAGAGAGGACCTTGACATCGTATATTCAGGCGATATCGCAGCCGGCGTAGGTTTACAAAACACAACAACCGGTGAAACTCTTTGTGACGAGAAAGCTCCTATAATCTTAGAGTCAATGGACTTCCCGGAGCCTGTTATCCGTGTTGCTATCGAGCCTAAGACTAAGGCAGGTCAGGAGAAGATGGGTATAGCTCTTGCAAAGCTTGCAGAAGAGGACCCAACCTTTAAGACCTACACAGACGAGGAAACCGGTCAGACAATTATCGCAGGTATGGGTGAGCTTCACTTAGAGATTATTGTTGACAGACTTTTAAGAGAGTTCAAGGTTGAGGCTAATGTCGGTCAGCCACAGGTATCGTACAGAGAGGCATTCAGAAAGCCTGTTGATATCGAGCATAAATATGCCCGTCAGTCAGGTGGTAAAGGTCAGTACGGTCATGTATTCATTAAGTTCGAGCCACTTGCAGAGGGCGAGGGCTATGTATTCGAGAACGCCGTTGTCGGCGGTGCTATCCCTAAGGAGTATATCCCTGCTGTTGATGCAGGTATCCAGGGCGCAATGTTAAACGGTGTACTTGCAGGATACAATGTTGTTGACTTAAAGGCTACATTATATGACGGCTCATACCATGAGGTCGACTCTTCGGAAATGGCGTTCAAGATTGCCGCATCAATGGCATTCAAGGAAGCTATGAAGAAATCAGACCCGGTATTAAAAGAGCCTATCATGCTTGTTAATGTAATCACTCCTGATGATTATTTAGGTTTCGTTATCGGTGACCTTTCATCAAGAAGAGGTATGATAAAGGATCAGGAAACAAGAACAGGTGGTGTAACTCAGGTTATTGCTGATGTTCCTCTGTCAGAGATGTTCGGTTATGCAACCGTACTTCGTTCAGGTACACAGGGTAGAGGTCAGTACACCATGGAGCCATCACACTACAGCGAAGTTCCTAAGTCAATCCAGGAAAAGATTATCAGCGAAAGAGCAAAGAATGACTAATTAAGGTATTTGAGGGAGCAAGACGCTCCCCTCAAGTACACGCTTTAATACCAAATGGGTAAAATTAGCCATAATGGTATAAATATAGAAAAAAACACTTGATTTTTTCTATAAAAAATTGTACAATAAATTTACTAATGTAATAGATTTATTTTAAGGAGGAATTATTACAATGGCAAAAGAGAAATTTGAAAGAACTAAACCGCATGTAAACATCGGTACAATCGGTCACGTTGACCATGGTAAAACAACTCTTACAGCTGCTATCACAAAGGTATTGGCTATGAAGGGTCAGGCTCAGTTTGAAGCTTACGATCAGATCGATAAGGCTCCTGAGGAAAGAGAAAGAGGTATCACAATTTCTACAGCTCATGTTGAGTATGAGACAGAGTCTCGTCACTATGCTCACGTTGACTGCCCGGGACATGCTGACTATGTAAAGAACATGATCACAGGTGCTGCTCAGATGGACGGTGCAATCCTTGTTGTATCTGCTGCTGACGGTCCAATGCCTCAGACAAGAGAGCATATCCTTCTTTCTCGTCAGGTTGGCGTTCCTTATATCGTAGTATTCATGAATAAGGCTGACCAGGTTGACGACGATGAGCTTCTTGAGCTTGTTGAGATGGAAATCAGAGAGTTATTAAACGAGTACGAGTTCCCCGGTGATGACATTCCTGTTATCGTAGGTACAGCTCTTGGCGTACTTGAGTCAACATCAACAGATCCTGATGCTCCTGAGTACAAGTGCATCTGGGACTTAATGGACGCAGTTGATTCATATATCCCAACACCTGAGAGAAAGGCAGATCAGCCATTCCTTATGCCAATCGAGGACATCTTCTCAATCACAGGCCGTGGTACAGTTGCTACAGGTAGAGTTGAGAGAGGTCAGTTAAAGATTAACGAGGAAGTTGAAATCGTTGGTCTTACAGACGAGAGAAGAAAAGTTGTTGTAACAGGTATCGAGATGTTCAGAAAGCTTCTTGACTATGCAGAGGCTGGTGACAACATCGGTGCACTTCTCCGTGGTGTTCAGAGAACAGAGATTGAAAGAGGACAGGTTCTTGCTGCTCCCGGTTCAATCCACCCACATACAAAGTTCACAGGTGAGGTTTATGTATTAACAAAGGAAGAGGGCGGCCGTCATACACCGTTCTTCAACAACTACAGACCTCAGTTCTATTTCAGAACAACTGATGTTACAGGCGTTATCTCATTACCAGAGGGCGTTGAGATGTGTATGCCTGGCGATAATGTAAAGATGAATGTTGAACTCATCACACCAATCGCTATCGAAGTTGGTCTTCGTTTCGCTATCCGTGAGGGTGGTAGAACAGTTGGTTCAGGCGTTGTTACTGCAGTTGAGGAGTAATTTCAGTTTGAATTATAAAATCGAATTTAAAATGCAGGTCGTATGACCTGCATTTTTTTGTGTGGTGTTTTTGCGTATACACAAATCGTTGATTTGTTCAATTTTAGTATAAATTTTGGTTTATATTACGAATAACGGTATCGTAATTTGTAGGAACGGATATTATCTGCCCCTACTGAATAGAACTTTACACCGATTGAGCTTTCTGTTATAATGTTATTATCAAATACAATATAACAGGAGGCGGACAAAGTGGAGGATTTATATACGCTAACAGATATACAGTATAAAGACAAATTAAGAAAAGAATTACTGATGTATAAAGATTATTTATTACTACTCGATAACAACGAAAGTGATAAACTAAGGCAACAGTTTATTGACAACATAAAACGCATACAAACAAGTTTACAAGATTAAATTAGAATATTGTAACAGTGCAATGTGACAATGGAGGATATAATTTATTGGTCGGCAGGAAGATGAAGTTGTTTATAAAATGGGGTGTGTCTAACATGAGAGAAAAAGTCAAAATGGTTATATTAATTTCTTTTATTGTTTTGTTTTTAGGAGTTTGTGTTTATATAGGATTTGCCATACACTGGTTTAATAATACAGAGGTAGAAATGTATAGCGTAACACATTTGGAATTATCTGTATCTGAAGAAGATGTGATAGACTATAATGTATTTCTCAACCCCCAAAAAGACAAGACAAGGGTTTTAGAACAAATAAACGAAATTAATCGCATTCAAATTGCAGATTACATGAAAAAAAACAATTTCAAATTAAAAAAAGGAGATTATTATATTCCCAAAAAGAGCATTATTGATGGGAAAGAAAATGCAATATCCTACGATGAGTATATAGAGTGTTTTGATTTTGAAAAAATAAAATAAAAACAGCACTTAATATAATTTGTTGCCACTATTACTTGTCCCTGCTGACATGCCTTGACAGCTGAATAGAACTTTACACCGGTTGAGCTTTCTGTTATAATAGCATTATCAAATACAATATAACAGGAGGTTATCAAAGTGAAAGAATATGAAATGACAGACAAACAATTTGACTCAATACTTTTGGATAGCATTTTTGATTTAATTGACATCAGAGACAATACAACAGATGAGAACACAAAAAAGCTGGCAAATGAAAAAATTAAACGGTTAGAAATTAAATTACGCTGTGAACATGGGAAATATTCAATAAATCTTTAAAGCATAACAATATAAAGGTGTAAAGTCCTATCGAGTTATCAAAGGCTTTACACTTTTTTATAATATAGGAAATTGCTCGCAAGGTGAGCAATTTTGCTTATTAAAAAAAGATTTCCTTTTTGCCCCAAGGGGTTAAGGGGATTGATGATTTCTAATCTTTTTTATATCAAAATACTTTTACGGATTACCCCAAGAGGGGAACAAAAATGAAAAAGACAACATTCGGCAAAAGATTTGCAAGAGCGCAGTGTGACGCCGTGAACACTACATTATTTGTCGGCTTTTAATTAACAAATAATATATTTCTTATAGCGGGATTTATTGACAAGTAAACGGCATATGGAGTATAATAGCTGTTAATAAATATGAAAAGAAGATGATTTTTTGAAGAATAGCCATAGTATAGATATGACAATGGGAGCGCTTATCCCAAAGATTTTGCTTTTTTCGCTTCCGCTTATGCTGTCGGGAGTTTTACAGCTTTTGTTCAATGCGGCAGATGTAATTGTTGTCGGCAGATTTGCCGGCAGTCAGTCGCTTGCGGCTGTCGGGTCTACCTCGGTAGTTATAAACCTGCTTGTAAATTTATTCGTCGGGTTATCTGTAGGCGGTAATGTTGCGGTTGCAAGGCATATCGGCGCAGGCAATGAAAAAGCGGCATCGGATACAGTACATACATCAATTTTTATAAGTATTACGGGTGGACTTATTTTAGTCCTTGTCGGCTTGTTTTTTTCAAAACCAATCCTTGTTTTGATGTCATCACCGCCCGATGTTATTAACCTTGCCACATTGTATCTTAGGATTTATTTTTTGAGTATGCCTGCACTTATGGTATACAATTTCGGCAGCGCGCTTTTAAGAGCGCAGGGCGATACAAGGCGACCGCTTATTTATCTTAGCATTGCAGGTGTTATAAATGTTATAATAAACCTTATAAGCGTTATAGTTTTCAAAATGGGTGTTGCAGGAGTTGCAATGGCGACCTGTATTTCACAGTATGTATCGGCGTTCTTGGTGTTTAAATGCCTGATGAGGGAGGACGGAGTTTTACATCTTGATGTACGAAAAATAAAGATAAACAAAAGAGCATTAAAAGAGGTTTTGCGTGTAGGCTTACCTGCAGGCTTGCAGGGGATAGTATTCAGCCTTTCAAATATGGTTATCCAGTCTACGATAAACTCGTTTGGTTCAACCGTTATGGCAGGCTCGGCGGCCGCCGCAAATATTGAGGGCTTTGTATATGTTTCCATGAACGCCTTTCACCAGGCGGCAGTTACATTCTGCTCACAAAACTACGGTGCAAACAAGCTCGACAGGGTTGATAAATCCCTTGCCTACAGTGAGTTTCTGGTAGTATTGGTGGGTGTTTTGCTGGGCGGAGTGGCATTTCTTTTCGGACGCAGTCTTTTGTCGATATATTCAACCGATGCGGCGGTAATTGACGCAGGTATGAGAAGGATGTCCTGTGTGTGCCTTGCGTATGCGCTTTGCGGAATGATGGATGTATTCGTTGGCGGACTGAGGGGTATAGGCTATTCGGTTATGCCTATGATTGTATCGCTTTTGGGAGCGTGCGGTTTAAGGCTCTTGTGGATAGGGACAGTGTTTTTGCTAAACCCCACAGATACAATGCTTTATTTGTCATACCCCGTGTCTTGGGCAATAACCGCACTGGTGCATTTTATATGCTATATGGTTGTCAGAAAAAAAGTAAGGAAACGAATGGGCGCTTATAATTAAGAGGAATAAAAAATGCGTGTAACTCAAATAAATTTTAGTGATGATAAATCATCAAGGGACACAAAACTTAAAAGAGCAGAGGCTTTGATTTTAAATTCCCCAAGCTCTGATTTATATATGCTGCCGGAGCTTTGGGATACGGGATTTTCAAATTTCACCGACTATGCCAAGAATAAGGAGCCTGTTGACGGCGATACAGTTACAAGAATGTGTGCTTTGGCAAAAACAAAAAATGCGTATATTTTTATGGGTAGCTTTCCTGAAGAGAGGGACACAAAAATTTACAATACCGCAGTTTTGATTGACAGACAGGGAAGCGTTATAAAGACATATTCAAAAATCCACCTGTTTGGTGATGAGAAAAACTACATGGAAAACGGTACGGATATTGCCGTATGCGATACCGAGTTTGGCAGGGTAGGGCTTAGCATTTGTTATGATATGCGCTTTGGCGAATTATATCGAAAAATGACGGATATGGGCGCGGAAATTTTCCTTGTTTGTGCCGCATGGCCAAAGGTCAGGGCGGAGCATTGGGATATTTTTAACCGTGTAAGAGGTTTGGAAAATCAAGCGATTATGCTATCGTGCTGTTCATCAAAAAACGGCTATGCAGGAATTTCATACGGCGTCCTGCCCGACGGCAAAGTGGTAAGTAAATCTGATAATGAAGTGGTTACATTTGATATTGATACGGGGACAGTAAAAGAGTACAGAAAAAATTTCAGTGTGCTAAAAGACAGACAGATTTGAAAATATCGTTACAAAAATATGTCATTTGAGCGAATTTGTTGAAAACAAAAGATTTTTAATATATAATGTCAAAGTCAGAGCAATCTGACTTGAAAGGGTAAGACCGAAAAACGATTAAGCGAACGGTTATGCCACCAATGCTCCGCAGGCTTTTGGGTACATACTATACCAAAGTGCCCGGATTGGAGGTGGTGCTATGGAAAAACGCTTTTTGCAAATAGCAATTGCTTTATTTGTTATTGCGCTAATCCTTGTAGTTTTTGCTACAAAAGCAAAGTAACCGCTCCGATGCCCAATGGTACGGTTACTTTGTAACTAAACTCGTGGCATAACCGTTCTAAGGTCTTGCCTTTTCTATTTTTATTATAAGCAATATTTGCTCATTTGTCAACAGTTTTGTTTGTAGTTTGAAAGTGTAGAAATAAAAGAAATTCGCCCGAAAAAGGCGAATTTCAACCAAAGATAAATCATTTAAAATATATCCGCTTTCAAACGGTCTGCGCTAAAGGCAACAATCCCATCAGTCTTCAAAGCCGTTGGGGTGCGTTGACTGCCAGCGCCATGAATCCTCGCACATCTTCTCGATACCTCTTGTTGCCTCAAAGCCAAGCTCACGCTTTGCCTTTGCGGGATCTGCATAACATTCTGCAATATCGCCCGGACGCCTTGGGTCAATCTGATACGGTAAATCCTTACCGCAAGCCTTTGAAAATGCCTTTATAATCTCCAAAACGCTATATCCGTTGCCTGTACCCAAGTTATAGATATGAACTCCCTCTTTACCTGCACAATGGTCAATAGCCTTAACATGGCCGATTGCAAGGTCAACAACATGGATATAATCTCTTACGCCTGTGCCGTCGGGGGTTGGGTAGTCGTTGCCGAAAACATGCACCTTCTCAAGCTTACCTACAGCCACCTGCGCAACATACGGTAAAAGATTATTAGGAATACCCTTTGGATCCTCGCCCATGATACCGCTCTCGTTTGCACCGATCGGGTTAAAGTAACGAAGGAGCGTAACAGAAAGCTTCGGGTTTGCGGCCTGTGCGTCTGTTAAGATACGCTCAATAAACAGCTTTGTTGTGCCGTATGGGTTGGTTGTCAAAATCTTATCGCCCTTGTTGTCCTCCTCAACTATCGGCACACGCTCAGGATCGCCGTAAACCGTGGCAGATGATGAGAATACTATGTTGTTTACATTGTATTTCTCCATTGCCTGCATAAGGTGAAGAGTACCTGTGATGTTGTTATCATAATATGTAAGCGGAATTTTTGTTGACTCACCCACAGCCTTTAAGCCTGCAAAGTGAATTACCGCATCAATTTTATTTTCCGCAAACACCTTCTCTGTTGCGTCCTTGTCAAGCAAGTCAACCTTGTAAAATGGGAAATCCTTGCCTGTAAGAGTTTTAACGGCATCAAGGCATTTTTCTGAAGCGTTATAAAGATTGTCAAGCACAACTATATCATAGCCTGCGTTTAAAAGCTCAACACAGGTATGGCTCCCTATATAGCCTGCACCGCCTGTTACGAGAATATTCATAAAAGTTTAAACCTCCAAATTTTCATTATATAACCATTATATATCAAGCCGTTACTTTTTGCAATACAAAATAATTGCTGAGAAGTAGATAAAAATTGCAAAGCAAAAAAGCATCTTGCGGAGGATGCTTTTTTGTGTGCTATGTATTAGGATAAAAGGGTAGAATGTAATTTCTTCGTTCTACAATTTGTATTATAGCATAATAATATTTACTTTGCAAGCATTTTTTTGAAAAAAATATGAATATTTTTAAAAATTAAGGAATATTTAAGAAAAATGTGTTATAATGGATAAAAAGGAATATATTGTGGGGTGGTACAAATGCGTATACTAATTGTTGAGGATGAGAAGAGATTGGCGGAGGCGCTGGAACACATATTAAAAAAGAATAATTATACCGTTGATGTTGTATATGACGGCGAGGACGGGCTTGACTATATAGAGAGCGGAATATATGATGTAGTGGTGCTTGATAATATGCTTCCGAAGATGAACGGCGTTGATATTTTAAGGGAAATACGCCGTGAGGGGATGGATGTTCCCGTTATAATGCTAACTGCGCTTGGCGAGATTTCAGACAAGGTCAGAGGTCTTGACGCAGGTGCTGATGACTACCTTGCAAAACCGTTTGATACCGACGAGCTTTTGGCAAGAATACGGGCGCTGGGCAGGCGAAGGGGCGAGATAGTGGCGGATAATTCACTTTCCTTTGGCGATATTTCGCTTGATCCGTCAAACCTGACGGTAAAATATCAGGGCGGAGAAATGGAGCTTACCTTAAAGGAGTGCCAGCTCCTTGAATATCTGATCCTGCATAAAAATATGGTATCGTCAAAGGAGCAGATAATAGAAAAGCTGTGGGGCTTTGACTCGGAGGCGGAGAGCAACCATGTTGAGGTGTATATACATTTCTTGCGTAACAAGCTCTCTGCGATAAGTAAAAATGTAGTTATATCAACGGTTCGCGGCGTTGGGTATACGCTAAAGATTAAGGAGTAGGCTATGTTTAAAAAATTACGGAACAGCTATTTAATTACCAATTCAATAATTATTGCCGCCCTGCTTGCGCTGTGTTTCGGGGCGGTATACATCATGGTATACAGAAATGTAACCTCAAATACGGCGCATAGGTTAGAGCGTGAAATAGCGATGTGTGAGGGGCAGGATAGCAGGAATAACCAAGCTAACCAAAGACCGCAGGAGGATAAAACTCCGCCCGCTCCGATTGACGACGAAAAGCGGGAGCAGGAAATAGGCGGTATGTTTTTGGATGAGGCGACGGCGTTCATGCCTGCATTTTCAATAAAATGCGATGCAAACGGCAATATAACGGCGGTAAATATGGGCTTTAATACGGAGGAGGATTTCTATTCCGAGCTTGTGCCCGACCTGATTGCGTCCGATACCGAAAAAGGAACAATACATTCTGCCACAAGCGAGGGCGAGAGCAATACTTGGCAGTATCAGATAAAAAAGACAGCCGATAGCTATATAATTGCATTTGTTGAGGTGTCGAGGGAAAACTCGTTTTTAAAAGGTCTTTTATTGGTTCTAATTCTTACTATGATTATTGCAACCTTCGGTGCGGTTATGATAAGCTGGCTGTTTGCAAACCGCTCCATAAAGCCTATCGAGGAGGCATATAACAAGCAGAAGCAGTTTATTGCCGACGCATCGCATGAGCTTAAAACACCGCTTGCGGCGATAAATACAAACCTTGATGTTCTTATGTCGCATGCCGATTCCACCATTGCCGAGGAAAGGAAATGGCTCATATATATAAAAGACGAAACCAAACGCATGATAAAGCTGACACAGGACCTTTTATATCTTACAAGAACGGAAAATACACAGGATAATACAGTGTATTCAAAAATTTCATGGACACAAATTGCCAATAATGCCGTAATGCTGATGGAGGCTCGGGCTTTTGAGAACGGGCAGACAATAACACAGGATATAAGCGACGGTATTTTCGTAACGGCGTCCGATGACAAGCTAAAACAGCTTTGTCTTATATTGGTAGATAACGCAATAAAATATACCCCAAACGGCGAAAATATTATAATAACGCTTAATAAAAAAGGAAATGACGCAGTGTTTACCGTAAAAAATACGGGTATCGGCATAAAAGACGATGACATTGCACACCTGTTTGACAGGTTTTACCGCGCGGATAAGTCAAGGACAAACGATAAAACCTTTGGCTATGGCTTAGGCCTGCCGATAGCAAAGGCAATCACAAAAAGCCTTGACGGACACATATCCGTATCGTCAAAAGAGAACGAGTACACCGAATTTAAGGTAAAATTGCCGTTGGCAAAGTGATAAAATGTAAAACCAACAAGACCAATATAAATTTTGGTTTTGTTGGTTTTATTTTGTTTTTATGTCAACCGCAGGTTGCATTTTCCATTATGCAGATATTGTTGAAAAAAATCAGCGCACACTATATGTTGTGTACACATCAAAAATCGCATAATATTCGTCATTGTAAACAAACGGCAGAGCTGTTTTTTGTGCAATATGAGATATCATAAAAAAAGCTTAAATTTTTGTGTAAAATGTTGCAAAAAACACTTGCCAAATTGGTGGTTTTTATGATAAAATAGCGCTGTGTTGAATTATAAGTTTTTGAGTATCGAAAAACAGGGTTTTATGCCTGTTTTTTGACAAAATACTTTACATTTATTAAAACATAGTGTATAATAAAAACAAAACCAAATAACACCAAATAAAACAAAGAAAAGAGGAAGCAAGATGTACAAATCAGATTATGAAATCAAAAAAGAGCTTTGCGAAATTGGTAGAAGAATCTATAATGATGGTTTTGTTGCCGCAAATGACGGTAACTTTTCTGTTAAGATAGACGACAATACATACTATGTAACTCCTACCGGCGTTTCAAAGGGCTTTATGACACCTGAAATGATTTGCAAGGTTGACGGCGAGGGTAAGTTAAAGGAATCAAACGGTCCTTGGCGTCCGTCATCAGAGTTTAAGATGCACTTAAAGGTTTATCAGGAAAGACCTGATGTAAAATCAGTTGTGCATGCTCATCCTCCGATTGCAACATCATTTGCCATTGCAGGCATTCCGCTTGATAAGCTCATCATGCCTGAGGCTATTATTTTCCTCGGTGCGGTTCCGATTGCTCAGTACGGTACTCCGTCAACAATGGAAATCCCTGAGTCATTAACTCCGTATCTTCAGGACTATGATGCAATCTTACTTGCAAACCACGGCGCTCTGTCATTCGGCTGCGACTTGAATACTGCATTCTTCAGAATGGAATCAACAGAGTTCTATGCTAAGCTTTTATTCTACGCAAGAATGCTCGGCGGTGAGAAGGAAATTCCTTGCGGTGAGGTTAAGAAGCTTGTTGAGTTAAGAAAAGAGTTCGGCGTTCCGGGCAAGCACCCAATGGAGAAATTATGTCCGGGCTGCTATGCAGGCGACGATACATGTTCAATGTCACCGACTGATGCAAACGAGAAGTATGGAGTTGAGTCATCAGCCGCATATCACGGTTTCCAGCCGTTACCTTCACAGGTTTGCCCTACTCCTTCACAGAGCCCTGATATCGAGGCTATTGTTAAAGAGGTTACAAAGAGAGTTCTTGAACAGTACAATAAATAAAAATTCTTAGGAGGTAGCAGAGGTTGAAAACGATTGACGAATTGTTGTCAGAGGTTGCAAAAAAACTTAATGTTACCCAAGAGAGTCTTAAAGAGAGAGTTGACACTCTTACGCTGTCCGTTGCAAAGGAAATCGCATATGCCATTGAGGCAGGGGCCGAAGGGTTGGGCTTAAATGTTGTTATATCCGTTTATAACGACGGTGCAAATCCAATCCTGCTCCATGCAATGGATAATTCCTATATCGCAAGCACAAGGATTGCACAGGATAAAGCCTACACTGCGGTATCGCTTAAAATGCCCACCCACATTGCGCTCCGTGAGTCAAGAGGCGGAAGCCTTGATGGACTTACAAACGGAAACGGAATAATGCTTTTGGGCGGAGGCTATCCGCTTGAGGCTAAGGGCAGAATTTTTGGCGGTGTAGGAGTATCGGGCGGAACAAAGGAACAGGATATGTTACTTGCAAAGCTCGGCGCAGATTATTTTAAGACTCGTATGAAATGACAAAAATACTTCCTATAATAATAAGAAGTAACAGTATTAAATACTTAAAATAAAAAGGAGGTTAAATTAAATTGGTAGATGAAAATAAGATAAGCCAATTGGTTCGTGAGGTTCTTTCGGATATGGATTTATCGGGTATCGAAACAAAACCGCGCCATCAGCTCGGTGTGTTTGATACTATGGAAGAGGCAATCGCAGCTTGTAACAAGGCTTATACAACATTTAGATACTACAACAAAGAGCAAAGAGAAAACATCATCAAAGAGATAAGAAAGCTCACTCATGCCGAGGCTGAAATAATGGCAAAGCTTGCGGTTGAGGATACAAAGATGGGCAATGTTTACCATAAGACCTTAAAGCACCACCTTGTTGCAGATAAGACTCTTGGTACAGAGGATTTAGACACAAGGGCGTTCTCGGGTGACGGCGGTTTGACATTGATTGAGATGGCGCCATACGGTATTATCGGTGCGATAACGCCGTCAACAAACCCAAGCTGTACGGTAATCTGTAACAGTATATGTATGCTTGCAGGCGGTAACGGTGTAATTTTTAACCCACACCCGCACGCAAAGAGAATTTCAGCATACGCAGTTGACCTTGTAAACCGTGCAATCTTAGCTGCAGGCGGTCCTGAAAACATTGTATGTACAGTTAAAAATCCTACAATGGAAACATCAAATAAGATGGTAAACGATCCGTCTGTAAAAATGCTTGTTGCAACAGGCGGCCCGGGCGTTGTAAAGATGCTCTTGTCAAGCGGTAAGAAAGCAATCGGTGCAGGTGCAGGTAACCCTCCTGTTATCGTAGACGATACGGCGGATATTCCAAAGGCCGCAAAGGATATTATCGACGGTTGTACATTTGACAACAACCTTCCTTGTATCGCAGAAAAGGAATGTTTCGTATTAAGAAGCGTTGCCGATGAGCTTATACACCATATGTTAAAGAACGGTGCATATCTTTTAACCGATGCACAGGTTAAACAGCTTGAAGATGTTGTCCTTGTTTGGTCAAAGCCAAAGAAGGAGGGCGACAAGCCAAAGCGTGTTATCAATAAGGACTGGGTTGGCCGTGATGCCAAGAAGATTTTGGCACAGATCGGTGTACAGGCTAAGGACGATATAAGATGTATCATTTGTGAAACTGAGTTTTCACAGGCATTTGTTCAGACTGAGCTTATGATGCCTATTCTTCCAATCGTAAGAGTTGACACATTTGACGAGGCAGTTGAGATGGCTGTAAAGGCAGAGCATGGTAACCGCCACAGTGCACACTTACATTCAAAGAATGTAGACCATATGACTCAGTATGCTAAGGCAATCTGCACAACAATTTTTGTAAAGAATGCGCCAAGCTATGCAGGTATCGGCTTTAATGCAGAGGGTTGGACAACTTTCACAATTGCAGGTCCTACAGGCGAGGGTATTACATCACCGCGTAGCTTTACAAGAATAAGAAGATGCGTATTGTCAGACGCTCTTAACATCATTTAATTTAAAATAAGGAGAGCAAAAATGGCTATAAACGAAAATGAGATTGCTGCATTAGTACAGCAGGTATTAAAGGAAATGACAGGCGGTGCTCCAAGTACAAACACTGTTGCTCCTCAAAGGTCATATTCAGCTCCGTCAGGCGGCGGCGATATTCCAAAGAACGCAACCGTTGCCATGATGACAGAGTTAAAGCACTTTGAATTACAGCAGTATCCAATCCCCGAGCTTGGCGATGATGATATCTTAGTCAGAGTTGAGGGTTGCGGAGTTTGCGGAACGGACGCACACGAGTATAAAAACGACCCATTCTCACTTATCCCCGTTGTTTTAGGCCACGAGGGAACAGGCGAGATCGTAAAGATGGGTAAGAATGTTAAAAAGGACAGCGCAGGCAAGCCTTTGAACATTGGCGATAAGGTTGTTACCTGTATGATCTTTAAAGACGATCCCGATATCACAATGTTCGACCTTAATAAGCAGAATGTCGGCGGCGCAGATGTTTACGGTTTGTTGCCTGATGATAATGTTCACTTAAACGGTTGGTTCAGTGATTACCTCTTGATTAGAGGCGGATCGAGCGTATTCAATGTATCAGACCTTGACCTTGACTCAAGAATTTTGATTGAGCCGTGTGCGGTTTTGGTACACGCAGTAGAGAGAGCAAAGACAACAAACATTCTGAGATTTAACTCAAGAGTGGTTGTTCAGGGTTGCGGACCTATCGGTCTTATCTGTATCGCAGTATTAAGAACAATGGGTATTGAAAACATTGTTGCTGTTGACGGTAACGAGCAGAGATTGGCATTTGCAAAGCGTATGGGTGCAGGTGAAACTGTAAACTTTATGAACCATAAGGGTATTGACGCTTTGGCAGGTGCGGTAAAGGACGCATTCGGCGGTTATCTTGCAGACTTTGCATTCCAGTGTACAGGCTCACCTGTTGCACACGCAAACATCTATAAGTTTATCCGTAACGGTGGCGGACTTTGCGAGCTTGGTTTCTTCATCAACGGCGGTGATGCAACAATCAATCCGCACTTTGACTTGTGTTCAAAGGAGATTACACTTGTTGGCTCTTGGGTATACACATTAAGAGATTATGCGACAACCTTCGATTTCTTAAAGAGAGCACAGGCAATCGGCTTACCTATGAAGGAGCTTATCACACATCGCTTCCCGCTTGATAAGATGAACGAGGCGCTTGAAACAAACCTTGCTCAGAAGGGCTTAAAGATAGCGTATGTGAGAAAAGATTTAATCTAATCATTAGTAAAAATAACCAATGAAAGGATTTAACACCATGAATGACGCAGTTGGCATCGTAGAGATGTATGGATTTACCTCCGCAATAACCGCGGCGGACGCGGCGGCAAAGGCGGCAGATGTAAAGATAATTGCAATAGATTCAAATAAGCCTGCAAACGCAGAATCGGCAGAGGTACCGCTTATCATGGCAGTAAAAATGCAGGGTAGCGTATCTGCGGTCGAGGCGGCAGTTGCGGCGGCAGCAGAGGCTGCCGAAAAGGTATCGGGGCTTATTTGTAAGCATGTCATACCTCGTCCGACAGACGATGCTATGAAAATGGCAAAGCGTGTAAGTGTCGGAAAGCACAAGGTAGGACATATTCCAATGAACGGTTAAGAGGTTTTCGTTGACAGAAAGGATAATTTAATATTATGCAAGCTTTAGGTTTTATTGAAACAAGAAGTTTGACCGGTGCAATCGAAGCCTCTGATGCGATGACTAAGGCGGCGGAGGTTGTCCTGGTCGGAACAGAGAAAATCGGTTCAGGTCTTGTAAATGTTGTTGTGATGGGCGAGGTTGACGCTGTTAAAGCGGCAGTCGAGGCAGGTGAAAAGGTCGCACGGGAATTGGGTGAGGTTTACGCCACAAACATTATCCCCCGTCCGCATGACGATGTAGCCAAGATATTACCTACAATTTAATAGAGAGGGAGGTAATACATATGGCTAAGGAATTTTCACTTGGACTTGTTGAAGTAAGCGGTTTAGGTCATGCAATCATCATGCTTGACGATATGCTAAAAGCCGGTGATGTAGAGTTTGTTGCAACCGAGCGAAAGCTCGGCGGAAGATTGGTAACAATCGTTATAACGGGCGATATTTCATCAGTACAGGCGGCGGTTGACGCAGGAGTGGCAAGAGCAAAGCAATGCGGTGATAAGATTTATAAAGCGTCGCAGGTAATAGCCCGTCCACACCCCGAAATCTTCCCGTTCCTCCACCTTAACGAGGAGGAGGGCGAGCCTGTAAATACAGAGTCGGCAGGTACTCATGTCGGAAGCGTCGGTAAAAAGACTGCTCCAAAGACGGCAAGAACAGCACGCGCGACAAAATCCGCAACTAAAACAACTAAAACTACAACAAGAAAAAGAACAACAAAAAAATCACAAAAGAGTGATAAATAACTAAGGTTTAGAGCAGAAATGCTTTAGATATAAAAAGTCCCACAGGGCAAGAAAAAAATAAATTAAGTCAATCAGGGCGATAGCCCAAAAATAGGAGGATAAAAAAATGGCAGTAGAAGCATTAGGTATGGTAGAAACAAGAGGTTTAGTAGCTGCAATTGAGGCTGCTGATGCAATGGTTAAGGCTGCAAATGTAACTTTAATCGGAACAGAGAGAATCGGTTCAGGTCTTGTTACTGTAATGGTAAGAGGCGATGTTGGTGCAGTTCAGGCTGCAACAGATGCCGGTTCAGCAGCCGGCGCAAGATTAGGTGAGCTTGTATCAGTTCATGTAATCCCTCGTCCACACAATGATGTTGAGAAGATTTTACCATCAATTGACTAATTAAAAGCTGATTAGTAGCGAGATATACGGTTGGACTGCCATAAGGGCAGTCCATACCCTAATTCTCGAAAAATGTGTGATACATAATTTACGAAAAAAAATCGGAAATTTTCCCCAAAATAAGCTTGATTTTATGGGGGCTTGGTTTTGTGCGGTTAAAATTTCTGTAATATATATAATTTAAGTGCATTTGCACAACGGGAGTTTGGCAAAATGGATAATAGTTATTTAGAAAAACTTATCTCACAGACTGTTGTTGATATTTTGAAGCAGAAGGAAGAGGAGTCCGGTATAAAAGTCGGAGTTTCCGCCCGTCATGTACATTTATCACAGAAGGATCTTGAACTGCTCTTTGGTGAGGGCTATGAGTTACACCCTAAAAAGATGCTCATGGGCGACCAGTTCGCCGCAGAGGAGTGCGTAACGCTTGTAAGTCCTAACTTAAAGACTATTGAGGGCGTAAGAGTTTTAGGCCCTGTAAGAAAGCAGTCCCAGGTTGAGATTTCAAGAACGGACACATTTAAGTTAAAGGTTTCTCCGCCTGTTCGTCCGTCAGGAGAGTTAAAGGGCTCGGCACCTATGGCGCTTGTTGGTCCAAAAGGCAGTATATTCTTAAATGAATGCTGTATTATTGCTAACCGTCATATCCACCTCACACCTGAGGACGCTAAAAAATACGGCGTAAAGGATAATGACCTTGTTGATGTTATCATAGAAAACTCAAAACCGACAAAGTTTTATGATGTTCAGGTCAGAGTTCATCCTGAATTCAATACAGAAATGCATATCGACACAGATGATGCAAATGCCTGTGCAATAAAGACAGGCGACAGAGTCAGAATCATTACAAAGTAGCCTTGGGCTTATGCAAGCTGTAAATGAACAGAGTATATAGTATATGAGGTAAAGAGAATGATTATAGGCAGAGTATATGGAAGCATTGTTTCAACGCATAAGCTTGACACGCTTGTCGGATACAAGTTTATGCTTGTGCAGTGCATAGAAAACGGAAAATTGGTAGATAAGTACCTCGTTGCGGTTGACGGTGTCGGTGCCGGCATGGGCGAGGATGTTATCATTGCCACAGGCAGTGCGGCGCGGGTCGCACTTAAAAAGAACGACACCGTTCCGGTGGACGCTGTTATCGTCGGAATTTTAGACGAGAAACAGGCATAATTAACAACGAAAGCTATTACATAATATTTAGGTAAATTATTTCGGGGAAGGAAAAGCAATGAAGTTTGAAGAACTTGTAAAAATCGTTTACGATGCAGGTATCGTCGGAGCAGGCGGTGCAGGTTTCCCTACGCATAGGAAATTTTCGGATAAGGTTAAGCAGATTATTGTAAATGCGGCTGAGTGTGAGCCTTTAATGATGGTAGACCACCATATTTTAGAGCATCACCTGCAAGCGTTGATTGACACGCTTAATTTACTTATTGATACCCTTGGCGCTAACGAGGCGATTATCGGTATAAAGGGTAAGAATATGCACCTGCTCGATCAAAAAATAGTTTCCTCACTCGCAGGTACAAAGGTAAGTATTCACGAAATCCCTGACATTTATCCTGCAGGTGATGAGGTTGTGCTTACATATGAAACAACAGGGAAAATAATACCGGAGGGCGCCATTCCCGTAATGGTCGGGGTAATGGTAATAAATGTTGAGACTGTTTATAATATCTATAAAGCAGTTAATCGCCATGAGGCGGTAGTTGATAAGTATATCACTATCGGTGGCGACACGAAAGAGGATATTACCGTAAAAGCGCCTGTCGGTATGAAGATAAAGGAGTTATTGGCAGATGTCGGGTATTCCGACCTTGATAACAAGGCGGTAATTAACGGCGGTCCTATGATGGGTAAGCTCGTTGATTTAGAGAACGACACTGTTACAAAAACAACAAAGGGATTATTGATATTCCCAAAAACTCATTCAATTATACAGAGAAAGCTCCGCCCAATGCAGATGACTCTGAAGCGTGCATCTGCGGCGTGCTGTAACTGTAGAATGTGCTCGGATATGTGTCCGAGAAACCTTTTAGGTTATGATTTGAATGTACATAAAACTCTCCGTGCCGCATCGCATAGCGAGGTACAGGATACAGAGGCGTTTTTGCAGTCGGCACTTTGTTGTGGCTGCGGCGTATGTACTGTAATTGCGTGCCAGCAGGACCTTGACCCACAGGCAATTTCTATGGAAACAAAGGGACTCTTAGGCAAGCATGGCTTAAAGCGTCAGAATAACAAAGCCCCACAGAAGGTAAGGGAGGAGCGTGCATCACGACTTGTTTCGTCCCAGACTCTTATCGACAGGCTTGGTATCAGAAAATATGTTAAGGACAAGGTAGAGAGAAGATATATAGACTTTTCTCCGTCAACCGTGTACATTGACTTAAAACAGCATGTAGGAAAGCCTGCTACACCTACCGTTAAGGTCGGCGATAGAGTATCCGTCGGTGATGTCGTTGCACAGACTGCATTCGAGGATTTAGGCACAACAATGCATGCAAGTATAGACGGTACAGTAAAGGAAGTAACCGACAGATATGTTGCTATCGGTCGCTGATGTGGGGAGGAGAAGTAAATGAATTCTATTGGTTTAGTTGAAGTTAAAAATGTTTCAAAGGGCGTAGTTGTAACTGATGAAATGCTAAAGAGCGCAGGTGTGCATCTTATTTCCTCAGGATCAGTTTGCCCGGGTAAATTTGTAACAATTGTCGGCGGTGAGTTGAGCGCTATTCATGCCGCCGTTGACCGTGCAGTTTTGGTTGCTGAGGATGCGTTGATTGATAAGTTTGTTATCGGTAACCTTGGCGAAAAAGTCTTTGAGGCTATTTGCGGAACTGCCGATGTAAAAGAGAAAAAGGCATTCGGTATCGTTGAAACCTTTACCGCTGCCAGCGCTATCGAGGCAGCCGATGCCGCCGTAAAATCAGGCGATATTGAGCTTATCGAGGTTCGTGTTGCCCGTGGTATGGCAGGCAAGTGTTTCGCCTCTATGACCGGTGATGTTGCCGATGTCAAAGCCGCCGTTGAGGCAGGCGCTGCCATCGCCGCAAACAGCGGTGTTCTTATCAATACCGAGGTTATTGCAAACCCACATCCGGAGTTATGGGAAGCAGTATTATAATTCAGTGCTGTTTCTTTTTGCGCAGAACGCTGAAGCTACAAATTCAAATTGCCATCAATGTACACTCGTACTATTGATGGCAATTTTCGTTTGTTCTGCATCAAAAATAAATCAGCACTGTGACGGTAATTTTTGCGCAGACCGCTAAAGCTACGAACAAAAAAAACCTTTCTATGTATCGACATGACTGCTCGAAAGGTTTTTTCATTCGTTCTGCACTCAAAATCACTCGCCAAGACGCTTTAGTGGAAAGTATAAATTTTGGTTTAGATTACCAATTAAAAAATCGTAAATTGGTATGGTCGTAGGGTTGGGGCTTGCTCCAACCGCGTCCACGATACTGCAAAAAAACGGCAGGAGCAAGCCCCTGCCCTACAATTTGTAATACCCATTTACACACATAAACTCAAATTTACCGCACACGCCATATTATCAAAGAAAAACCGAAGATTTTTCTACTACAATTTTCCATTTTCCATTTTCAATTTATATTGGTATGCTAAACCAAAATTTACTCATCATATCTTAAAAAAATCATTCTGAAAATGTAAAACAAACTTGACATAAAAGTATTTATATGCTATTATGCATATGTAAAGCAAACTTTACATACAGAGGTGATGCAAAAAGTGAAAAACAGAATTGAAGAAATACGAAACAGCTATGGAATACGGCAAGAGGAGCTTGCAAAGCTAATGGGTGTATCGAGGCAGACAATAAGCTCGCTTGAAAACGGGCGGTACAATCCGTCAATAACCTTGGCGCACAAAATAGCAAAGTATTTCAAAATGACAATTGAAGAAGTTTTTATTTTTGAGGAGGAATGATTATGAATGGAAACAAGGGTCTGATACTTAGTATTTTTTGGATTGTTTTGGGTATTGTATTGTTTACACTGTCAAGTCTTGAGATTTTTAAATGGGACAGTGAACTCGGTACAGGTATGGGCAGTGCGCTTATTGTTGTCGGGGCACTGCGACTTATCAGGAGTATAAAATACAGAAAAAATCCCGAATACAAGGAAATGATTGACACTCAAAACAGCGATGAACGAAACAAATTTCTGCATATGAAAAGCTGGTCATGGGCAGGGTATATAACTGTTATGGCAGAGGGTGCAGGCATTATAGTTGCTACAGTTTTGGGCAAGGAGGATATAGTAAAACTGCTCTCGTATTCGGTATGCTTTATGTTACTTGCATACTGGGTAGCATATTTAGTTTTACGCAAGAAATACTAAAAATAATAACTCCACGATAAGTGGGTTGTCTACACAGGCTCACTATGCTATGTTATAAGCATAAGGAGGCGAAAAAAATGGACAGATATGTAACAGGAGCTGTTATAAGAGCGCTCCGTGAACAGAAGAAAATGACACAGGAGGAGCTGGCAAGCAGGATTTTTGTGAGTGCAAAAGCGGTCAGTAAGTGGGAAACAGGGCAGGGCTTCCCCGATATAAGCCTGATAGAACCACTTTCCCGGGCACTTGATATTTCAGTTATAGAGCTGTTGTCGGGCGAGCATATCAAAAACACAAACATAGCATCGAATATGGCAAAAAGTAAATTTTATGTATGTCCCGTATGCGCAAATGTAATCCATGCGACGGGTGAGGCTATGGTAAGCTGTTGCGGAATTGTCCTGCCACCTCTTGAGGCGGAGGCATCGGATAGGGAGCACAGCATAAGCATAGAAGCAGTGGAAGACGAATACTATATAACACTCACACATTCCATGAGCAAGGAGCATTATATTTCATTCCTTGCAGCGGTGTCCGATCACGGTATACAGCTTTGTAAGCTCTACCCCGAAGAACATGCCGAGGCAAGGTTTAAACGAAACAGGGTAAAAAGAATTTTGGCATACTGTAACAGACATGGACTGTTTGAAATCAAGCTGTGATATTTATTGTGGTATGTTAATAAAATCTATACTATTCACCAAAAAAACTCCGCCTATGCGTTGCACAGGCGGAGTCATTTTATGGCTCTATAATATCTATTGGGGGTAACCAATCAATAGAGCTTTACAAAAAAAAGAAAAAATAGTAGAGCATATTGAAAAAATCTTGTATAATGGGATTGACCAAAAAACCATGTACAAGGAGAAATCAATATGCTCTACT
>JAFSXU010000058.1 GCA_017443895.1 Clostridia bacterium
AACGAACGGAGAATAAAAGAAAAACTTGGGTGGATGAGTCCGGTACAATATCGGCTCAACGCCTTGGCTGCATAAAAATAGCGTAGCAGTCATCATAACTACTACGCTATATAAAGTCTAACTTTTGGGGGTCACATCAAAACGCTCTCCTTTTTAGCTTTATCTTGTTTTTGGCGCACATAACGGTATCATATCAGATAAGTTATTCCATAAAAATGCTTTTATGGTTTTTGCATTATCAAAGTCTGAAATGTCTGTTTGATAACCGTCTACAATGCGGGATTTTAGCATATTGCCGTTATTGTCATAACCTGCAATAATTAAAACGCCCTCATTTGCATTGGTTGATACCGTAGTATCGGAAATTGTAATTTCTACATCGTCCGATACGGTGAATTTATATTGAACACCTGCTTTGGCATTTTTGATAACATATTCATCATTATCAAAGGTAACGGTTTTGCCGTTTAATTTGAAGGTTTTATTGTCCTTTTCATAGCCAATTACAACATCGCCGTCAGTTACAGGTATGATGCTAAATTCATCTGCCTTATTATCAGACCACTTAATTGATACCTCTGCTCCGTTCTTTGCCTTTATACCGCTTATTTCACCCTTATCCCATACAGTCGGAAGTGCAGGCAGAATATATACCTTACCGGTTTGAGACTGCATTAAAAGCTCCATAACGCCTGCGGCAGAGCCGAAGTTTCCGTCAATCTGGAATGGGGCGTGCGTGTCAAAGAGATTTGCATATGTTCTGTTGCCAAGCTGGTAACGGAACAGCTCAAGCGCCTTGTCTCCGTCTAAAACTCTTGCCCATAACAAGAATTTATTAGAGCATGACCAGCCTGTTGAATCATCACCGCGAAGCTCCAATACCTTCTTTGCAGCATCAAGATACATAGGCGTGTCACGGTTTATAAGATTACCGGGATACAAGCCTACAAGATGTGAAATATGCCTGTGGTTTACATCGCCACTTCCACCCTCATAGTTATTATAGGTAGTCTGCGATTTCCATTCCTTTATAACACCGTCAACACCAATCTCAACAGGAGTTTCAAGATGGTTTCTTATCTCATTCCATGCGCCTACCTTGTCGGTATCAATACCCAGCACATTTGCAGCCTCTATTGTATAATCATACATTCCTGCAACAAGCTCAAGATCGTATTTTACGCCCTCCTCATACGGACCTTGCTCAGGAGAACGACCTGTCCATGTGGTGTAGTAGTAGCCGTCAGGATAGTTTTCTAAATCTGTAGTTGTCTTTTTTTCATTCAAATACAAATACTGTGTATAGAAGTTTGCACACTTTCTCATTATAGGATAAATCTCGTTACGAAGAAGCTCTTTATCCCCTGTTGTCTTATACAGATCCCATAAGTTATACATAAGCCATGCAGTGTTGCCGGGTGACTGTATACTTGTTGAGCCTGTAAGGTCGGTTGTACCCATTATTGACTGCTTGGTGTGCATTATAAATACATCATCTTTATCCTCGTTTGAATTTGTAAATACAATTTCGCCGTCTTTATAGGTATATGACTTTGGCACTACATTATAGTAGTTTCTTGCTGTTACCCTTCCTGCCGGAATTTGACTCTTAAACCAACCGATAAGTGATTTTGCGCTGTCTGCAAGATTTGCACCGCCTGCAAACCAATAGTTCATTTCCATATTGATATTGATACAGTAACAGCTACCCCATATTTCAGCCACCGACTGACACCATTTACCCTGTAAGGTTGCAGGCATTGTATCGGACCGTGATGATGAAATCATCATATAACGGGCATAGTTATAATGCAGTTCTTCAAGGTGCTTATTAAGTGCATTGTATTTATCCTTATCATATGTTACCACATGGTCTGATACTCCGACAACCTTAGAATATGATGCCTGTAGCTCATTTGTCGGTATATTACAAACCTCATCATTATCAGTTAATGAGAATTTAACTGTATCAAACTGTGATTTATAATCTGCAATATGCTCGTTCTTTAATTCGTCATATGTAAGCTTTGATGCACCGTTAATCCTGTTTTCGGCTTTTTCTATTGCTGTTTGTACACCTTTTTCGCTCTTATACGGAGTCTTTGTCATATCAACAGTTCCGTCAGCGTTTAATACAAATCTGTCCTTGTCATAATCCGTTGCCGCACTTATAAGTATTGTAACACCTGTTGAGTTCTTTATATCTACACAGTTATAACCGTCAGCCATTTCTCCGTTATCGGGTATGACTTTTATAATAGTGCAGTATTCAAGATCACTCTCCTGCGACCATGCAGTATTACCACCGCTTGAATACGGCTCTGAATCCTTTAGTTTTCCGACAATTTTAATTTCGCCGTTATTTACCGTAACAGTGCCGGGGTGCATTGAAACAGGGTTTACACTGAAGTTTAGATTATCTCCTGTATATCTTAGTGCAATAACCTCTCTTGGATATGATGCAAAGTATTCGCGGTTATATGATTTATTATCATATTCGTATCTTACATGTGCTACTGCATCATCAAGATTTAAGTCACGGTAATAGTTTTTAACCGTTGCGCCAATTGGCATATTAAAGTCAATAAATACATTGCCAACGCTCATATATCCGTTTATAGCCTCGGACATATCCTTGTTTACAGTATCCTTATTTACAGAGCTTTGATAGCCTCTGTAGCCTGCCGCCCAGAAGGTTTCTTCATTTATCTGGATTTGGTCTTTGTCAGGCATTCCGAACACCATACCGCCCATGTATCCGTTACCTATAGGCAACGCCTGCTGTTCCCAGTCAGCCTGATGCATATCATAAATGCTGTTTGATGACGAACCGCTCTTTGCCAAAAACGCCCCTGTCTTATACCAAAGAACATTATCAAATTCTGCGCCCTTGTAATTATTATCGTATGTATAATTAACATTTAGTGTTGACACATCAACCGTACCGGGATTTACACCGTATGGTACACCCTTTGGTGACAATACCCCCGCACCCATGCCAAGACCTGAATTTTTGCCTGTAAGCCAATCTGAGACAAGAGGTACATTCTTATATGCTGTTTTGTCAGTCTTAAATATATCAGATACGACTTCATTATCTGAATTTATTACATAAGAGCGAATCTGTGTCGCCTTTTCAAATGTCATAGGTACTTTTACCTCACTTATACCGTTATCAGTGTCAAGTGCTACGGTTTCTGATTTAATTATCAGACCGTTTTCGTCCTCAGCCTTAACTACTACGCTGTAGCCGTCAGTTTTTGTGCTTGTGTTTATTATAACACCGTCAATACCGTTTGCAGTTTCAACTTTTTCTATGCAGTTTTTAAGGAATATTCCCTTTACCTCGTACGGTGATACCGTATCATCTGCAATTGTAACTGTAAATGTATCAAAAACTCCTGATTGTGTCTGTACATCATAAACATCAAGCTCTGCTCTGATTGTGATATTGCCCGTTGTTGCATTTTGCGGTACTGTTAATACCCCGTCAGTTATGCTACAGCCATGATTATCGCCGACAATCTCCCAAGTTGTAGGTCTTTCTAAAATTACGGTATTATTTGCAAGCGGTATAGCACGAAAGTTTGCAGTTTTACCACGCTTTATTACCTCATCGCCCGTAATCTTTACAGTGTCGGCACTGCCAAGCTTTACAAGCTCAATGTCAACCGACTTTTTATACCCTGCATAATCTGCCGTAACCGTTACAGTTCCCTCTTTTGCAGTCGGTAAAATTGTAAGCACGCCGTTTTTGGTAATTGATACGCCGTCATAGTTATTAACCGAGTATGCAACATCAGCCGTTGTATTCTCATCGCCTTTTGCAATAATATCTGTGCCGTTTAGTTCTTTTGTAACATATGAATATACCTTTGCACCAAACTCTACGGTTTCATTTTTTGTTGTAATATACTGTGACTTTGACGGTGCGATAAATTCCATTACATCTTCACTGTCAGAAATCTTTATTTTTGAAATAGCAATTGCACTCCATGAACCTAAGTCAATCTTAAATGATGAAATATCACTGTCGGCAACAACTGTTGTTGTATACCATGTATCAAATTCGCAAACATCTTTTACATCAATTTTCTGATTGCCTATTGTTATAACATTGTTATTGTTTGCCTGGTTTCTAAATGCCGAGCCGTTATTCGTAGCTTTTGGCTTAGCATAGGTAACGGTAATAAATTTATCTTTTTTAACCGTCTGCGGTAAAGTCAGCGTTACGGAATCACCGCCGTTACCGCCACAGCCTATAAAGAGATATGTACCGTTATCCGAAAGACCGTTACCGTATGGGTAATATCCGCTGTTTGTACTGTTTTTATCTCTTATGACAACATTGTTATAGTTAGTTGATGATGCTGAAATTTTAAGCCCTGTATCACCGATATTAGTTTCTGCCAAATTACCCACTGTAAACGGCTTTATCTCGCTATAACCGCTGAATGTAAATTCTGAATTTTCAGGTATAGGCGTTACTGTAGGCGTGGCAGTCGGTACAGGAGTTGGTGTTACGCTTGCCTCTTTTGATACCTTTATCTCCTTAATTGCTATTGCGCTCCACTTACCCAAGGTTACAGTAAGCTCGGATATGTCATTTGTAACAGTTACCGATTTTGTTACCCATGTATCATAATCGGTTTCGGCTTGTATATCAATCTTTTGATTATCAATTGAAATTTCATTTGTATTGCCTGCACTTCTTAAAGTTGTGCCGTTATTTGTAGCTTTTGGCTTTGCATATGTAAATGTAACGGTGCTTCCTGCCTCAATAGGTGTGTCAAAATAGAGCTTTGCAGTCACATTTGAGTTACCGCCCGAGCCTATAAAGAGGTAATATCCGTTGTCTGCAAGACCGTTTCCGTATGGGTAATATCCGCTGTTTGTACTGTTTTTATCTCTTACTACAACATTGTTGTAGTTTGAGGTTGATGTTTCAACGCTTACACCGCTGTTACCGATTGCGGTCGTTGAAAGCGCATTCCTGTCAAACGGCTTTATCTCGTTATAGCTATCGCCAAATGTGTAGGTTGTATTATCGGGCTTTACGGTAGGTGTAGGAGTTACCTCCGAATTTTTATCCAGTGCATATGTATTGTTTATATCATCGGTTACTGTAAATGTATTTGAGCTTTCAAGATAGCTACTATCCTTAACGGTTGTTGCCTTATAACTGCCCTTTGGCAAATACAGAGTAATTTCACCGTTTTTATCGGTAGTAAATTCTGTTTTTGTATACTCCGTTGCGCCAACTGCCTCAATATTGACCTTAATATCAGCACACGCTGCATTATCAGATAAATACTTTAATGTCACGGCATTACCCGGCATTATTATAAGCTTTGGCGGATTATCTGTGTTTACACCGCTTAAATTTACATCCGATGCATAATCCGATGCAATGCCGATACCGATTTCATTATTTTTATATGTCCTTAAATACTCTGTAATATCAATATCTGAATACTGACCTACAGGGAATACTCCTGCGGTATTTGAATTTATTTTCTTTATCTGCGCAAGTTCTTTATACTCAGGGTTATTAAATACCGCGCTGTTGTCCCAATCAGTGCCTACATCTGAGATTGTAATATTACCCGTTCTGTCCTTACCGATACTGTTACCGTAACCGGCAAGCTTTGCATATGCAATCTTTGATAAGTCAATATCCGATAAGTCAAACTTCATAAATCCGTATGATGTATAGTTTGTAGAGCCTGACTTATAGTAATTTACATACATTTGTGTATCAGATGAACTTTGTGTCATATTATTAAGGTCTGCCGTGTCAATGGCGCTTAGCTCAATTTCAGGATCTGTTTCTATCTGATTTTCGTACTTGGCAATCACATTAAAAAATGCAAATACACTCTCATTTGTTGTTGCATCTACCAATGTAGGTGTAAACCGCTTTCCATACATACAGTCAACCGCTACTACACCTGCCAAATCCTCGGCTGTTGTAAGTACGATCTTGTTATTATCTGAAATTACAGCATTTGTAATTGTAACCTCTTCGCCTCTGTCCTTATTAGAGCCTGTAACTGTCCTTGTAGCGCCCTTGTGAATGGTAAACTCCTTCTTTAAGTCGCCAAGTTCAATTTTATATCCGCCGCCGCTTACATTTGTTATACCAAGTCTTTTTATTCCTGTTGCTAATTTAAGACCGTTGGTATTTTTAAATGTAACGGTTACTTCCCTGTCGCCTGTTACAGTTATAGTGTCGACTGTCGGCTGATGATAGCTTACAGATTTATCGCCGTATACTGCATTTTCAGCCGCTCTTGCCCATTTACCGCCCAGGATTACATTTGATGCGGTATTGTTATGTATCGTATCGCCAAGCTCCTGTTCGCCTGTTGATACAACATATACATTATCATATAAATCCTCGTTCTGACGCTGTATATCCTTTACATATGACCATGCATCGTAATAGCCCAATGATGCTGTACTGTCCTGGTTGGCATCATTTATCTGAGTTGTAATAATAGGTGTATCCTCGCCAAAGAATGCCCTTACATTGTCAAATACCTTCTGTTGCAGATTTTTATAGTTATAGGCATAGTTCTCACTTATGGCATCGTTACAGCCCTGATACCATAACACACCCTTGATATTTTTATCCATTTTATCAAAGCATGATGTAAGAGCGTCAAATAAATATCCACTACTCTCTTCGCTGTCGCGAACACCCTTTACCCACTGCCAGATGTTCGTACCGCCTACAGATGTCTGTACAATACCTACAGGCACGCCTGTATATGCAGAGATTTCTCTTGCAAATGTTGTAACAGGTGATGTTCTTACACCTGATTTGAAAAATCTGCCCTCACCTGCAGGGTGGGTCATCTGACGCCATGCACAGTCCTCGGCATGGATAATATGCATATTTTCATTTATCGGGTCATCGGTATTTGGAACAAATCCGTCTGTTATTGCTCCCATATCCGTCATATTCGACTGACCGGCACAAACCCATACATCACCTACGCCGACCTGCGTATATGTTGCAACCGTTCCCTTATCCGATTTTACCTCAATGTCATATAAGCCTGCACTTAGGTTTTTTGTGTATGTAAATTCATCATTTGAAATTTGAACATTTTCGGTTTCTTGTCCAACCGTTACAGATACAGCGCTTGCGTCCGATACATAGCCGTGAATTGTAATCGGTGCATTGTTATTGTTATCACGCTGATATATCTGATACGACATAGGCGCCTTATCAATAAATACACCGTTTGTATACTCTCGCTCCTTACCTAACGATGCTACAACGCTGCCACCGTCATATACCTTTATCATCTCACAGTTTCGTCTGTGTGATACCTTGATAACCCCGTTATTATCCGATGTTACATTATCGGTGTGAATAACTGTGTTATCCTTTAAAAGCTGTTCGACCTTGTATGCTTTATTTTTATTTTCGCTTCCCATATATACACGAAATACAGGCTGGTTTATTCGTATTCCCTGGTATACATTCGGGATTTCGGTAATAACCTTCTCATCGGTATCATTACTGTAGCAGGTCTGTGACCCTACAATGTTCTGATGTGTAAAATACGGTGTGTCATTATCGGCTTTAACAGGAAAAACCAATGTTGACAATACCATACCGATTGTCAGAATAAAAGATATTGCTTTGCTCATTTTATAACCTCCTGATGTACATATTCTTCATAATTTAATATTACCCTTATTTAGAATATAAAAAAACAGTGGTTAGTCAGCATTTGTTGTCAAAAAGTAAGATTTTTATTTACTGATATGTGTTTTTATGTTATACTTTAAATGGGGTGATACTATGGATGTACATAATAAGAATATGATTTTAAATCATCAGCTTACAAAGCTTAATACCCGATTTATTTTGATAGATCACGGGCTTTGTCCCGACTGGTCAAGAGAAGATCATACAAGAATGCGTGATACGCTGTATTTAATCTTGGACGGTAAAGGCAAAATAACCGTAAACGGAAAAGAAATATACCCCATATCGGGAGATATGGTATTTTTGCCAAAAGGTTCAAGGGTTTCACTGTATTCACAAAATGATAGCTGTTATAATAAGTATTGGTGTGAGTTTACAATGACCGTAAATGACATTCCGATATATAAAGTGCTTAATCTGCCGTATTTAACACACCTTAATGATTTTAACCATGCAAGGGAGCTGTTTGAACGGCTTGAGGGCTTAAGACTAAAAACAGATGTCGCATCTGCACTTTTAATTGAGGCAACTTTGCTTGAACTGGTTTCGTTAATGCTTGGAGATTATGATGTATCGGAGCTTGTTGCTTCCGATGAATTTAGTGATAAAATAACGCAATTTGTAAATAAGCATATAACCGAAAAAATATCCATAAAACGGCTTGCCGATTATATGGGATTTAATGAAAAATACTTTATTGCACTGTTTAAAAAGCATTTTGCCACAACCCCTGCACAATTTATAAAATCGACAAGGCTTGATGTTGCAAAGCGGGAGCTTTTGTATTCAAATAATAAGACAACATATATAGTGGATTTAATAGGCTATTCGTCTTTACAAAAGTTTTCAAAGGATTTTAAGGCATATACAGGCTACTCCCCAACGGAGTTCAGAAAGAAATTGCAATAAAAAAGTTATACTAAAAAGCTGAGCAATGCTCAGCTTTTTAGTATCTCATTATATATTTCGCCATAGCCCGTGCCTGTGCGAGAGCTAATTTCTTTTATGCTTTCGTATTCGGGATAAATTCGCTTTTTGCCGTTAATTATTACCTCTTTGGCTTTTACAGTGCCGTATTTTGTTTCAATATCTATTATCTTTCTTGGAAGCACAGTCCTATTGCATTTAATGTGTCTGATACCTATTGTTGTGGTATTTAAAAATATTATATCCTCAAGTTTTTGTATATCACATTCCCTGCAAATTACGCTAAGCATATATGCAGGGCGGTTCTTTTTCATATACACAGGCATATAATAGACATCCAAAGCGCCGTTTTTAAAAAGCTCCTCCATTGTATAACCCAAAGCCTCGCCCGTTGTATCGTCAATATTGGTTTCCAATTTGAATATTGTATCCTCTTTTTTATATTCAATCTCAAAAACTCTTAAAATTCCCGGCAGAGAATATTCTCTTTTTCCTGCGCCTATTCCCTGTCTGATTATCTTAAAGCCATCGGGTAAATTATCTGTTGTTTTTACAGCTGCGCATATTGCCGCTCCTGTAGGCGTTGTAAGCTCGCTTTTAAAGTCAATAACATTGAGTTTTAAACCGTTATCAGATACTATGTTTATAACCGCAGGAACAGGAACAGGTATTGTGCCGTGCCGGCAGTTTACAAAGCCTGTCCCGTCAGTTAGTGAGGGAATAATAACATCATCAATACCAAGATTATCAAAGCATACGGAAAATGCGATAATATCAACAATTGAGTCAACCGCGCCTACCTCATGGAAATGCACATCTTTTATATCAGTATCATGCGCCTTTGCCTCGGCTTTTGCCAAAATCTCAAATATCCGCTTTGCTGTTTTATTTGCATTATCCGTTATATCGGCACTGTCAATTATCCTAAACACATCATCAATGCCACGGTGTGTATGCTCGTGGTGGTGATGTTCGTGGTGGTGTGATGTCAGATATTCCATATCATGGTCATGGTTATCGTGCTTTAAAATTACATTAAAATCAAGCGCCGATATGCCGTGTTTTTTTACTTTGGTTATCTTATAATCAAATTCATCGGTTTTTATGCTTGAAAGTGCTTTATTTAACGCATTCTCGTCCGCACCCAAGTCAAGCAATGCCGCAACGGACATATCTCCGCTTATTCCGTTTGAACAGTCAAAATATAAACTTCTCATGCAAAAATCCTCCATACTTTATATAATTATACCTTATAAAATTGACTTTTTCAAGAAAAAAGTATCGGTCAGGATTTAACCGATACTTTTATAAATTCATCAGATTTTTGGAAGATTTGCAATAGATGCCTTTATATCATCATCTGTTGGGATATAGTCTGTCATTTTACCGTCATGGAAGCTCTCATATGCAACCATATCAAAATACCCTGTGCCTGTAAGACCGAACACGATTGTTTTTTCCTCGCCTGTTTCCTTACATTTAAGCGCTTCATCAATCGCACCGCGAATTGCATGTGAGCTTTCAGGTGCAGGTAAAATACCCTCTACCCTTGCAAAATATTCTGCCGCTTCAAATACCTGTGTCTGACTGTACGATCTTGCCTCCATTAAGCCGTCATCATAGAGCTGTGATAAAACAGAACTCATACCGTGATACCTTAAACCGCCTGCATGGTTAGGTGACGGGATAAAGCTTGAACCCAAGGTATACATTTTAGCAAGCGGGCAAACCATACCTGTATCGCAAAAGTCATATGCGTAAGTACCTCTTGTAAGGCTTGGGCATGAAGCCGGCTCAACTGCGATAATTCTATAGTCAGCACCGTTCTTAATCTTCTCACCCATAAACGGAGCAATAAGTCCGCCGAGGTTACTTCCTCCGCCTGCACAACCGATAATAATATCGGGTTTAATTCCGTATTTATCAAGAGCGGTTTTTGTTTCAAGACCGATAACCGACTGATGTAACAATACTTGATTTAAAACACTGCCAAGAACATAGCGATAACCCTCGCTTGACACTGCTTTTTCAACAGCTTCAGAGATTGCACAGCCAAGACTTCCCGTAGTGCCCGGGTGTGCGGCTAAAATTTTCTTACCAACCTCTGTTTCCATTGACGGCGACGGTGTTACGGACGCGCCATAGGTGCGCATTACCTCGCGTCTGAACGGCTTTTGTTCATATGATACCTTTACCATATATACCTTACAGTCAAGGTCAAGGTATGAACAAGCCATTGAAAGTGCCGTTCCCCACTGTCCTGCTCCTGTTTCGGTAGTTACGCCCTTTAAGCCCTGCTTCTTTGCATAGTATGCCTGTGCAATGGCACTGTTTAGCTTATGTGAACCGCTTGTGTTATTACCCTCAAATTTATAATAAATCTTTGCAGGTGTGTCAAGCTTTTCCTCTAAGCAATACGCTCTTACCAAAGGTGATGGACGGTACATTTTATAGAAATCTCTTATTTCCTGTGGGATTTCAAAATACGCCGTATCATTATCAAGCTCCTGCTTTACAAGCTCTTCACAGAACACTGCGCTAAGCTCCTGGGCCGTCATAGGCTGATGCGTTGCAGGGTTTAAAAGCGGTGCAGGCTTATTCTTCATATCTGCACGCAGATTATACCATGATTTAGGCATCTCGCTTTCTTCAAGATAGATTTTGTAGGGGATTTTTGTGTTTTCCATAATTTTAACTCCTTTTTATTTTATTTGAGCTAAAACAGAAATACCCTGCGGACAGAAATCCACAGGGTAGTAATATACTTAAATTGAAAAACCTAATCTGCTCTATTCTGTTCTAATCTCATCTAATCTACAACAATCATAACACATAATGTTTAATATGTCAACACTTTTTTTAAAATTATTTTAAAAGGACCGACAAATTGCCGATCCTTTTAGTGTACTTTATTTGAGTGTTGTCCAGACCATTGTTTCAATAACATCTGTTTCGGGGTCAAAATCTGAAGGCAATTCATAATTTGTTGATAATTCAAAATCGCCCAATGCTACCCTGTCGCCAAAGGTTGTAACGGTGCAAACACCCTTTAGTACACCCTCTGCCGATTTTATTGCTACTATAAACACAACATCGTCGTTATAGTAGAAATTCTTTTCGCCGTAAATCTTTACAATCTTTGTGCCGTCCTCATTGATACCGATATTGTTAATCTTGAATGTATCGGATGACTGGATTGTAATATTGGCTGTTGATTCTACGCCTGTGCTTGTTTTTGCACGGACTGTTATAGTCTGCGGTTTAACTATTGCAGATGTTGTTACAAGTCCACTATCACTTATTGTGATAGTGTCGTCTAAAATTGGCAATCCGTCACTGTCAAGCACTGACCATGTAAAGTCTGAATATGCACTTCCAAGCGATAGGCCGCATCGTGAGGCAGTCGCTTCAAACTGCGCTGTCGCACCTGCCGACATATAGTTACCCGGTGCGGTTACGGATATTGAATCAGCTATAACAGTTGAAATTTTGAGATTGTCTATCTTAAGACCTGTTGTAAATACTATTTTACCGTAGTTCTTATCATTTCTTCTGTTACAGTTTGCCATAGTCTTTACAAGACTCTTATTACCGTTATCATCGTACTTGTATACATTATAACCTGATGTATTACCGCTAAGATATACAAATTCTATATGATACCATGCATCAAAATCTGCATTTGCAATAACTGTATCCCACTTACTACCACCTGTCTGCTGAGCAATATTTGAGCCATGAACTCTGATATTTGAGTTTTCTGAGCCATTGTTATTAAACAATGTAAGACCATGACCTTCAACACCGTCAAATTTAATATCTGCCTCTGTCAAAACATAGCTTGACTGGTCGCCAAAACCGTATGTAATATTATCCGATGTCAATAATGCATTTGAGCCGTCCCATGACGGTGTAAGAGATGTATTTGTGATTACCTCCTCACATGCACTGTATGACAATACATTTTCCTTTTGCGAATCAGCCCACGCAATCGATACAGGTACGCCGTTTGAAATCTTACCGCTCTTTGACATTGCTTTTAGTGTAATATCCTGTGCGATAACGCTCTCATCAACCGTTAAAACTCCGTCTGAAACAGTCATAAATTTGTTAGCGTTTTTGATTATTCCGCTTGCATCATATACTGCCCATACAACATCAGAAGATGTTAAAGTGTTTGTTACATCAACACCGTCCTTTGCGGCGGTATATGAATATGTTGCGCTCTTTCCTGCTTTTACTGTTGCAGGACCTGTAATATTGATAGTATCAAACTTTTCATTGTCTGTTTGGACTGCATTGATTTTAACCTGCTTAGTACCAACCAATGTCTTATCGCCAAAGGTCGCCGTTGCACGAACTGTTACAGTCTGTGACGGTGCGTCAATATTCGCCGATAATATACCGCTCGTTGAAATAGTTACACCGTCGGTAACAGGATTTTCATTTGCCTCATCATATACAGACCAAGAAACAGAATATTTTGTATACTCAACATTCTGGCGTGTCATTGTATAGTCAAATGCATTGTTCGTACCTGCGTTCATTTCATCAGCTAATGATGTCAATGTAATAGTATCGGGCTTTAGAGCAATAAGCTTTATATTGTCAACTGTGGCGTTTTGCACGCCGATACCGTTAAATGTTCTGTTCTCTGATGAGATGTTTCTGAAACTCAAATTCTTCGTTTCCTGAACAAGAGTTTTAGCCCCATCTACATACTTATACAATCTGCCTGTTGTATACTGGGTACCCTGTCCTGTTTTACCCTCAACTTCAAAGGTATACCAATCGCCTACAGTCATTGCACCAAGTTGCTGTTTTGATGAACTGCCTGTATCGGTGGTAAGCTGTCCGTTTGTATATTTTAGAGTTAAACCAACCTTATTTACAGTTGTGGTTGTTGAATTTTTGTACATCGGAGTTTCAATATATCCGCTTTCATTGGTAAAATTAAAGTCAAATGATAAGAAAAACTCCTTTGTAGTATCAAGGCTTGTAACCACAAGTCTGTTTAAGTCAGTGCCGACAACCATTGCAGGAGTACCGTCAACGCCTGTACCTGTACCGTCATCAAATGTAAGGTTTTGGTCTACAATATCGTAGCTTGATGCAGTGTAGTCGGCAAAAGCTGTTAAGCCCGCACTCGTTACAAGGAGTGCGCCTGTTATAATTAAAGATATTATTTTTTTCATTTCAGTGCCCTCCTTACTGTGCTACCGTGATATTTACAACCTGATCGGCTGTGTTCTTTGAATAAGAGATACCCAAAGCTGATAACATCTTCTCAATATTGGCTATAAATACACCGTTTGTAATTCTCGGATAGTCAACACACTCATCAGGAACATCGTTTGTATACATCTGATTTATGTTTTCAATATACTTATGAACATTACCGCCCTGTGTAACTGTCAAGATTGCGCTGTCTCCGGAATCGTCATATACATAGCTAAAGCTTGTATCGCCAGCCTCCTGTACAGCCTTTAAGATATCAACCATAGGTCCGAATAATGTATCCATTGTACCTAAGTAAGTCTTACCCTCTGTTACAAGTGGCTCGTCGTTTACTGTAACGCTATAGTATACAGTATCATCAACTGTTTCAACCGTCTTTACATTTGCCCAGCTTATAAATCCCTTCTTTAACATTAACGGCTTCATCTGAGGAACATTAACCGTTACAGGTGCTTCTTTTGCACCCGGTGCCAAAATTGACGGCATAGCCAATGTAAGTCCGCCTGTCTCCTCAACAGCTTCAGATGTGATTGATGTTGAAACTGCCGGAATACCGTCCATTGATGCGGATAATGTGAATGTACCTGCTTTTCTTGTTGAACGGATAAATATTCTGTTTGTACCGTTCTCTGCATATACATAGTTCTTGCCTATAGTTGATGTGCCTGACTTATCTCCACCGAAGTAGTTTGAAAGTCCTGCGGTTGCAGTTGTGTTCTGATAACAGTTTGCACCTGAACCGCTGTTATATCCGCCAAGATACTGACCTTCACCTGAATATGTGAAATTGATCTTGTCATAATTAAGAGCGCAAACATTTCCGTTCTTGTCTATTACTTCAACATCTACATACGCAATATCCGCACCGTCTGCTCGCCAGTCGGTTGTTGCATTGCCGCTTTGATCTTCTTTTACTGCGGTATGCGGTGTAAGTCTTAGTGATACTGCATCATATGTTCTTGCAATCTCGTCTGTTGCTACAAGCTCGTCACGGCCGTTATATGCCTTTGCAATAACTCCGTCACCAACTGTTATATCAATATTATTAAACTCATATATAAAGCTGTTTGAAGGTGATGTATCTGTTCCGATAAGAGTTTCATTATCGCCGTCAAGCCTGTACAGTTCAACCTTTGAAACAGCAACCGAACCTACAACATATACTGTCTTGTTATACGGATCACGCTTATACTTCTTTGTAGTATCGTACAATTCATATGAATGTGTACCGTCAATCTCTACCTGATTTGTTCCGTAATAGTTATATGTATCATCATTAAGCTCAGGATATGACCAGTGACCTACAATATGCACCTGTGCATCAGATGCCTGTGCAACCTTTGTTGTATAGAAGGACTCCTTTGTCTGACGGACAGGGTCAACTCTACCTGATGTACGACAGTTTTCCGTTCCTGTGTTTCTTGTGTGCATGTTAGAGTCTGACCATACCATCATAGCGGCTGCACTGTAAATGCTGTTACCGGAGCCTGCACGGTTTGAATAGTAATCATTGTATTCCTTTAACACATTGATTGCATTATCCTCAGAGGTCTCGTTCCATACATCGTAGCCGTCTGATTTTCCACCCTTTGAAATGAACTTGTTTACATAGTCAAAGTCAGGCGGTGAATATCTGTCCCAAACTCGTCTCGGTGCCTCGTTACGGGCATACTCTGTTTCCATAATAGGTCCGTAAATTCCGTTTGCCTTCATTGCGGCAATTGCACCCTTGTCAGTTGTACCGCCGTACATTGTACCGGCATAGTTATTTTCATAGTTTAACTGATCTGCACCTGTGGTTGATCTTGCACCGATAAATCTCATACCGTAAGGGTCAACAAGATCATAAATTCTCTTCATATCATCAGCATTAGCCTTAGAGCCTACAGAGGAGTTACCTGTCTCCCAGAATACAACAGATGGGCTGTTTCTAAAATATATCATTGCATCACGCATTGCCTCAGTTCTCTGCGACCAGTTTCTGCCCTCAAGACCTGTACCTTCCTTATCACCTGCCGGACATACAACCGCAACACCGTAACGGTCTGACGATCTTACCTCGGCAGGCTTTGGAGCTACATGCATCCAACGAATGAAGTTAGAATTATTCTCCTTTAATAAAGCCATATCATAGTCCTGCAACCAATCTGTTGCAACACCGATTACTGCCCATTCGTTTGTTGAACGCTGTGCATAACCGGGCATCCATACAGCCTTATCGTTAATCATAATACCTGTATCTTTGTTATAGCTTATCTTTCTGAAGCCTGTGTCCTTTTTCTGAACATCAATAACATTTCCGTTATCATCCTTTAAGATTGTGTATACGGTGTATAAATACGGATCGTCTGTTGTCCAAAAACGCATATCGGACGCATTGTATGAAGCCTTGATATGTGTTACATCAACAGTATTAACCTTTGTTAAGCCCTGCGGAGTAGTAAGATTTTCCTCGTCATATACATCACTCTCAACTGCGGTTTCAAATGTAACACCTGCATCTGTTGCGGTCTTAACCTGTGTTGCAGGACTTGAGAATGTATACTTTAAGTTTCCGTCTCCGTCTACAACCGCAACATCAAGTGTATAGCTTCCGTCTTTGCCGCTCTCGTTTCTTACCTCTGCATCAACAGTAATTGTTGCAGTTTTTGCTTTTATGTCAAAATTATCCGCATAGATATAGTTACCGGTTGTTTTTAGGTTATTATAAAGCGGTCTTGTCTGATAAACCTTGCCCGATACATGCAAATATGCATCATATACAAGACCGATTTGAGGCTCGTTAAAGTCCTTTGTATTCCATACATACTGCCGTCCACTGCCCACTGTTGTTTTGTAGTTATCAGGTGTGTATGATGAGCCCCATTCCTCGCCAGGAACTGTCTCATATGGAATTCTGCCTGTTGTGCCTCTTGCTGTTGCACCATCGTTACATATTGCAATTACAGCCTGTGAACCCGGTGTTACATACGGTGTTAAATCAAAGCCCATTGCGGTAATTCCGGCCTCATAATAGCCGACCTTCTCGCCATTACACCATACATATGCCGACTGACGAATACCCTCAAGCTCAAATATAAACTTATCGCCTTCGGGAACAGTTATCGTCTTTCTGTACAAAAGCACACTTCTGTAACCACCGCCTGCGTCATAGTTTGCGGCATTAAACGAGTTTGTGCCACCGCCTATACCGTGAGGGATAGATACTGTTTCCCAATCGGAATCGTCATAGTCCACATCATAGAATTTTTTTCCGTTCTTGTCAGCCTTTGCCATTGCACTCTGAATATCTACTGTAGTATTCGTATCGTAGAATTTCCAGTCAAGGTTCATATTGTATGTAACAGTTGTAGACTCGGGCGCAGTGTACTTTTCACCTATACCCGTATCATCAGCCAAAACATACATTGTTCCAAACATCTGCATAAGCATAATCAATGAAACAACCGCTGAAATAATTTTTTTCATTTTTTTAATCTCTCCTTCCTTTTAGTAAGCACATAAATTATCCCAATTAAACAATAATTGCATTATTTTATGGACACAAAATAACTAAATTTAAGTTCCATGACGATAATTTATGCAAAACTCACAATTGTACATTTAATATTTTAACACATTTTCACTCTTTTGCACATTGTTTTAATTGCTAAAAGTATTGCAAATATTGCTATTTTTGATATAATAATTATACAGATATAAGGAGGTTAAACATTATGGCGATAATTTCCGTACGGCGACCGCACTATATGTATAGCTATGATAAGTTTCAGCCTGTAAATTTTGCATTTCATATGCACCAGTATTATGAAATATTATATTTTGTAAAGGGCAATGCCAAATATGTTATTGAGAACAAGGAATTTGATATAGACGAGGGTGATGTGTTTATGACTCGTCCAAACGAGCTTCACACTATAATTTTCAGTTCAAATTCAATATATGAACGGCACTTTGTCCAGTTTGATGATGACTTTTTAAAAAGCCTTTCCCCCACTGTATATGAACGGGCAAATAATGTATTTTTTACTAATAAAATAAGCCGTGATGCAGTAAAGCAATATGGAATTGATAAGTTGTTTGAAGATATATCCGTATGTATGAGTAAAAAAAATGTCGAGTGGGATTTGCTTGCCAAAACATATATTGCGCAAATGCTTGTTGCAATTTGTAACATATATAATGCAAATGAATATACAACGAGTGTATCATCAAAAAAAATAACGCTGATTAAACAATACTTAAATTCACATTTTACAGACGACTTTTCACTGCAAAAAATTGCCGGTGAAATGTTTATGAACAAATATTATATGTGCCATATATTCAAAGAAGATGTTGGAATGACGATAAAGGAATATATTGAAACGCTTCGGTTTACATATGCTTTAAGGCTACACTATGAGGGCAAAAAGCTTTCAGATATTGCTTTAATGTGTGGATACAGTGATTATTCACTGTTTTATAAGAATTTTACAAAACACAGTAACGGCGTTTCTCCGACTGAATTTTTTAAAAGCAACAACAGAACACCGCTTTCAATCTAACGAAGGCGGTGTTTTGTTATCCTAAGCTATCTATAAACTTTTTTGTACATTCAATCAGTTCTTTTTCTTCGTTGCTGTCCATTTTCATAACAACGCCAAACGGTTTATCATAGACATTATACCGTAACATTTTTAAATGATGCTCCATAAAATATAAGCCCTCGCCGCTCCATGCATATGTGCCAAACAGCATACATGGTTTAAACTTATTTGTGACCTTATTTGTCAGGGCTATTATGTTCCATAAATCCGACGGCGCGTCTGCATTTACGGTATCCGTACCCAAAATAAGCGCTTTTGCGTTATCAATTTTTTGAGCCAGCTCCTTATATCCGCCCGAACCTATATCATGGATTTGATAGCTTATTTTCCTAACGGCAAGCACATTTTCAATTTCTTTTGCCATGTTATAAGTATTTCCGTAAACCGAATGATAAAGTATCAAAACTTCGCTGTTTTTTGTATCTGCAAGTTTTTTATAGTTATCAATAAATCCTTGTACATTATCCTTTATCGGCATACCGCTTCCTGTTAAAATACAGGATATATCGTATTTTTGTATTTGGGAAACGGCATATAAAACCGATTGCGGCCTTTGTGACAAATATGACTTATAATAATCATCGGGACCCAAGATTGTTGAGCTAAACAAATCACATGAAAACAATATATTATTATAAACCGTAACCATACTGTCAGGCCAGTTTATATATGGAGTAAGTATAAATTTAAGTCCCAAAAGCTCCATACCGTCTTTTACCGAAATATTGTTATAACCAAATCCCAAATACTTGTCTATGAGCTTTAGAGCAGGAGTAGTTGCAATTACTTTTATGTCCCTGTTTTTCTCAAGCATTGCCTTTAGTGTCCCCATTCGGTTCATTTCGCAATGGTTTATTACAATGTATGAAATATCTTTTACGGACACAATTTTAGCAATGTCATTTATATATTCATCGGCATATTCTTCCCCTACACCGTCAATAATGATATTCACATCCGATTTTATAAGGTAGGAATTATTCGAGTTTTTTGTGAATTTATAGATATTATCCGTGATTTTATCCATTTATGCCTCCTGCTTGCAGACTATGGACATCCAATCCTTACGCTGTGAAATATCGGTTATATGAAAATTATTCCTGCCGAGCGCTTCTTTTACATCTTCTACCCTGTCTGTTATTATACCCGATGTTATAAATGTACCGTCGGCTTTTACATATTTCTTTGCTGTTGGCGTCAAGGCAATAATAACATCTGCCACAATATTTGCAAGCACAATATCATATTCCTCCATAGCTATTTTTTTCTGCAATTCTGTATCGGTTATTATATCCCCTGCATATACTGTATACCTATCATCGTCAATACCGTTTCTTTTTGCATTCTCATATGCAATATCAACAGCATTTTTGTCAATATCAACTGCGACCGCCTTTTTTGCTCCCAAAAGCAACGCTATAATTGACAAAATTCCGCTGCCACAGCCAAGATCAAGTACTTTCATACCCGGCTTTATGTACCTTTCAAGATTTATAAGACAAAGCTGTGTTGTTTCATGAGAGCCTGTGCCAAAGCTAAGTCCGGGCTCAATATTGAAAATAACCCTGTCGGTATCATTATTTACTTCTTCCCATACAGGCTTTATGAGGATTTTTTCACCTATTTCAATGGGATGATAGTATTTTTTCCAGTTATTTGCCCAATCCTCCTCATTTATTCCGTCTGTTTCAACAGCCAGTCTGCCAAATTCATTAGCGGTATCTGCTGACCGCATAATATTTAATTCATTTTCTATTGACAAAAGCATTTCATGACCGGATGCATTATTGCTTACATATACAATAACTCTTGTTTCGCCCTGCATCTGTTTTATAACTTTTTCGTCTACATAGTCCCAATACTGCTTGTTATTATCCAAAAAATCATTAAAATCCGCCTCGTCCTCAATCTCAAAGCCTGTTATACCGATATTCATAAGCCTTCCGGTAAGCGGTTCTATACCGTTGGCTGTAGTAAAAATTGTAACTTTAATCCATTCCATAAAATTATCTCCCATATATAAATGGGCTGTTATAAAAAACAGCCCTTATAATCAGTTATCCAAAAAATCCTTTAATCTCTTTGAACGGCTTGGGTGACGGAGTTTTCTTAACGCCTTTGCCTCGATCTGGCGTATACGCTCCCTTGTCACATTAAATTCCTTACCCACCTCTTCAAGAGTTCTTTGCCGTCCGTCCTTTAAGCCAAATCTGAGCTTTAAAACCTCCGACTCCCGTGGTTGCAAGGTCTGTAAAACATCGACAAGCTGTTCCTTTAACAGAACAAAGCTCGCAGCCTCTGACGGCGCAGGCGCATCATCATCGGGAATGAAATCGCCCAAATGACTGTCCTCCTCCTCGCCGATAGGAGTTTCCAACGATACAGGCTCTTGCGAAATTTTTGAAATTTCCCTTACCTTTTCAACCGACATATTAAGCTCCTGCGCAAGCTCCTCGGGGGTTGGTTCTCTGCCTAATTCCTGTACCATTTGACGGGATACTCTTACTAATTTATTGATAGTTTCAACCATATGAACGGGTATTCTTATTGTCCTTGCCTGGTCTGCAATGGCACGCGTTATAGCCTGTCTTATCCACCATGTTGCATAAGTAGAGAATTTATAGCCTTTTGTATAGTCAAATTTATCAACAGCTTTAATAAGTCCTAAGTTTCCCTCCTGTATTAAGTCAAGAAACTGCATACCACGGCCTACATAGCGTTTTGCAATTGAAACAACTAATCTCAGATTTGCCTCTGCAAGACGCTTTTTTGCAAGCTCATCACCCTCAGACATACGCTTTGCAAGGTCAAGCTCCTCCTCGGGTGTCAAAAGATTGACCTTGCCAATCTCTTTTAAGTACATCTTTACATGGTCGTCAATATTTATTCCCTCGGGAACAGATAAATCCTCAAGCTCCTCTTTGGAAACCTCTATTTCCTCAAGCTCCTTGTCCATATTATCGACAATTTCAATTTCCTCTTTCTCGAGTCTGTCATAGACCTTTTCAAGCTCCTCGGGGGTTATCTCTACCTCCGAAAATGCCTCGGCAATCTCCTGACGGCTCAAAACTCCCTTTTTCTTGCCGTTTTCAAGAAGCTCTTTCTTTATGGCTTTTTTCTTCTCCTGCATTTACTGTTCCTCCCACTTATTTTTCTTATCTTCAAGCTGTTTCTTTTCGTTAAACAGCTCCATAAGCCTTTTCGCATCCGTTTCGCTGTCTATTTGCGTTTGGATTTTGCCTATTTTTATGGTGTATATAAGGTCATATATAACCTGAGTATCACCCGTATATACCTCCATATTATAGAATACCGATGACGCCTCGTTCATTTCCTCGTCATTTGCACAAAAATCATTTAAGATAATTGCCTCCTGCGGATTTTCTCCGTTTTGGTAGCTTTGGTATATTTTTGTTGCCAAACGGCGGAATATATCTTTTGAAAATTCATCGGGTGTTATTTCTTTTTTTGCAATATTATAAAATCTTTTATTAGACACAATCAGACTTAAAAGTCTTTTTTGTGCGCCTAATAAAGCTGGGGGTACTTTTTGAGATACACCGTTTACTTGAACCTTTTCTATTCTTTTTTGCTCTATATTATTTCGGGCTCGGATTTGATTTTTATATTTATCCTTTGCGCTTTTTTCCTTGTACTTACTAAGGACAGCATCTTTATTTACATCCATATCCCGTGAAATTTTTGTAATATATGCATCAATCTCGATAGGGTCATGTACGGTTTTAAATACATCCACAACTTCATCCAAAAACTTAACCTTGCCGTCGGTTGTTGATGTATCATAAGCAGATTTTATCAGTGATATTCTGAATTCAGTTGACGGAACGGATTTTTTTACAGCCTCGCGAAAACGCTCAACTCCGTTTTTATTTATGTATTCGTCCGGATCCTTTGCACCTTTTAGCTTTATAACCCTTGATTTTCCGCCAACTTCGTTGATTATATCTATCGCACGCAGGGTAGCCTTTATACCTGCCTCATCACTGTCATAGCAAATAAGGATTTCATTTGCATAGCGCATCATGAGCTTTGCCTGATCGGGCGTTATTGCCGTACCTAAGGTTGCAACAATATTTTTTACGCCTGCTTGGTAGGTAGAAATTACATCCATATACCCCTCGCAGAGGATAATCTCGGATTTTTGTTCATTCTTGGCAATATTTAAAGAGAATAAATTTTTGCCCTTATCAAAAACCACAGTTTCGGAGCTGTTTAGGTATTTTGGTATTTTATATCCGTTTATTTCCTTGTTATTGTGCATAATTCTGCCGCCAAAGCCGATTACATCACCACGCACATTTATAATGGGAAACATTACCCTGTCACGGAATTTGTCAATAGCCCTACCCTCACGCATAACCGCAAGACCGCCCTCAACTATTTCATGCTCCAAATAGCCCTTGCCTTTTAAATAGTTTAGCAATGTGTCCTTGCTTTTTGGTGCATAGCCAAGACCGTAGGTTGTAATGGTTTTTGATGAGATCTTTCTGCTTAAAAAATATCTCTGTGCATTCATTCCCAGTTCCTTATCACACAGGCAGTTATGAAAGAACCTTGCGGATAATCTGTTCATTTCAAGGACTTTTTTCTTTTTTTCGTGGTTTTCGTTGTTAAAATCCTCTTCATCGGGAATTATTATGCCTACCCTGTCTGCAAGCACCTTAATTGAGTCAACAAAATCAAGATTTTCAGCCCGCATAACAAACTGAACAAGATTTCCCGATGCACCGCAGCCAAAGCAATGAAACAACTGCTTGTCACGGCTTACATGAAACGACGGAGTTTTTTCGTTATGAAATGGACACAATCCGCTGTAATCTCTGCCCGATTTTTTAAGGGCAACATACTGCGATACATAATCAACTATGTCATTCTGATTGCATATCTCAGATATGAGGTCATCGGATATTCTGCGTGCCATTTCATCACCTCCCATCGTGTTTATAAGCCTTGACAAATTGTGAAAAAACAATACCTATTTTATCCAAATTTGCATTTTTTCAAACATAACTCTTAATATAATACTAAAACAAAAACTAAAATTCCTTTATTTTTAACAAAAAAATCAAAAAATATTTCTAATCAAAAAGGGATATGTGCTATACATACCCCTAAATCACTCATTTAAAACCAAACTTCCGACTAAATCATTTATATCAGAAATTCCGAATTTATTGCAATATTCCTCAATATCACGCTTGACATCAAGAATTAAATCGGGCTTTATAAACATACCTGTACCCAAAGCAACAAGCGATGCACCTGCTATCATAAATTCAATTACATCTGCTCCTGACATTACACCGCCCATACCGATTATCGGAATATCAACCGCTTTGTAGACCTCGTGTACCATTCTTATTGCCACAGGCTTAATTGCAGGGCCTGAAAATCCGCCCGTGTTATTTGCAAGAACAGGCCGTCTTGTGTTTATATCAATTTTCATACCAAGAAGCGTATTTATTAAAGATAGTCCGTCTGCACCGCCGCGCTGTGCGGCAAGGGCAATATCGGTAATTGATGTTACATTCGGGCTTAGCTTAACAACAAGCGGTTTTTTTGAAACCGTCTTTACCTCTTTTGTAAGCTCGTATACAACATCGGGATTTGTTCCAAATGCCATTCCTCCATGCTTTACATTCGGACATGATATGTTCATCTCAATAATATCGACATCGCTGTCAGATAACATTTGTGCCATTTGGCAATATTCCTCAATAGTATTGCCCGACATATTTGCAATGATGTTGGTATCATATTCTCTTATATGAGGCATTAAATCCTCCAAAAAGCTCTCAATGCCGGGATTTTGCAGACCGACGCTGTTTAATATCCCCATTTCTACTTCTGCAATTCTTGGCGGTTTGTTTCCGCCCCGTGGGTATCTTGTTATACCCTTTGTTCCGATGCCACCATACTCGGATAACGGCGCATATTCGTTATACTCATCACCAAATCCGAATGTTCCCGATGCTGTTACAATTGGGTTTTTAAATTCGACACCGCAAAAATTAACTTTCATATTCATCAGAGCTTCACCACCTTTGAATCAAATACAGGACCGTTTTTGCAAACTCTTAAATACTTGTTTGTACCCTCAAATATACTCTCGCACACGCACACAAGACAAGCGCCGATACCGCAGCCCATACGCTGCTCAAGTGATATTTGACATTCAATGCCGTTTTCCTCGGCAATCCCCTTTACCGCTTTTAGCATTGGCATAGGTCCGCACGAGAAAATAACATCACACGGATTATTTTTTATATAATGCTCCATTGCGTTTGCAATATAACCGTTATAGCCGTAGCTTCCGTCATCGGTTCCTACAATGCACATTTTTGAAACACTATCAAACTCATCCTCCATGCACACCCTGTCCTTGTTTCTAAAGCCCAAGAACACATTTGCATTACTGTTAAGCTCCTTTGCAAGCTTAAATAACGGAAAAATACCTATTCCGCCCCCAATTATAAGCGGATTTTTATAGTTTTTAATTTCAAAGCCATGTCCTAACGGTCCTAAAACATCAATATATTCACCCACTTGCTTTTGCGACAATTCCTTTGTCCCCTCGCCTTTTACCTCAAAGATAAAGCGTACTTTGTCATCAAAAGCATCGCAAATACTTATAGGCCGTCTTAAAAATGACTTGTCTCCGCAGTCAATATGCAAAAACTGACCGCACTTTGTCTTTTTTGCGATATTCTCATTTTCTACGGTGAAATCAAAAACACCGTTCACTATCTCTGTTTTTGAAATCACTTTGCATTTTTCAATTTGTTCCATATTTAAACCTCTTATAAAACAGAATTTATATCGTCCTTCATACGAAGCGCCTCGCATCGTGCAGCCTCGGCAAATTCTTCCTCTTTCCAATCGCCTTTTTTATATGCGCACATTATACCTCTTGAGGAATTAACTATTGCGCCCAAGCCGTCATCATTAAAACACGGTTTTACGCCCATCGCACCTCCGCCCTGAGCGCCGTAGCCGGGCACTAAGAAATACGACTGCTTCATTATCTGTCTTAAAACCTTTGCCTGTTCGGGGTAAGTTGCTCCTACAACCGCACCTACTGCACCGTATCCGCTTTTTCCTATAGTTTCGCCGTTCCATTTGTTCACACATTCAGCCACCTGCTCATAAATGTGCTTATCCCCTGATATTAAATCCTGCAACTCGCCCGATGACGGATTTGAGGTTTTAACAAGGGCAAAGATTGATTTATCGTATTTTATACAATCATCAACAAAGGGTGCTATTCCGTCCGTTCCAAGATAGGGATTTACCGTTACACAGTCAACATCAAAGGGTGATACCTCCATACCGCCAATATCCACTTGTCCAAGATATGCCTTTGAATATGCCTCGGCAGTTGAGCCTATATCGTTTCTCTTTACATCAAGGATTATATATAAACCCTTGCTTTTTGCGTATTTTATAGTTTCATGCAGTGCCATCTCGCCATCAATGCCGTACATTTCATAAAATGCAGACTGTGGCTTTATTGCAGGCACTACATCATATAAAGCATCAATAAGGCCTTTATTAAACTCTAAAATTGCCTCTGAGGCGCCCTTTAGATTTTTTCCGTACTCATTAAAGCATTTTTTTACAATATATTCGGGCACATACTCAAGTTTCGGGTCAAGTCCCGCAACCGACGGATTAGATTTTTCCTTAATCTTTTCAACCAATAAATCCACTGACATTTATCTTTCCTCCAAAATACCGTTATTTACTCTTATCTTTCCGCCTACAATTACATATTCGGGCTTACCGTAAAGCTTAAATCCGTCATACGGCGAATTCTTGCTCTTTGATGCAAATTCATTAACATTAACAACCCATTCCTTGTTTATATCAAAGATTGTAATATCCGCATCTGCACCAACCGATAAAGTTCCCTTGTCAATATTTAAAATTCTTGCAGGCTTTATCGACATCAGCGCAATAAGCTCGTTTAATGTCAGCTTATTCGTTTTTACAAGATATGTAAGTCCTAAAGCAAGCGATGTTTCAAGACCTACTATTCCGTTAAGCGCAAGAGAAAATTCGCAGTTTTTCTCGTCAATATGATGCGGTGCGTGGTCGGTAATAATTGCATCAATCGTTCCGTCCAAAAGTCCCTCGATTATTGCCTCAACATCATCGTCCGTCCTTAGAGGCGGATTCATTTTTGCATTTGTGTTAAACCCGTCAACCGCTTTTTCGGTAAGCGTAAAATAATGCGGTGCAGTCTCACAGGTTACCTTAACTCCACGCTTTTTACCTTGCCGTACCAAATCCACCGTACCTCTTGTGCTCACATGTGCGATATGCACCGCTGTGTTTGTAGCCTCGGCAATTAAAATATCCCTTGATGCCTGTACCTCCTCGGCGGCTCTTGTTATACCTCTTAAGCCTAAGTATGTGGACATAAATCCTTCGTTTATATCCCCATCATCTGCTAATGACAAATCCTCACAATGCGATATTACGGGAAGATTAAACATCTGGGCATACTGTAATGCACGCCTCATAAGAATGGGCTCTGATACAGGTCTGCCGTCATCAGATACCGCAACCGCACCCGCCTCTTTTAAATCGCCCATTTCAGACAGTTCTTTACCCTGCATACCTTTAGATATTGTACCTATAGGAAATACATTTACATAACCGTAATTTTTGGCTCTGTCCTTAATATATGTTACAACCGCCGCATTGTCGGCAACAGGCTTTGTATTTGGCATACACGCAACCGATGTTACACCGCCCATAACGGCAGCCTTCGTACCGCTTACAATATCCTCTTTGTATTCAAAGCCGGGTTCTCTTAAATGAACATGCATATCAACCAGTCCCGGAACGACATATTTACCGCTTGCATCTATTACCTTGTCGGCAGTATCTGTTATATCCTTATCAACTTTTTTTATTTTTTCATCCTCAACAAGAACATCAAGCACATCATCAATATTATTTGCAGGGTCTATGATATGACCGTTTTTTATAAGTATCTTCATAATCCGTAAAAATTCCTTTCACTACTACCTATTCACTATTCACAGCTACCTATTCACTATTCACTATTACTTATTACTTAATATAGTCCGCCTCTTGATAATAAATACATAACCGCCATTCTGACTGCCACACCCGATGTTACCTGGTCATCAATCACACTTTGTTCCCCGTCAACAACCGATGATGAAAGCTCAACGCCACGGTTTACAGGTCCCGGGTGCATAAGGAGTGCGTCTTTTTTTGCAAGCTTTAGCCTATCTTCGTTTATGCCGAAATATTTATGGTATTCCCTCACGCTTGGGAACAGCCCCTTTTTCTGACGCTCTAACTGAATTCTAAGTCCCATTACAACATCTGCATCCTTTAAAGCCTCATCAACATCTGTTGTAACCTTTACTCCCATATCCTCCATTTTTTGAGGCAGGAGCGTTGCAGGTCCTGCCACGCATACATCTGCGCCCATGGCATTTAAGCCGTAAATATTGGATCTTACAACACGGCTGTGGTATGCATCACCTACTATTGCAACCCGTAAGCCCTTGAAATTTTCAAACGAGCCTAAATGCTCATACATTGTAAGCATATCCAAAAGTGCCTGCGTAGGGTGTTCGTTCATTCCGTCGCCTGCATTTATAACCGATGCCGAAACTATCGGCGCAATAACATTGGGCGCTCCGCTCATACTGTGTCGCATTACCAAAATATCCGTACCCATAGCATTAAGCGTCCTTGCAGTGTCAATTAAGGTTTCTCCTTTTTGCACGGATGAACCCGATGCCGTAATATTTGCAGCGTTTGCGCTCATATATTTTGCGGCAAGTTCAAATGACATTCTTGTTCTTGTACTGTTTTCGTAGAATAAATTTACAACTGTCCTGCCTTGAAGGTGCGGTGTTTTTTTATTTGGCTGAGATAGGATAAGCTTCATTGTTTTTGCAGTATCTAATATGTTTTTAATGCTATCGGTGCTCATACCCTTAAGCCCTAATAAATCCTGCTTCATTGCTTATGCCTCCTTGTCATGAATTGTTACTTTTCCAATCCTGTTATCATTTATAATCTCTACATTTATGTATTCGTTCTTGGATGTAGGAACAAACCTTCCCGTATAGTCAGGGCTTATCGGCAATTCCCTGTTTCCACGGTCGATTAAAACCGCAAGCTCTATTCTGTCGGGTCGCCCCAAATCAAACAGCTCTTCAATTGCCGCACGGATAGTTCTTCCCGAAAACAAAACATCGTCAACAAGGATTATTTTCATACCCTCTATTGCAAAGGTAATATCACTCCCCATTACGACAGGATGTTCGTTAAGTCTTGTTAAATCATCTCTGTAGAATGTTATATCAAGACTGCCCACAGGAATATCAACACCCTCTATTTCCTTTATGCTCCTCGCAATTTGATGCGCCAGCCGTACACCCTTTGTCTGGATACCGATAATAGCCATATCAAAAACGCCCTTGTTTCGCTCTGCTATTTCATAAGCCATTCTGCTTATCGCACGCTCTGCCGTCTTTTCATCCATCAAAGTACTTTTTATTTCACCAATAGACATCTTTATCAAAACTCCTTGTAAAAGACATTTTTACCATTATATAATAAAATATAGCTTTTGTCTATTATGATAAAATGTAAAATAATACAAAGTTACCACTAAATTTTGTAGCATTTAGAATAAAATTTCAAAAAAATACACAAAATATGAAATTAACACTTGCAGTATTTGTAGTTTTCTGATAAAATGATTACAATATTACTGAAATATGTTTACATTTGTTAGAAAATAGTGTAACACATAATAAAAATTCTTGACAAAAGATTAGTTTTATACACAGGAAAGGATATATACAAGTTATGGACAGAACAATTTTAATCATAGAGGATGAAGAACATATAAACGAAATCCTTACAGTCCAGTTAAGCAACGCAGGGTACAAAACAATCAGCGCTTTTGACGGAATTAAAGGTCTTGAAATGGCGCTTAACGAAAATCCGGACTTAATTTTGCTTGATGTAATGCTCCCCGGCATGGACGGAAACGAGGTTTGCAGAAAGGTGCGGGAGAAGTCGAATGTGCCAATTATTATGCTTACCGCCCGTGAGGATGAGGTTGATAAAGTGTTAGGTCTTGAGCTTGGCGCCGATGACTATATAACAAAGCCATACTCAACCCGTGAGCTTACTGCCCGTGTTAAGGCAAACTTAAGAAGAAGCGCTATTGACAATATACCGCAGACACAAAACACAGGCGACTTAAATACTATAATGTCGGGCGAACTTACGATAAATGTTGAAAGATACGAGGTTTCAAAGAACGGTAAGGTTATTGATATTACTTTAAGAGAGTTTGAGCTTTTAAAATTCCTTGCTATGCAGCCTGATAAGATTTTTTCAAGAGAAAAACTCCTCGAAAATGTTTGGGGCTACGAGTATTACGGCGATGTGAGAACGGTTGATGTAACCGTAAGGCGTTTGAGAGAGAAGATTGAAGACGACCCGAGTATGCCAAAATACATTATTACAAAACGAGGCGTTGGATATTATTTCAATAAATAATCAGAATTATAAACCCCAAATTAGCTTTAATTTGGGGTTTTGTATATAAAATTTTGGGAGACAAATTATGTTTAAGAGTATACGCTGGAAAATAACAGGCTTGTTCGTTATTCTGGTTGTAATAACGGAAATTATTTTAAGCGCCTGTATATTGATTGGAACAGTTAATTACTTTCATAAGGATTTTAAGGAAACAATTTCTGAGGTATTTAATACCGATACTAAAAATGAGCTGTACGAGGCGGCAAAAACCGTTGCGGCTCCGCAGGAGTATGTGGATGTTAACAACAATGTAATAATAGATACATCATCACAGGAAACATTTGAAAAAATCAAGTACATCATGGACTATAACATTTCAGGGCTTGCAATAAGCAAATCACGCTTTTATGCAATCCTTGACGGGAAGAGCGGAAATGTTGTATATTCCTCTAATAATATTGAGTCTGTGGAAAAAACAGCGGTTGTAAACAAAGCGCTTGAAGGTGAGGAAACAATAAAGGCTTCCATAAGCTCTCGGGTTATGGACTATGCAATACCACTAAAATCAAATGACAATATTAAATATATTGTTTATGTAAATGACAACGAGCAAACACAAAACGATTTTGTGTATTCAATGCTTTTAATAATGCTGTATATCATAGTTGCATCGGCAATAGTATCTGCCCTTATCGGAAACATTTTATCAAAATCCATTACAACGCCTATCCAGTCATTAACCGTAAACGCAAAAAAGCTTGCCGACGGAGATATGAGTGCTCTGTCCCCTGCCGAGAGTGATGATGAGATAGGGAATTTAACAAACTCGTTACTATACCTTGCAAACGCCAAGCGTGAAACAACGGAGGCGATACAGAACGAGAAAACAAAAGTTGAAACAATCCTTCAAAATATGAACGACGGTATTCTTGCCTTTGATATGAAGGGCAAGCTTATACATGTAAATCCCGAGGCAAAACGGCTTTTAAAGCGTGAGTACCTTGACGATATTGATTTTGACAGGTTCTTTAAGGAAATCAATGCAAATATTTCATTGGGCGATTTGGTATATATGAAGCCAGATGTTTCGATTGAGCGTGAAATAAAGTTAGACGATCAGTATCTGCATCTTAGCTTTGCAAACTCAATGACAAATAACAAGGTAAGCGGCGTAATAGTTCTTATACACGATATAACAAAGCAGGAGAAGCTTGAACACTCGCGTCGGGATTTTGTTGCAAATGTTTCGCACGAGTTAAGAACACCGCTTACAACTATAAAATCATATTCCGAAACACTTTCTTTGCCGAATATCAGTCGCGAGCAACAGGTTAGATTTGCAAATGTTATTGTATCGGAAGCGGATAGGATGGCAAATATTATAAGCGATTTGTTGACATTATCAGAGCTTGACGAAAATCAGGCATATATTAAACCGTCTGAAAATATAGATATTCGCAAGATGCTTGAAAACTTGGTTGATCGAATGAGCTTGCAGGCAAAGAAAAAAGAGCAGACTCTTACATACACCTCCATCACCGATGTTCCGATTATAAAGGGTGATTACGGTTGTCTTGAAAGAGTATTTGTAAATATAATTTCAAACGCCTTAAAATACACACCAAACGGCGGTACTATTGAGGTCTTTTCAAGCAGAGTGTATTCTGATATTACAGTAAAGATAAAAGATACGGGTATAGGTATTCCTGCGGATAAATTACCGCACATTTTTGACCGTTTCTATAGAGTTGATAAGGCTCGAAACCGTGACACGGGCGGAACAGGACTTGGTCTTGCAATTGCAAAGCAGTCGCTTGAATCAAGTTTTAACGGCGGAATTAAAATAACAAGCGAATACAACAAGGGTACAGAGGTTACAATTACAATACCTGTAAAATAAATCATAACTGTTATGCTTTATAATCATTACACATTAAACTCATTCATAAAAAACGGTGTTGCATTTTGCAACACCGTTTTTGTATCCTTACTTACTTGTCGATCCAAAGCCACCGTCTCTTTTTGCGCTTACATCATCATCAAATGTTATACCGTATTCAACGAAAATACCCTGACAAAATCCGTCTCCCGATTTTATTGACACAGTTTTATCCTCGTTTGAATCGTTTGTAATCTTAGCCATTATATGTCCCTCATTGGAGCTATAATAGTAGTCGCTGTCTATTATTCCAACGGTATTATTCATTTGAAGTCTGAATTTAAAGCCAAGCCCTGAGCGGGGATAGATTTTAAGCACCCATTCAGGCTCTATATAGCATCTGATACCGGTTGGAATTTTGACTGTTTCGCCCGGCTTTAGTGTAATGTCAATCGGGGCAAAGAAATCATAGCCGGCAGAGCCAACCGTGGCACGAACAGGCAACTTTATCGAGTTATAAACCTCTTCCCCTCTGCCGTCAGAAAATGTATCCTCCCAATCGGCAACAAACTGTTTAAGGCTTACTTTTTCAAATTTTGCAATTCTTTTCATAGTCCCAATACCTCTTTTATTTTACATGTAACACAATCTCGTTTAGTTTTAAGCTGTTTTTAACACTTATAACCTTTTGATTTGTGCTGCCGCGCCATGCAAGGTTTACATCTCTTAAATCCTTTTTATATTTTCCGTCTACCAATACATCAACCTTTTCCATTATGGGAAGATCCTTGACCTTGTCCCACTCATAGCCTGTGTATACCCATATGGTCTTATCAGGATATTTCTCTTTGATTTCATCAATAAGATTGGCAACCTCATCACGGTTATGTGTATGCAAAGGATCTCCGCCCGAGAAGGTTATACCTGAAATATAAGACTTATCAAGCTCGTCAAAAATTTCTTTTTTTGCGCTTTCGTCAAATTCTATGCCACCGTTTATATCCCATGTGATTGGATTTTGACATTCTGGACATTGATGCTCACATCCTGCAACCCAAAGAACTACACGAAGTCCATCGCCGTTTAGCATATCGTCTTTTGTAATATTATGATAACGCATCACATACTTTTCCTTTCGGCAATTTCAGCCATCTTTGCCTCGTTAAGACGGGTATCGCCTTTTACTCTTGAATATGAAAGATAGCCGTTCATTCTGTCAATCTTTGTAAGGTTTGAGCTTCCGCATATCGGGCAAACATCCATTTCAAGCTCCTCATGACCGCAGTCGTCACAGTATGCCAATGACAAGTTTACACCCTCATAAAAGCCCATTGCCATTGCCCTTCTTATAAGAGTTTTAATAGCCTCTTTGTTATAGCTTATCGGATATCTGCAATACTGGATTTTTCCGCCGTTTGATAAATTCCAAAATCTGTTTTCCAAATCCTGCTTTTGGATTGGAGTTATATCCTCACTTACATGGCAGTGGAAGCTGTTTGAAACATACGGACGGTCAGATACATTTTCAACTATTCCGTACTTCTTTCTAAACTGTGTTACCTGTAAACCGCATAACGACTCGGCAGGAGTGCCGTAGATTGCATACAGCTTTCCGTCCTCTTTCTTAAACTGAGCAATCTTTTCGTTGATATGCTCAAGTACCTTTACCGCAAAATCGCCGTCTTCTACAAGTGATTTTTTATTATGTAATTCCTGAAGCTCATTAAATGCCGTTATACCGAATGATGCGGTTGCACTCTTTAATAAAGGCTTAATTTTGTCCGTAAGCTTTAGGTGTCCGCCGTAGAAACCACCCTCGCAATATGCAAGCGGATTGGTTGATGCACGCATCTCGCCCAAGTAATCGTATGTCCTTAAATGCAGTTTTCTTATAAGCTCTAAGTAATAGTCAAGAACCTCATAAAAATCCTTGCTCTCCTGCTGTGCCTTTGCATAAATCATAGGCAAGTGCAAGGATACGGCTCCTATATTAAATCTACCCACAAAAACAGGTGTATCATTTTCATCAGCAGGCTCTATACCGCCTCTTTCATACCATGGCGACAAGAACGCACGGCATCCCATAGGTGATATAACCTTGCCGTATTTTTTATACATTGACGGAACATATCCCTCGCCCGTTAACGAAAGCCAGTCAGGGTACATTGTTCTTGACGAACACTCAACGCCCGCTTCAAATACATCTTCAAGCTCACCGCCCGGTCCGTGGAGCTTTTCATCATATAAGAATACAATTTTCGGGAACAATACAGGCTTTTTATGTCCTGCCTTGCCCTGACCCTCCATATGAACCTTTAGCATTGCCTTTGTTGCCATTTTTGCAAAATGACCCGTTCCGATACCTGCCGTTACGGTAATAAACGGATAATCTCCACGGCTTGATGAAACGGAGTTAAATTTATATTCCCAGCCCTGGAAGCCCTGTTCCATTTCCTTTTGAACATCAGACTCGGCTACCTCTTTTGATTTTTCTTCGCCAAGCCCCAAATCCATATACTTTTTATAGTATCTGTCATACGATTTCTGCGCATAAGGCTCTAATATAAGTTCAACATTTGGCACTGTAAAACCGCCGTACTGCTGTGATGCTGCGGATAATACAATATCACCGATTACATCAAATGCAGTGTCTAAGGTCTTTGGTTCGTTATACCAAAGGTTTCCCATTTCAAAACCGCCCGTTAAAACAGTTTTAACATCAAACAGGCAACAGTTCATTGTATCACGGCGCGCAGACATATCGTGAATGTAAATATATCCGTCACGAATTGCCTGTAATTCCTCAGTTGTTAAGAAAAACTTTTTATAAAGCTCTTTATTTAACTGGTTAAATATAAGACTTCTCTTTGTTGATACAAGCGCAGAGTCGGTATTTGAATTTTCCTTATCGCCTATGTACATAATAGACTGGCTTTTTTTGTAAACCTCGTCAAGCATTTGTACAAAGTCCTGTTTATAGTTACGGTAATCTCTGTAGCTCTTTGCAACCTTTGGATTAACCCTCTCTAAAGCTCCCTCAACTATATTATGCATCTGGGCAATTTCGATATCCTCCTTGCCCATTTTTCTTGCTTCATCTTCAACAAATTTACAGATAAAATCCAATTCCTCGTCCGTAAATTCTATTAACGCACGGTTTGCCGATTTATTAACCGCAACAATTACTTTTTGAACATTAAATTCTTCTTTCGTGTTATCTTTCTTTACTACATACATTATCCATTTTCCCCTTTCCTTGTAAACTATATCAAATTTCCCGTCCAAAATTATATAATTAACCACCAAACACTATATATTGTGGTTTGTGATACTGTATTGCCTATTATAGCACCTATATTTGCCATTTTCAATTACAGGTGCTTTACAAATACACCCTTAATTTTACAGTTATGTAACACAAAATTACGAACATTTGTTTTTATATTTTCATATTAGCACCTTTTTATGGATATGTCAACATTATTTTCATGGTTTTTTGTTGTAACAATTGTAAAATAATATTTAAAGAAAATTTACGGCGGTGATATTTTGAAAATAATTTATAAAGCAATTTTATTTTATGTACTTTTAATTATAGAAAAAAACATGAACGACTTTTTGTCCGCTTTGATAGACAAAAAAATTAAAAACCACACTCCCCTTACATCGGGCTTTGTGATTTTTAATTCTAATTTGTTATATAAAATACGAAAAAAAACAATTCTCTTAAAGCATACCTTGGACAACCGTATATACCTTGATAATAGCGAATAACTATCTTTTGCATGGTGTTTTCGTATAGCTGTGATACTTTCTTATTGCCGTCCGTATCATCTGCAAAGCTGTCATTTTCATTTACAAACTGGAATTTTACTTGTCCGTTTCCATTTCCATTTGTTCCCCGTTCTCGTCCAAAAGCCCCTCTGCCCTCATCCTTTCGGCCAACTTCTGCATTTCTACTGCCTCTTCCATTAGTTTCTCCTGCGTTGCGTTCGGATTATCTCTTATGTACAGTGCCATTGCCCCTTGTGCGGCTTCGTCCTCCAGTGCGAGTATTATAAACAGAATAGCCGCCTCGTCTAACCTCATCGCTCCCAACAACTGCGTTAATGAGACTTGAAATTTCGTTAAATGTTCCATTATTAAGCACCCCCTTTATTTCGTTTGCTATATCTTTGTTAGCATAGTCAATTTTTGCAAGCATATTATAGTGATTAAATACACCGTCCTCATATATGTATAAAAAGTGGCTTTTATCAGTTACTACACTCTGATACTGCAAACCTTCGTGCGTTTTATAGGGCTTGTAATAATTGGTACTTATTCTTGACATTACCAAAGCCCACTCGTTTCTACTCATTTTTATTCCGGTTGGCGAATATCTTATTTTTGTACTATAAGTATACCCCTAGTTCCCGTCCCTGTCAACAAATGTATCATTTTCATTTGCCACCTGTCTACGGCTTGTATCTTTTTGATTTTGGGTATTGACATCTTGGTCGGGATTTGATACGATTGTATCAGCAGATGATGTCAACATTTTTTTATTAACACGAGGTATCGGCTTTTGCCGTAGCCCTCCAGAGTTGACATCATCTGCATTTATTATAGGTTCGAGGTTTAAATCATAAAACAATTTCTCACCATTTTTGCCTTTGCCCTCTCATAGCCTACAACCATTTTACGGACTGCGCATTGTATTGGTATTCTTTAATAAATCTTGATATATTTACAGTAAAAATTTAAAATTTCCTCAAAAAAAATTTTGTCAAACCTTGATTTTTGGGTGAAATAGTGATATTATATATCCATGTATGTAATAATACTATATCAAAAATTTAAGGGAGGACTTATAGATGGGAAGAAAAATGAAAACCATGGATGGTAACAACGCTGCTGCTTTTGCGTCATACGCATTCACAGATGTTGCTGCTATCTATCCTATCACACCATCATCTACCATGGCAGAGGTTACAGATAAATGGGCTGCTGCCGGTCAGAAAAACATTTTCGGAAACACTGTAAAGGTTGTTGAAATGCAGTCAGAGGCAGGTGCCGCAGGTGCCGTTCACGGTTCACTTACAGCAGGTGCTCTTACTACAACATATACAGCTTCACAGGGTTTATTGCTTATGATCCCTAATATGTATAAGATTGCAGGTGAGCAGTTACCTTGCGTATTCAATGTATCAGCTCGTTGTCTTGCATCTCATGCACTTTCAATCTTCGGCGATCATTCAGATGTTATGGCTTGCCGTCAGACAGGCTTTGCAATGCTCTGTTCAGGCAACCCTCAGGAGGCTATGGATCTTGGAGCAGTTGCTCATCTTACAGCGATTGACGGTAAAATTCCGTTCTTACATTTCTTTGACGGTTTCAGAACATCTCACGAGTATCAGAAGGTTGCTTGCTGGGATTATAAAGACCTTGCAGAGATGGTTAATTGGGATGCAATTAACGAGTTTAGAAGAAAGTCATTAAATCCTGAGCATCCTGCACAGCGCGGTACCGCTCAGAACGGCGATGTATTCTTCCAGGCAAGAGAGGCTTGCAACAAGGCTTATGATGCAATCCCTGAGCTTACTCAGAAGTACATGGACAAGGTTAACGAAAAGATTGGTTCAAACTACAAGTTATTTAACTACTACGGCGCAGAGGATGCAGAGCATGTTATCGTTGCTATGGGTAGTGTTTGCGACACAATCTCAGAAACAGTTGACTACTTAAACAAGAATGGCGAGAAGGTTGGTCTTGTAACTGTTAGACTTTACCGTCCATTCTCAATCAAGCACTTTGTAGAGGCACTTCCAAAGACTGTTAAGCATGTATCTGTTCTTGACAGAACTAAGGAGCCGGGTGCTACAGCAGAGCCGCTTTACCTTGATGTTGTATCTGCAATTGAAGAAGCAGGTCTTGATGTTAAGGTTTATGCAGGTCGTTACGGTCTTGCTTCAAAGAACACAACTCCTGCAAACATTATCTCAGTTTACAGAAATACAGAGAAGAAGCACTTTACAATCGGTATTGAAGACGATGTTACTCACCTTTCATTACCTGTTACAGAGAACCCCGACACAACTCCTGCAGACATCACAAGCTGTAAGTTCTGGGGACTTGGTGCAGACGGTACAGTAGGCGCTAACAAGAACTCTGTAAAGATTATCGGCGACCATACAGATATGAATGTTCAGGCATACTTTGACTATGACTCAAAGAAGTCAGGCGGTCTTACCTGTTCACACCTTCGTTTCGGTAAGTCAAAGATTACTTCTACATATCTCATCGACAAGGCAGACTTCGTTGCTTGTCACAAGGCTTCATATATCCGTCAGTACGATATGGTATCTGATGTTAAGCCGGGCGGTACATTCTTATTAAACTGCTCATGGAACGCAGAAGAGCTTGAAGAGCATCTTCCGGGTCAGGTTAAGAAGTACATCGCTGATAACAATATTAAGTTCTACACAATCGACGGTGTAAAGATCGGTAAAGAGATTGGTCTTGGATCAAGAATTAACACAGTATTGCAGTCAGCATTCTTCACACTTGCAAAGATTATTCCTGAAGCTGATGCAATCCAGTACATGAAAGACGCTGCAACAGCATCATATTCAAAGAAGGGTGACGACATCGTTAAGATGAACCACGACGCTATTGATGCAGGTGCACAGCAGATTGTTAAGGTTGAAGTTCCCGAGTCTTGGAAGAATGCAGAATATGAGGATATTGCAGTTCATCACGAGGGTGAGGGCGAGCTTATTGACTATGTAAACGATATTCTTGTTCCGATCAATGCATTTGCAGGCGCTAAGCTTCCTGTATCAGCATTTGAAAAGTATCAGAACGGTGAAGTTCCGCTCGGTTCTGCTGCATTTGAGAAGCGTGGTATAGCTATTGATGTTCCTACTTGGAATCCTGATACATGTATCCAGTGCGGACAGTGTTCATATGTATGTCCACACGCTTGTATCCGTCCTGTAGTTCTTACTAAGGAAGAGTTGGACAACGCTCCTGAGGGTATCAAGTATACAAACGCTAAGTTATTAGACGGTTACTATTATACAATGGCAATTTCCGTACTTGACTGTACAGGTTGCGGAAGCTGTTCAAATGTATGCCCGGGTAACATGAAGAACGATACACTTGTTATGAATCCGCTTGATACTCAGCTTAATGAGCAGCCATATTATGACTATGCTTCAGTTCTTGGCGAGAAGCAGGCAGTTCTTGACAAGTTCCCTATCGACAAGGTAAAGGGTTCACAGTTTATGATGCCTTATCTTGAGTTCTCAGGCGCTTGCGCAGGTTGTGGTGAAACACCTTATGCAAAGCTTGTTACTCAGTTATTCGGTGACAGAATGTTCCTTGCAAATGCAACAGGTTGTTCATCAATCTGGGGCGGCAGCTGTCCGTCAACTCCATACACAAAGGACGCTAACGGTCACGGTCCTGCATGGGCTAACTCATTATTTGAGGACAATGCCGAGTTTGGTCTTGGTATGGCAATTGCTCAGGAAACATTAAGAAATCAGAACATTGAAAAGGTTGCAAAGATTGCCGAGGACAACGCAGAGGTTAAGGCTGCATTTGATAAGTTCTTAGAGACAAAAGACTCAAGTGCCGCTAACCGTGTTCCTACACAGGAATTGTTAAAGGCAGTTGCAGCTGTAAATTCAGGCGAAGCAAAGGATGTACTTGCTGATAAGGAATACCTTGCAAAGAAGTCATGCTGGATCTTCGGTGGCGACGGTTGGGCTTATGATATAGGCTTCGGCGGTGTTGACCACGCTCTTGCATCAGGCGAGGATATCAATATCCTTGTATTCGATACAGAGGTTTATTCAAACACAGGCGGTCAGGCTTCTAAGGCTACTCCGACAGGTGCTATTGCACAGTTTGCGGCAGCAGGTAAGGAAGTTAAGAAGAAGGACCTTGCTGCAATCGCTATGAGCTACGGTTATATCTATGTTGCTCAGGTTGCTATGGGCTACAACCAGCAGCAGTGCTTAACAGCAATGCTTGAGGCTGAGGCTTATAACGGTCCGTCACTTATCATCGCATACGCTCCATGTATCAACCATGGTATCAAGGGCGGTATGAAGATTGCTCAGTCAGAGGAAAAGAAGGCTGTTGAGTCAGGTTACTGGCACTGCTTCAGATTTAACCCTGACCTTGCAAAGGAAGGCAAAAATCCGTTTATCCTTGATTCTAAGGAGCCAAAGCTTGAGTATAAGGACTTCATCATGGGCGAAGTTCGTTATAACTCACTTGCCCGTGCTAACAAGGAAAGAGCAGAAGAGTTATTTGCAAAGGCTGAGGCTGATGCAAAGGCTAAGTATGCTAAGCTTGTTAAGATGGCATCAGATAACTAATATTTGATAACGCAAAAGCGGTGTTACTAATGTAACACCGCTTTTTTTGTTTACTATTGTCGATTTTTGTGCTATAATTTACGGGAATGAAATTTTTTGCAAAGAACAGGAAAACACATTTATGAAATATAAAATTATAGCACTTTTGACTTTGTTTTTCTTACTCACCTCTTGCACAACCCCAAAAAGTCAATCGCCGTCAATCATAACCTCAAAAATCGAAGCTACAAAAACACCCTATACCCCACAGCCAACTCTTGCACCCGAAAAAGTTGGCTACGAGGATTTGGAAAAGGAAATAAATAATTTAATATCACAGCGCAGTGGCGAGGAATACAGCGTATATGTAAAAAACCTTAACACAAATACATATTTTAGCATAAACGACCATGCCATGTATTCGGCAAGTCTTATAAAGCTGTTTATAATGTCTGCCATATACGAAAAAATCAGCATGGGAGAGCTTGAATATTCAGATCATATCAAGGATATGCTAAGAATTATGATAGAAGAAAGTGATAATGACGCCGCAAACGAGCTTGTAACAATCCTTGGAAACGGCAATATTGACGCAGGCTTTGATGTGGAAAACGAAATTTCTCAAAAATTTGGCTGTACTATGACAAAACAGCAAACCGGCCTTCAGGATGTCCGCACCCACCCTGCAAAGGGCAGAAACTACACCTCAAGCTCGGATTGCGCAAAAATTCTTGAATTGATTTACAGAAATGAATTTATAAACGAAACTTACAGTAACGATGCATTATTTTTCTTAAAATCGCAAGTACATACTTATAAAATACCGTATGTTCTGCCAAAAGACACCGTTACGGCAAATAAAACAGGCGAAATGACAGGCGTTCAAAACGATGTTGCAATTGTGTATACGCCAAACTGTGATTATATTTTAGCGGTAATGGGAAACGGAATTTCAAATGAAAGCTCCGGCATTTCCATGATACAGACAATTTCATCCACAGTATATAATTATATGACTGCACTCAATACCCCACTCCCCTCACCTACACCCATTGCATTTTATCAAATACTAAAATAAGAGCTTTTTACAGCTCTTATTTTTATGTTTTATTGAGTTATCTTCTGCGTGAACCTTTATACTTACCACGCTCATTTATCTTCATTCTTTGTTCAAATCTTCTGTGTTCTTCTGTTCTTCTGTGTTGTTTTGCCTTATATATTTCATTCTTTGGCTGTTCTTTGAATATGCCGATTTTCTTTTTCATCATATATATACAACAAATTCCAAGCAGTGCCAAGATTGCCAAAACCGCAGCTACAACAGGTGCAGGTTTTACGCCACCGTCTTCGGTATCTGGCATCATCGGATCGGGTGTTGCAGGAATTTGCGGTCCTATCGGTACGGCAGGCCCAACCAAATCAGGGCGTTGTGTCGGTCTTGGTGTAGGCGTCGGGGATGTTGACGGTGATGTACTTGGTGTGGTTCTAACCCTTGGCGTTGTTGCAGGCCTTAATGTAGTTCTCGGCTTTGCCGTTGCCGTTGCACGGGCGGTTGAACGCGCTGTGCTTGTTGCTCTTGTAGTTGTAGATGTACCGGGCTTTGCAGTAACAGTGGTTTGTGTCTGATTTAAGCCTAAGTCTCCGCCTTTATTGAAATTAAAGAACGAGCCTAATTTATTTTCCGTTCTCAAACGGCTTACCAATGCGCACAGGGCGTACCCTGTTGCAGTTTTGTCTGAAAGATTATAGTCCTCAGAAAAGCCTCCGTCACTATTTCTGTATGTAAGCAATCCGTCAATAACGCTGTTTCCGTTTTTTATCATTCTTTCATCATCAGTACCGATGCCGATAGTGTCCATAGCCATCGAAACCAATGCCGTATCCTTTAAAGAATAAAATTCCCCATCACCGCTTTGAACATCTGAAAGGTAGTTTACAGCATTCCATATAGCATTTCCGCATGATAAGGATTTGCTTGTTCCGTTATCGGATATTACATATTCAACATTATTATTGTACGGTGCAAGTGCTATTATAGCAAGCGCAGTCTGCTCAACACTTCCAAAGCTTCCGTCGTTTTCCTGATAGCTTAAAATCGAGCGTATAAGATTATCTCTGTCATTTTTTGACCAGCCCGAAGGAGTTTTAAAATCCTTAGAATTCAGTGTTATCAACGCGCCCGAAAAATCGTTTACACCATTTGCGCCGAGCGGTATTTCATCACTTCTGTAGTAGCTTGAGAGCGATACCAAATCCTTATCTGCAATATACTCGCCGTCTCCGCCACACGCCAAAACTGCAAGCGCAGTGCGCTGAATTTGGGATACATCCGTAGCTTGTGTAAATTCTCTTGCCTTTTTTTCCAAGCCCGAAAGATATGCATTATAGTCATAGCTAATCCCTGCACGGCTCATGGCGATTACGGTTAAGTCTGCACCCTCACTTCCAATATTGTTAGTTGGCTTTGCTAAAGTGTTTGTCCAGTCTATTGCCGAGAGAATATCCCCTTTTAATTCATCAGTTGTATATGCGGCATCTACCGAAAATGATAATCCGATACTTGCCAAAATCATAACCGAGCATATAAATGCCGTTAATCTTTTCATTTCTGTATTTACCACCTTTGTTCTCTATAATATCATTCAATATAACATTATACCATATTTTCATATGTTTTTTCAACCATAAAAACCTATTTTTTTAATAAAATTACACTGAAATTTACTATATATAAGCCAAAATATTGTTGATAAATGGAATTTTATATGTTAAAATTTATAATAGGTATTATCAAATCTAAGAGAGAGCAGGAAAAAACTATGAAGAGATTAGCTGGGATTATCATATCACTATCCTTGGTATGTTCGGGCAGTACTTTGCCTATAGTTCACGCAGAGGATACAAGCAATACATCCGTCATTAAATACAATTACGGCGACGGAACATTTCAACGGCAAATGGAAACGCTAAACCGAGGTCTTGTTGCAATAAAGACAAATAACGGCGTTTATTTATCGTGGCGTTTGCTGGGCACGGAAGCAAGTGTGCCGACAATAACAAAATCACCTGATTTTGATGTCTACAAAAACGGTAATAAGATTGCCACTGTAACCGACAGCACAAACTATCTTGACTACTCAGGCACTACATCCGATAAATATACGGTTACAGTTAGCAATACAACTCCTACCGATAACGAAATATCTGTACAGCCTCAAAACTACTTTGATATTCCTCTTGATATTCCGGCTGATTATACATACTCCGACAGTTCAAATACATATACATATTCGTATGCTCCGGGCGATGCGTCCTGCGGTGACCTTGACGGTGACGGCGAATATGAAATTGTTGTAAAATGGGAAGCAAATCCAAAAGACAACTCCTCAAGCGGAGTTACGGGAAATGTATATCTTGATGCATATAAACTAAACGGAACAAAGCTCTGGCGTATTGACTTGGGTGAAAATATAAGAGCAGGTGCGCACTATACACAGTTTTTGGTATACGACTTTGACCTTGACGGAAAGGCTGAAATCACCTGTAAAACCGCACCCGGTTCAAAAGACGCATCGGGTGCATATGTAACGGCAGTATCAAACATAAACGCCATTAAAAACTCAACCGACAATCAGACTCTTTACAGAAACAGTGGCGGATATATCCTTACAGGTCCTGAATACTTTACCGCTTTTGACGGTGAAACAGGTAACGCAATAGATACTATTTACTATCCAAACGAAAGAATAAGTGCCTCTGTATGGGGCGATAACTACGGAAACAGGTGTGACCGTTTTATTGCCGATGTTGCATACCTTGACGGAGAGTTACCGTATGCGGTATATGTAAGAGGCTACTATTTCGGGCAGTCGGGTTACAGTGCAAGATCCGCAACCTTTGGCGCACGGCTTGTAAACGGAAGATTAGAAGTCCCCTATATTTTTGATACATTATCAGGACAACCGGGTTATTCATCGGGCAACGAGAACTATATCGGGCAAGGAAACCACAATATGACGGTTGCAGATGTTGACGGCGACGGAAAAGATGAATACATTATCGGTGCAGCTTGTTTTGAAGTAAACGACAATAACAAGCTCGTCGGGAAATGGACAACCCAAAAAGGTCACGGCGACGCTCTGCATATAGGTGATTATGATCCTACGCACCATGGACTTGAATTTTTTGCGGTGCATGAGGTTTCACCTTGGGGAATGTCCGTTATAGATCCAAAAAACGGCGAAATACTGTTTACAAACCCTGCATCAAAAGATACAGGTCGTGGCCTTATGGCAAATGTGGGCGCGGGCGGATACTATCAGATAAGCGCATCATCAGGCGCAGGGAACTATATTGCGACAGGAAATAATATTTTTACATCAAGCTCGCTCGCCATTGGTTATAATTTCAGGATTTTCTGGGACGGCGATTTATATGATAATACATTAGACGGTATTACCGTATCTGATTATCAAAATAATGCGATGCGATCGGTATTTACAGCAACAGGCTGTGTTTCCGTCAACGGTACAAAATCAACCCCTGCCCTGCAAGCGGACTTATTCGGCGACTGGAGAGAAGAGCTTGTCTACCCCACATCAGGCGGTAATGCTTTGAGGGTATTCTCAACTACTGATTTAACATCATATAAAATCCCTACCCTAATGCATGACCCGGTATACAGAAGCGGTGTTGCGGCGGAGCAGTCTGCATATAACCAGCCGCCGCATATAGGTTTTTATCTCGCTGATGAAATATTCAAGCCTACCGTTGAATCAATCTCAATAGAAAGCACACCTGATAAAACAACCTACAAAATCGGCGATTTATTTGATGCTACAGGACTTAGGGTTATGGCAAATTTCAGCAATAACACAAGCGAGGAAATATCAGGCTATGTAATTTCGGGCTTTGATTCAAGCAAAGCAGGCACTCAAACAATTACCGTTTCATACGCCTTAAAAACCGCTACATTTAATGTAACGGTTGACAGTGGCTTTACAATAAATTCCGACGGATATATTACAGGCTTTACTCTAAATGACACAACCGCAACCGTTCCTGAGGAAATTGACGGTGTAAAGGTCAGAGGAATTTTAGATAATGCTCTAAAATATACAAACCTCACAAGATTGTTATTAACAGCCTCAGAGTTTGACCTCTCAGGCGATGAGATATTCCCGTTAGGTATTACCTTGGTATGCTATTCAGGCTCGGATGTATATTCATATGCAATTGAACATGATATTGCAGTGGAATTGATTGACACAAGAGACTATATTATAAACATCGGATTTGATGAAAGTTCATACAGCGCTTTCCAAATGCTGCAGACAAACAGATCCCAAACAAAATCTATAGGTCATATTCTTTACGGTGTAGGTTCAAGAGGCAGAGGCGGAGACGGCAATTCGGGTTTTAGAATTGTAACGGACAATGCCAATAACACAGTATTGTCTGCACAGGTCGGCAGATTTTCAGACTCAGGCAGAAATGCATACTTTAATCTTCTCGATATGCCTATGCTTACAAATGCTGTTGACAGCGTGATTGAAACAAAAGTATACTTCCCATCAGGGCAGGCAGGATATCCGAGGCTTGATTTGCTTGACGATAACGCAGTTACAATCGATTCGATATCCCCTTCAAATCTAAATATTGAGTACGATACATGGTATACATATCAGCTTATATATCACGAAGGCACTTTCTACCGCGTACTAAAAAAAGACGGAGAATTATCAACTATAACGGAACTTGGCACAAAAACATCAACCGAGTTCGGTGTTACTAATTTCAAGGTATTGTCGCAAAGCGGCACACTGCCCGGCAATAACCAAAGATATTATATGTATCTTGATGATTTTAAGGTATATACAAATACCGAGCTTGCAAATTTCAACATAACCGTAAAAAATCCTTACGGAAAGCCTGTATACGGCGCAGCGGTAAAGGTCAATAATACCGAATACACAACCGATTTATCGGGCGTTGCACAAGGGTATGTTGAGGCAGGAACTGCAACGGTTACAGTATCCGCTGACGGATACTTGGAGGATACGGTAACTATACCTGTGTTTAATACAAAATCAATAAGCAAGACAATTCTTTTAAGGAGCGAAAATGAAGTCGCTGTAACAGGAATTGAATTTGAAGATGATGAGATATCGCTTAAAGTTGGCGACAGCGATACTATGCAGGTTAATGTATTGCCAAGCAATGCAGACGATAAAACAGTTAAATACTCATCATCCGATACATCGGTTGCAACTGTTGATACGGCATCAGGTAAAATTAGGGCTGTCTCAAATGGCAGTGCTTATATTACAGTGGCAAGTGTATCTAACCCGACTATCAGCAATCAAATACGAGTAAATGTGTATAATGATGACTATACATCGACACTTTCATCTATTAAAATAAGCGGTAATGATACTTTCTATATTCCGAATATGGATATGCAAACAACCGCAAAATTTGTTGCAAAATGCTATGACCAATACGGTGTTAAAATGAATGCGCCCATAGAATGGGATGTTAGCGGAGATTTATCAACATCGGACGGAGTTATTAAAATCCCTGCTCACACAACACAGGGTGTATACACAGTAACCGCAACATCGGGCGATATAACAACCGAAAAATACATTATTATAAGCTCCCCCACTCTTGCAAGCAATATGATTGCACACACCGCACATGACGAGGAATTTTCTGTATGGCAAACCACTGTAGATATGACCTACGATGCAGGCGATATTATTTACCATTCAGGCGCACGCGGCAGCGGCGGAGATAATATTTCAGGTGTAACATCAGGCACAAGTCTTTTGAGTTCAATCAGATGTATGACCTTGTCAGCGGGCAGATTCAGTACATCAAACCGCGGCGCCGGTCTTGAATTTGTCAATGCCCCTGCATACTATGACGACTCAAAGGATTATGTTCTTGATACGGATATATTCTTTGACAATCTCGGTATGACAACTGTTTCATATCTGGAGCTTTATGATACATCAAATGCGCTCATAGGCAGGTTTAACTACAGCACTCTTGATATTAACGAAAAGGAATGGTATCATATAGCTATTGTATACGATAATGGCGAGTATTTAGTGCATATATTTGACAAAGACGGAGGATATGTTTCAACAAAGACACTTACAAATCAGTCAACATCCACTCTGCCGATAAAATACCTCAGATACAACGCATATACAGTCGGCAGTGGCTCACAGCATACCGCTGTTGATATACTTAACCTTAAATACTACGAGTCAAATAAGGCTGTAAAACTTGTAACCGTTCTCTATACAGATGATTTAGGTAATCCTATACCCGATGCAACAATAAAAATCGGTAACCTTACATCCGAAACTACAGAGGCAGGCTTGGCAGGCTTTGACCTTCCAAACGGTGTGTATAGAGCCTCAGTATATGACGGCGACACATTGATTGATTCAAAACAGATATATGTAACCGATACATCAAGCACGCTTTGCGGTACGCTTATAAAGAACAGTAAATTAGGTACAGTCTACGCAGATTATGATGAGTTTGAAAATAATCTGACAGTTTATAACTATACCAATGACACATTTAACGAAAGCGTTGCAATTAAGGCTATATATAATGCTGACGGAAGTCTTTACAGAGTAGAGTATAAACCGTTGCCAAATATTGAAAAGCTTAGCAGTTTCAGTGTTTCATTTACCGATATTTCATCAGCTAACCAAACAACAAAGCTTATGTTCTGGGATAGTATGGATACTATGAAAACGGTATTGCCGATTATAAATTAAAGCAAAAAAAGAAGTGGTATCAACCACTTCTTTTTTTGCTTTTTATTCAATACCTACTACCTTGTACCCTGCATCGGTAACGGCATTAGTTAAAATTTCATCACTTACATCTTTTGTAAGTGTTATAATTGCCTGACCGCCGTTATCAAGGGATACATCCGCATTAACGCCGTCAATTGCGTTTAGTGCCTGTGATACTCTGCCTGTACAGTGTGTACACATCATTCCTTCAATTTTAATTGTCTTTTTCATTCCGTTATCCTCCAAATCATAAGTTCTTGGTTTAAATAATCTCAATCTCAATGCATTTGATACTACAAATACCGAGCTAAAGCTCATTGCAAATGCCGCAATCATCGGGTTTAGCTTTATCCCAAATGCAGGATATAAAACACCTGCCGCAACAGGTATAAGCAATATATTATAGAAAAATGCCCAGAAGAGATTTTGTTTTATATTTTTAATTGTTGCACGGCTTAAATCAAGCGCATCAACCACACCCGTAAGTTCATTTTTCATCAGCACAAAGTCTGCCGACTCTATAGCAATATCCGTTCCTGCGCCTATTGCCATGCCTACATCCGCACGGACAAGTGCAGGCGCATCATTTATACCGTCGCCAACCATCAAAACCCTATGCCCGTCTTTTTGAAGTCTATCAATATGCTTTTCCTTATCCTGTGGCAATACTCCTGCAATTACGGTATCAATTCCTGCTGTTTTGCCGACTGCATTTGCAGTCAGGCTGTTATCACCCGATAACATTACAACATCAATACCACTGTCCTTGAGAGCTTTTATAGCCACAGGCGATTTTTTCTTTATAGTATCTGAAATGGCAAAAGCGCCGTAAAATTCATTATTTTTAGAGCAGTATATAACAGTTTTGCCTGCTTTTGAATATTCGTCTAAGTTCGGCGCAGTAACACCGTTATCCCTCATAAGGTTATAGTTTCCCGACAATATCTTATCGCCGTTTACAATTCCGCTTATGCCCCTGCCGTTTATCTGCGTAAAATCCGCAGCTTCGTATAATTCTTGGCTATATTCTGCCGATATAGCCTTTGACAAAGGGTGTTCGGATAATTTCTGTAACGATGCAATTGTTTTTATAAATTCCTGCTTGTCATAATCCGATATAATATCAGTTACTTTCATCACACCGCTTGTAACCGTTCCCGTCTTATCAAGAACGACCGTATCAATATGATGTGCCATTTCAAGCGCCTGTGCGGATTTTATTAAGATCCCCAATTGTGCTCCCCTGCCTGTTCCTACCATAATTGCAGTAGGTGTGGCAAGTCCCAATGCACAAGGGCATGATATTACAATTACCGATATTCCCATGGACAGGGCAAAGCTTACATCTTTTGTTACAAGATACCATATAACGGCAGTTATAAGAGCAATTACTAAAACTATCGGTACAAATATGCCCGAAATTTTATCCGCAAGCCTTGAAATTGGAGCTTTTGATGATGACGCCTCCTCAACAAGTTTTACAATCTGTGAAAGAGTTGTATCGGCGCCAATCCTTGTAACTTCAAATTCAAAGTACCCCGATTTATTTATCGTTGCACCTACAACACTGTCGCCTACAGTCTTATCAACAGGCACGCTCTCGCCGGTTATCGCAGACTCGTCAACAGTTCCAAAACCCTCTACAATAACACCGTCAAGCGGTATGGCAGAGCCTGCCAACACCTTAACCCTATCGCCTATTTTAACATCTTCAACGCTTATTGTTTCTTCCTTACCGTTTCTTATTACGGTTGCGGTCTTTGGAGCTAAGTCCATAAGCATTTCAATTGCCTTTGCAGTCTTACCCTTTGCACGCTTTTCAAAATATTTGCCGAGACTTATAAGCGTTAAAATTGTAGCAGACGACTCAAAATACAGATTATGCGCATACTCCCTATTGCCCTTTGCAATCATTATAACGGAAAAAATCCCGTATATAAAAGCCGCCGATGAGCCAATGGCTATAAGGCTGTCCATATTCGGGCTTTTATTAAACATCGACCTGTAACCGTTTGTAAAATAATGAAAATTAAGTATCATTATCGGTATTACAAGAAGTATTTGAATAACCGCAAACAATAATGGGTTTTCGTGGAATATTTTAGGTGTTATCCCTATCATATGCCCCATTGACACATACATAAGAACTATCAATAAAACTATTGAGGCAACAAGCCTCAAAAGTGCGCCTTTGTTATCATCGGGCTCTTTTTTCTTAGCCCCGTCATAAACAGACGCTCCATATCCGCCCTTTATAACCGCATTGATTATATCATTTACGCTTACCTTGTCCTCGTCAAAGTCAACGACCATATTGTTATTTAACAGGTTTACATTGACATCGTTTACACCGTCAAGCCCTCTTACGCTTTTATCAACATGGGCGCTGCACGCCGCACACGACATACCTGTTACATCAAATTTTTGATGCATAAAATCATATCCTTTTCTATAATTTATTTCCCCAAATAAAATTTACCGGATATTTAAAGTTTATAATATTTTAGGGCTGTATATACAGCCCTAATGATTTTTTATCAGTCAAGATGGAATAAAAGATCCAAATCAGTAGATACAGGACTGTTATCGGGATTTGTTTCCATAATATCAGCCATAAAATCCCACCATTTACGGTTTATAGGAGTATCGGCACTCTTTGCCCAAAGCTCCTCGTCCTCAATTTCAATATATCCGTAAAGGGTAAGTGTTTCCTTATCAAGATAGATTGAATAGTTTTTTCCGCCGTGTTCATGAATCATGTCCTTCATTTCAGGCCAAAGCTCGTTATGACGCTTTTCGTATTCAGCCTCCATACCCGGATATAATTTCATTTTAAAGCCCTTGTGTATCATATTCTTATCCTCCTATAAATTTATTTAAAAGCATACGCTTTTAGCTCATTTTCTTAACAGCCGCAATTGCAATTGCACATTCAACCCTCTTTTTCTCCATTTCACAGGCAAGCTCATACGGCTTGTTTATATCCTTGTTAAAGTTATATGCATTGGCGCTACAGCCACCCGAACAATAGAACTTTGCAAAACAGTCTCTACACTTATCCTTTGTATAGATATTTGAGTTTTCAAAATACTTTACAATATCCTGATTTAATTTTCCCTCATATACTGTACCCATTTTAAACGGCTCATTGCCTACAAACTGGTGGCACGGATAAATATCACCCTGCGGTGTTATGGCAAGGTATTCATGACCTGCGCCACAGCCTGAGAGCCTTTTTATTGCACATGGACCTTGGTCAAGGTCAATCATAAAGTGGAAGAAATTAAACCATTTCCCGTCTTTATAGCGTTTTACATATTCCTTTGCCAGCTTTTCATACTCATCTAAAATCTGCGGCAAATGCTCAGGTCTTAGAGCATAGTCCTCCTCATACGGTGCAACAACAGGCTCAACGCTTGTCTGCTTAAAGCCCAAGTCTGCAAGATGCATAACATCCTTTGTAAAGTCAAGGTTATATGAAGTAAATGTTGCGCGGACATAGTAGTTTGTCTGGTTTCTGCTATCGGCCAAGTCCTGATATTTAGGTACTATAGTATCATAAGAACCACTGCCGTCAATTCTATACCGCATACGGTCATTGACTTCTTTTCTGCCGTCAATACTCAATACCACATTTGACATATTCTCGTTTATGTATTTCTTTTTAGCCTCGTCAAGCAAGAGACCGTTTGTTGTAATGGTAAATCTGAAATTCTTGCCGTGTTTTTTGCCCTCTTCTTTTGCATACTCGGTGATTTCCTTTACAACATCGAAATTCATCAGCGGTTCACCGCCAAAATAGTCAATCTCAATATTTTTTCTGCTTCCGCTGTTATTTATAACAAAATCTATGGCTTTTTTACCGGTCTCGGCACTCATTAAGCACCTTCCGCCCCGATACTCGCCCGTATCGCCAAAGCAGTATTTACATCTTAAATTGCAATCGTGCGCAATATGCAAGCACAGCGCCTTTACAACGGATTGCTTATTCCAGTTCTTTGCAATTTCTTCATAGCAATCGTCCGTAAAAAGCTGTCCCAAATTCACAAGCTCACAAATATCGCTATAACTCTCTGATATTTCTTCCTTACTGTACTTATCCGACATTGCATCTATTATAAACTGCGGACACACAGCTTCAGGAATAAACGGCTCAAGGCAGTAATCAAGCATATCATAAACAATGTCATCCACAACATGTACTGCACCCGAATATACATCCATAACAATGTTCAAGTCAAGTAATTTATACTTATGTATCATTTATATCTCCTACTGTACTAAATTTAAATAAATAACAATAAAGAGCAGACTAAATATAATCTGCTCTCAGATTGCAAGAATGATTACAGCTTACGCCTGCTCGCACTTCTGGTTTGCAACTGTGCAAGATGTCTTACAAGCTGACTGACATGATGTCTGGCACTCGCCGCAGCCGCCATGCTTTGCTGTTTCCTTTAAGTTAGCCTTGTTTAATGTAGCTATATGTTTCATTATGCTATACCTCCAAATTATGATATATGTAATATTTATATTACTTTTTAAGTATTATACCATATTATGTCTCAAAAGAAAAGCCTTTTTTATATTTTTTTCATATTTTGTGTATTATTTCCCAATTATTGCACCCAAGACACTTGTTGCAAATATACCTGCGCTCATTGCAAAAAAATGTGTGTTAAAGGTTATATTGTGCTTTAAGATAAAGGTTATACCTAAAATTACCGCATAAAACACAAGTCCTGTAATAAGTGATGATATAAGCGGTTTTGTATCGCATATCCGCGCAGATATCAGCGTACCGATTAAAACCGAAAATATAGCTGATAAGTACACACAAACTGTCAGCGTTGAATTTGAAATACCTGTAGTATACGATATAACCGCAAGTATGAATACCAAAACAAAAATAATAATTATTGATATAAGCGTACATTTTAAAGACTGAACTACCCTTTTTAGCATAAAAAAACCTCCATAATATATCCTAATTTAATATATTATGGAGATTTGGTTTTAAGTACAAATTTATCAGTTCTTAATTTTTGCCTGAACCGTCTTTATCGCATCACGCTCCATCTTGATTACAGACTTCTCGTTCTCTGTACCGATGTTACCTGACTCGATAAATACAAATTCATCTTTAATTTTAACAACCTTACCGCAGATACCGCCGATTGTTACAACCTTGTCGCCGACCTTCATAGCGTCAATCATCTGCTTTGTTTCTTTCTCTTTCTTTCTCTGCGGTCTGATCATCATAAAGTAAAGTAGGACAATTACAATAATCATAGGAAGGAACATAGAAAGCATTGACGCCATACCGCCTGCCTGCGCAGCAGAATCTGCGGCTGCCTGTGTACCCTCTGCTAATGCTGTTAATTCAAATAAACCCATTTCTATTTTCTCCTTTAGTCTTAATACTGTTATTCATTATACTATGTATAGATAAAAAAATCAAGTAAATTGATAATTTTTTAATAAAGACTCTTTACGCCTTTTCCCATATTGGCAAGCTTCCTACCCTTGGCAATAAGCGTACCGTGCTCCCTTACAAAATCCTTTTGCATACTATGGACAGATCGCCTCTTTGCAAACTCCCAAAGCACACCCATTGACTGCACGCTCTTAAAATCACGCCTTACCATCATACAATACTCGTCCTCAAGCTTATAAAGCTCACATTTTAAAAGGGTATTATACTTTAGCTCTCTTAAAACCGAGCATACACTATCGAAATTTTCTATGTAGAACAATTCCATTACATCCGCATCAATTTCAGAAGTGCCGCTTACAACGCCCTTTGCACGAATTGTCTTTACATTTTTAAATGCGGTTTTTGTTATCTTTCTGTCATCATCAAGTACCTTGCTTACAAAGATACTAACACCCTCAGCCGTCGGCATCGCTTCCATTAAAATCTGACCGCCGTACGGATTGAAATCCGTTTCTTCCTTAACCTTTTCCATTATATTAAACAAAAATGTGTTAAGCTTCACCGATTCATTTCCTAAAGTGCTTATATCTATATCCATCATATGTAAATCGTCTACGGTTAATGTAACCTTGACCTTATTTTTTTCAAGCTGTTCTATATGCAAATCACATCACCCACTCTTAGCATTATATAAACTCATTATGTATTATACTATATATTTTGTATTTTGTGAATACCTTTTTTAAATTTTTTTACACAATTTATAGTCCTTTTTTAAGTTTTTTTAACAGAAAATACTATATAATGTGGTTTTACTGTCATTTCCTGAAAAATTATGCAAACCACAATATATAGTTTTGAGAAATGATATGTATAAATTTGCTTTTTACGGCAAAAATAGAAATACACTATATTTTAAGGAGTGACAAAAATGAACAAAGAAGAACAACAAACAAAAAGACTGCCTATATTTTACATAGCGCTGTGCTGCTGTGTAATTGCAATAGGAGTTGCAGGATACCTGACCGAAAAGAATACCAATTCGCAAAGCGGTGAGTCTTTAGTATATGACAGCTCTGCTCCCCTGCCTCAAACCGATACGATTGTGCAAAATCCTGTGTCTGATACCGTGCCCGCAAGCAGCAATGAAACGGATATAGAAGAAACTGAAGAAGTCACAAATAACACAAGCGAAGAAACCGTAGAGGCGGCGGCAATTGAAAATGTGCCTGCATTTACAATGCCTGCTAACGGAGAAATACTTGAAGAATATTCCGATAAACCTGTATATAACAGTGTTTTATGTGATTGGAGAACGCATAACGGCATTGATATTGCAGTCGATAACGGAGGCTCGGTTATGGCAATTGCCGATGGCACGGTAACGGAAGTATCAGAGGACGAAAAAGGAAAATATATTGTAATTTCACATGATAACGGATTTGTAAGTAAATACTGTGCCCTATCCGATGTAAACGGCTTAGAAGTTGATGCAAAGGTAAAGGCCGGTGATGTTATTGGCATAGTCGGGAAAAGCAAAGGCGAAAATACCCAAGCCACACATTTGCATTTTGAATTATATAAGGATAGTGAATGTGTAAACCCGACAGAATATTTAGGTTAAAGCAAAAGGCGATTTCATTACGAAATCGCCTTTTAAATAATCTCAATTATAGCTTACGGCTGTTTGCCGATGTAAGCTAAGATACCGCCGTCTACATATAAGATATGTCCGTTTACTGCATTTGACGCATCAGATGCCAAGAATACAGCAGGTCCGCCAAGCTCGTCAGGATTTAACCAACGGCCTGCAGGTGTACGGCTACAGATGAACTGGTCAAACGGATGTCTTGATCCGTCAGCCTGTGTTTCTCTTAACGGCGCTGTCTGCGGAGTTGCAATATAACCAGGGCCTATGCCGTTACACTGGATATTATCAGCGCCATACTCAGCACAGATATTTCTTGTGAGCATCTTTAAGCCACCCTTTGCAGCAGCGTAAGCTGAAACTGTCTCACGACCTAACTCTGACATCATTGAACAGATGTTAATAATCTTACCGTGTCCCTTCTTAATCATTGACGGGATAACTGCCTTTGATACGATAAACGGACCGTTTAAGTCAATATCAATTACCTGTCTGAAATCTGCGGCTGTCATCTCACACATAGGAATACGCTTAATGATACCTGCATTGTTTACAAGAATATCAATAACGCCTACTTCCTTCTCTATCTTTGCAACCATTTCATTTACAGCGTCCTCGTCTGTTACATCGCATACATAACCGTGCGCATCTATACCTGCTTCTTTATAAGCAGCCATACCCTTGTCAACAAACTCCTGCTTAATGTCATTAAATACGATAGTCGCACCTGCGTTGTGCATAGCTTTTGCGATACCGAAACCGATGCCGTATGAAGCACCTGTGATGAGAGCAACTTTGCCCTCAAGGCTGAAAATATTTGCCATTTTCAACTTCCTCCTCTTTGATTTTATATAATTTATTTTTTAACTAAAGCTTATACCAATGGCTGAGGTCTATAGATAAGATGCGCAAAATTGCCGTCTATATCTCTGAACCAATATGTTTTTAAACCCTTTGCATTCTCAGATACATCATGCACCTCTTCGATCCTGTCATCAGCCTTTAAGATTGGTACAATCCTGTCAAATTCCTCAGACGATACCGCCATTGCAATATGGCGTATACCTGCTGATTTTTCAACATCTTCAGGCTTATCATCAGTTGCCATAACAAACTCAATCATACTCTTGTCCTCAAATGCGAGGAAATATGTACCTTTACCGTTATCATAGACAACATCGCCGCCAAAAATTTCCTGATACCAGTTTTTAAGACGCAATGTATCCTTTGATACAATGCCAAGATGTTCAATTCCCATCAGACTCACTCCTTTAATAAATACTGTAAATATTGTACCATAATTTAACACAAATTTCAATATTTTTAGTAAAATTTATAAAAGAAAGTCTTTATTCCCCTGTAAAAGTGCATTTCTGTGGATTTTTATAAACCCCATATCGGCACCCTCGTACTTTTTTATAGCCTCAATTACCGTTTCAGGCTTTAAATTATACTGACTTCCTGCCGATACTGTCATTTTTAAGATTATGGAGTTATCCGTTTTATCTACCTTTTCAAGCTCAAAAATATGGGGGCGTATATCGGAGTCCTTTATACCGCTTTTTGTTTTTTTAGGAACAATAAGCTCTTTATTTTCCATAAACGAATTTATATCAAAATCGTCTTTTGTTTCAACCTCAACCGTATAAATTGCTCTGTCAATTTTTGTAAGGTCAATTTCCTTTGCAAAAACCTGCTTTACGGCTTTTATTTCATACCCAAGCGGAAGATTTTTATTTAGTGTATCTTTTATTTTCTCCTCACTGTAATCTCCGTCAAAGCCGACCTTCATATACTCACCGTCCGCTGTAACACCGACGGATAACGGCTGTGCAACGGTCATTATGGGATGAGGGTTAAAGCCTTGTGAGAACATAAACTGTAAATCAGTTCTCCTTACCGTTCTATGGAACAGTCTTACAAAATCAAGATGCGAAATATATTTTACTCTCTCGTCCCTTGAAAATTTTAAAATATAATTACTCACAGCAAACACCTGCCTTAAATGACGCAACTCCACAGCCTGAGCATTTTTCTCTGCAATGCGGAGTAGTTTTTGCCGCCTTTGCCTTTTCATTCTCACGCATCAAAAATTCTTTTGTAACACCTATGTCGATATGATCCCAAGGGAAAACCTCACTGTATTCCCTCTCGCGCATATTGTAAAAATCGGGATCTATTCCACACTCCGAAAACGCTTCCATCCAAGTGTCAAACTTAAAGTGGTCCGCCCATGAGTCAAACTGGCAACCTTTCTCTACCGCTTTTATTATAACCTCACAAAGCCGTCTGTCGCCTCTTGCAAAAACGCCTTCAAGATAGCTTGTACGATTATTATGCCAGTTATATTTTATCCGCCTTGACTTTATCTCCGATTTTAAATAGTCCTGCTTTTCTATAATCATATCCCTGTTATCCTGCCTTGCCCACTGAAACGCCGTAAACGGTTTTGGGACAAAGCTTGATGTACTTACAGTGATATTTATATTCTTTGCTCTTTCCTCTTTCGGTATTTTAAAATATTCGCCCAACACTTTTTCGGCAAGCTCGGCTATGCCCTTGACATCGTCCATAGTTTCTGTTGGCAGTCCAATCATAAAATAGAGCTTTACATTTGTCCATCCGCCTTTAAACAGGATAGATGTTGACTTTAACACATTTTCTTCCGTGACATTTTTATTTATAACATCACGAAGTCTTTGTGTTCCTGCCTCGGGCGCAAAAGTAATTCCCGATTTTCTCACCGCTTGAACCCTGTTCATTAAATCTATGGAAAAATTATCAATTCTAAGTGACGGCAATGATAAACCAATCTTTTTCTTTTCGGTCATATCAAGCAATCCGTCTGTTAGGTCACGCAATCCCGAATAATCGCTTGAGGATAATGACGATAATGAAATCTCGTCATAACCGCTGCACGATAATAAATCCTCCGCAAGGTTTAATAAGGTTTCGCTTTTCCTCTCCCTTAGGGGTCTATAAATATACCCTGCCTGGCAAAATCTGCACCCACGCATACAGCCACGCATAATTTCAAGCATAACTCTATCATGCACCACATCTCCAAACGGTACAACAATGCTGTTGGGAGTATATGCCGTATCAAAATCCGCCATAATCCGCTTACGGATTTTCGGTTTTGCATTTTCATTGTTCGGCACAATTTTTTCTACCGTACCGTCACTGTTATATGTAACATCATAAAAAGACGGTACATATATTCCATCATAGCGAGCTATTGCTTCAAGATAATCTTTTTTATTTTTTTTACCGCTCTTTTTCCACTTGACATACTCACTAACGACCTCATTCATCATATCCTCGCCCTCGCCAAGCTGGAAAAAGTCAAAAATCTCGGCTATAGGCTCTGCATTATATGCACACGGTCCGCCGCCACATATTATCGGATATGTTTCGTCACGGTCTTTTGCCCGCACAGGTATTCCTGCATCCATTAACATTCTGACAATATTTGAATAACTAAGCTCATACTGCAGAGTAAAGCCAAGCATATCAAAATGCGTTATTTCATCCCCTGTTTCCAAGGCAAAAAGTTTCATATCATGCTTTTTTAACTGTTCCTGCATATCAACCCAAGGCGCAAAAACTCTCTCGCAAAAGGTATCCTCACGCTTGTTTAAAACATGATAGAGTATCTTTAAGCCCAAATGTGACATTGCTATCTCATAGGTGTCAGGGAAACAAAACCCAAACCGAACATCAACCGAATTTGGGTCTTTTAACACTGCGTTTAGTTCTCCGCCTGTGTATCTTGTAGGCTTTTCTACAGCAGCTAAAATTTTATCTCTTTGTGTAATCATTATATATCTCCGTCAGAGTTTTTATCCTTTGCAAATATGCCACTTACCTTATCAACCATACCCGGTACCATATCCACAATTTTATCGGCTGTTGACACATTGCCGTCAACAGGTATTATTCTTACATTTCCGTTTGTAATAACCAAAAACGCTTCAGCTTTTACAGACGAGCCGCCGCCTATACCGCCAGCAAAATTCTTATCGGACGAGGAATGCTTTGAAACCGCATCCGAGCCGCCGCCCGCAAAACCGTAGGAAATTTTTGCAACAGGCACAATAACCGTACCGTCGTCAATTTTTATAGGCTCGCCCACAACCGAATTTACATCAATCATTGTTTTAATGTTTTTAATTGTGTTTTCAAGCATTTCGCTTACAGAGTTACTCATAATTCCTAAACCTCCATAAATTTATTAACAGCTTTATTGCCAATTTTATTATAATCCCAAGTATCGCAAGAATGTGAAACAGATTAGTCTGTATAACGCTGTACACTCCTGCACTGATTATGCTTTTCTCAAAATCAGGCTCAATATTTATATTGCATTTTTTAAGTCCGTGATCTTTTTTTAATTTATCAACAACCGTATATACCGCCGTATATATAGCCCCTGAACCCATACCCGTATACATTGCATCATCAAGTCCGAAGCGGATTGATAAGTTTAGCTCCGATACGGTAATTGTCTTTTTTAATATATAATCAAGTAACGATACCAGCCCTTTTTTAATATCGGGCAACGACTCTTTTAAAATTTTAATATACTTTTTTATAGGTTTCTTTTTTTTCGGTTTTGGCTCTTCATCGGTAGCTTTTGGCTCTTTTTTCTGCGTTTTTTCTTTTTTGGGCTTTTCTTTTTGGGGTAGTATAAAGAACTTTAAAAACAGATAATGAATAGTTATCTCACCGTCGTTTTCATTATATGAAAAACGCAATTTTGCTTTTATAGGCACTGCACACAGCACCAAAAGTAACAATATTATTGCACAAATAATATATAATGCGACCATATTGCTACCCCCTGTTAACTATTCTGCCGTTGTATTGCTGTTCTCCCGATCCGATTTTTCAGGCTCATCAATCACTAACTGCTCGCCCTGTTCAGGCTCCATAAACTTTGATAAGTCCACATACGGAAGCTCGTCCGCATTTTTGAGTCCGAAACACCGCAGGAATGTATCGGTAGTTCTGTATAAAATCGGTTTTCCCGGCGCATCAAGTCTGCCACATTCCTCAATCAATGAACGCTCATACAGTCTGTTTACACAGCCGTCCGAATTAACGCCTCTTATTCTCTCGATTTGACCCCTTGTAACAGGTTGCTTGTATGCAATTATTGCAAGCGCCTCCATTGCCGCATTTGAAAGCGGTTGATTTCGCTGTTCGCCTAAAATTTCCTGGATATATGTATAGTATACAGGTCTTGAACAGATTTGATACCCCTCTTTAATATCAATAATATTAAAGCCACGCTCATCACGGTTATATTCCTCTTTAAGTTCATTTACCGCTTCATTTACCGTATCAATATCCGTATCTAAAACCACCGCCAGCTTTGACGCACTCACAGGCTCGCCTGCGGCAAAAAGTATACCCTCGATTGCATATTTAATATTCGTCATTCCTATTCTCCGTATCATCGTCATTTTCAAGTTCAGATTTGGTATAGTTTGTGGTCAGGACAAAATCCTGTTCCTTTTCGTCATACTCTGCAAATAATCTGCTCTCTTTTATCATTTCAAGCACCGCCAAAAATGTTGCAATCATTTGCGGTCTTGTGTAATCATCATCAAAAAGTGTCTTAAATTCAACCTTTTTCGATTTTAAAAATTTGCGCCGTACCCTTACCGACATATCATGCACAGATACCTTTTCCCTGCCTACAATACCTGAAAATGCTCTCTTTTCAGGCTTTGCATATCTTATCTTTCGTGCTAAAATATTATTAAAAGCATTTGTAAGCTCTTCAAGCTCGTGATGCCTTGAATACTCGGGTACCGGAAATTTTATCATTTCCTCTTCGCGAAACACCATATAACGCGAAGCGCCCTCAGTTTTTCTAAGCTCCTGCGAGGCTTCCTTGTATGCCTGGTACTCGGCAAGCCGTCTTGCAAGATCCTCTCGTGGGTCTTCCTCTTCTTCATCGTCCTCTGGCTTTGGCAATAACATTCTTGACTTTATCCACAAAAGCTGTGCCGCAAGCACCAAAAACTCACTTGTATTCTCTATTTCGCTCTCTTCTATGCCCTCAATCGCCTTTAAATACTGCTCGGTTATCTCAACAATCGGTATATCCCAAATGCTTACCTTGTTTTTTTGGATAAGCGTAAGCAATAAATCTAAAGGCCCTTCAAAGCTCTCTAATTTATAATTTAATGTGTCCATTTTTCACCTAAAATATCATATTTAAAAGATTTACTATACCGTTTAAGAAGAACGAAACGCCTCCCGATATGAAATAGGAGAACACTCCCATTCTTGACAGTAAAAATATTATACCAAACAATATAAGTGTGTAATATCTCTCATATTCAAGCATTTTGTAATAGGTTGCATCGGGTAAGAGCGCACCCAAAATTTTTGAACCGTCGAGCGGCGGAATGGGTATAAAGTTAAAGAGCATAAGACTTAGGTTATAGCTTGCAAACATAATAACAATTGTCTGTGTCCAAAAAATTGCAGTTTGGTTATAGACTCCAAGCATTATACAGACTTTTACAATAAGCGCATATAAAAACATCACAACAACCGACATAATAAGGTTAGACATTGGTCCTGCCAATGATACCAGCGCTGTTCCCCATTTTCTGTTTTTGTAATAGTTAGGGTTTATCATAACGGGCTTTGCCCAGCCAAAGCCTGTAAGAAACATTAAAAGCGCTCCTATTGGGTCTAAGTGTGCCATTGGGTTTAGGGTAAGCCTGCCGTTATATTTGGGCGTAGGATCGCCAAGCCATGTTGACACCAGTCCATGCCCTAATTCATGTCCTACTAATGCTACCAATATTAAAGGAATACTTATTAGCCTTTGAAGTAAATACGAGAGTGATAACATGGTTTAATTCCTTTCATAAAAACAATATATTGTGTACATAGATATATACATTATACAATTTATTTCCTGTTTTGTAAAGAAAAAAACACTTTATAATTTCAAAATAATTTCTAATATCAAAAAAGAGACTGTATGCCTTGCACACCACAGTCTCTTATAAGTAAGAAATACTATTTACTGATAATTTCAGGCGAGGTTATAAATTCCATTTTATCAAAGCTGTTCCACACCATAATTTTTGCTGTGTCGTAATTTGTATCTGTTTTGAAAACGATACTTTCACCATTATATACCTTATACTGTAAGTCTTTGAACTGCTTGTCCTGATATAGCGCAAGTATTACAACATTTCCGTTGTCTGTATCACTAAATGAAACCGTAAGCCCATCATCATTTATAACAGTTTTTGTAGAAGGATTTTTTAAATAATGTATATCTGCATTCATTAGGTAAGTATTATCATTTCCTATTGATATTTTAGACCATTCACGGTTGCTTCCCGAATAGTATACATCATTTAATTTACTGCAATAAGCAGTTGCACCTGCTCCTATGCTTGATACAGTACTTGGGATTGATATGTTACTGAGTGCAGAGCATCTTCTAAATGTGCCGTCCTGTATGCTTGTAACACCATTTGGAATATCTATACCACTAAGACTTGTACATCTTTGAAATGCACATTCGCCTATTTCTCTTACAGTATCGGGAATATATATACCCTCCATACCCGTGCAATAATTAAACGCATACGAGCCAATAATTTTAAGGCTTTTTGGCAGATTGATACTCGTTATACCGTCACAGTATGCAAATGCACTGTTACCTATACTTACAACTGTATTGGGTATTTCTACGGTTTGAATAGCATAACCCTCATAAAACGCACATGCACCGATCGCTGTAACAGGATATTCGCCCAAAGTGTTTGGAATTTTGATATTGGTACTTGTTTTTTTACATTCTACAATCCTTGCGCCGCCGTTTGACACTATATAAGAATAATCTTCATCACTAACCGCGCCGTATAGCTTGTGCACTACAGCATTTCCAAAGCTTTCGCTGCCCGCTGCCATATTCCAGCCGTTTTCATTACCCGAATAGTATATATCAGATAAATTTTCGCATTTTTGGAATACGCTCTTGCCCAAAATTACACTATCACCTAAAAGTTCAATTTTTTCCAGATTTGTACAATAACTAAACGCATATGAATTTATCTTTTTAACATTATCGGGAATGACTATGCTTTTAAGACTTACACACTCTGAAAATGCTGAGTTTTCTATAACCGTAACACTGTCGGGAATGCTTACATCACTAAGACTTCTGCATCCTGAAAACGCATATATGCCTATGCTTTTAACATTATCGGGGATTTGTATACTTTTAAGACTCTCACAATAATAAAATGTAAAATCGTCTATTTTTTCAATACCACCGGGCAGAGTAATGCTCAAAAGATTTCTGCACTCCAAAAATGCAAGTTTTCCGATCTGTGTAACACTGTTTGGAATTTGTATATTCTCAATACCTTCACAGCCATAAAATGCTTCCCTGCCTATGCTTGTTACGGTGTATCCGCCCAAGGTTTCGGGAATGGTAACATCGCCTTTTATGGCGGTGTCACATTTTGTGATAGTAGCTACACCGTTTTCTACCGAATAGGTGTAAAATCCGTCTGTATTTGCCAAAGCAGGAATTACAAGCAAACAGGCCATTAAAGACACAACCGTAAAACAACACAAAAATTTCTTTTTCATAAGTTTTTCCCTCCTTGTAATTTAATTTTGCTAAAGTGGTATATCGTCCTTTTTTTATTATATCAGCCCCCTGTTTTTCTTCAATACAGTTGGCACAATTTACACATTTTTAGGCACAATTTGCACATTTATCGGCAAAATCTGCATAAAAAAGTACGCTACCGAAGTAACGCACATAAAAAGGCACTACTCCGATTTGCTACCACACAACTTTTTGTTTACTTAAAGGAAATATCACAAAAAAGACGGAGCAGGCATTTTTTATACAATGCCCTCCTTTAAGTAAAACTATTCAAAAAATTATGTGGTATGCCTATATTCTATCATATATTTAAGTATTTGTAAACAAAAAATAATTGACAAAATATGATATACCTATTGTATTTTTACACAATATATGGTATAATCTGAACAAGTTTTAGATGAGGTGTGGCATATGATAACGATAATTGCTAATTTTGATGTTAAGCCAAGCATGGCAGAAGATTTTATAAAATGCGCAACCGACCTTACAAGAGAAACACGCAAGGAGCGTGGCTGTCTTTCGTACAAGGTTATGCATGAGCGGAAAAATACAGCTAAGTTTACCTTTATTGAAGAATGGTTAAATGATGTTGCAATTGAGGCGCATAACAATTCAAAGCATTTTATGTGCTTTGCAGATACCGTTAAGCCGATGCTTAACAAGGATATAGAAATAACACAGTACGAAAAGATACCGTCGGTATTTTTCTAAACTGATTTTTGGCGGATAGCGTAGCTATCCGTTTTTTTGTTTTTAATCTTTTTTATTCGTACTTGCAGTATTTTCCTTTTTTTACATAGTAATATATGGGGGTGGTACTGTGATATTATCATCATTGATATTTGAATGGATGCAAACCGTTTTAATTATGGCAGGTTATGTAAGCGGTAATGCAACCTTTCCAAAACCGCTTACGGAAAAAGAGGAGCAAGAATACATAAAAAGGTACGAGCAGGGCGACATAAACGCAAAAAATATTTTAATTGAACGAAATTTGAGGCTTGTGGCGCACATTGCAAAAAAATATTCCGATGAAAAATCACTTGAGGATTTAATATCAATAGGTACAATCGGGCTTATAAAAGGCATAAACACTTTTAATACCTCTAAAAACTCAAAATTATCCACCTATATTGCAAGGTGCATAGAAAATGAAGTGCTTATGGTTTTAAGGAGTTCAAAAAAGCTTCAAAATGAAATTTCCATGGACGAATGTATCGGTACTGACAAAGAGGGAAATAATATGACCTTTGCGGATATTCTCACATCGGACAATGCGGATATTGCAGATATTATTTCACAAAAAATTGAAGAGCAAAAACTATATAAAGCAATGACAAGAGTTCTGACAAAAAATGAAATAAACATTATTTCATGGCGGTACGGTCTTTGTAACACACAACGAAAGACACAAAAGGAAATTGCCGAAATTTTAGGCATAAGCCGAAGCTATGTAAGCAGAATTGAAAAACGATGTCTTGAAAAATTAGCAGCAGAGCTTAACAAATAAAGATGAGTTTACAACTCATCTCAGCGTGTCGATAAAGTTATCGACACGCCGGCAGACATCGAAAAACAAACCGGATTTTGTGAAAATGAACCCGTGGCAGTACGGTGGTACGGTAGGGTTTATTTGAGCAAAAAGCACATAATACTGTCGTTTTTGTAAAAGAACGACAGTATTATTTATGACAATAAGTTATATATA
>JAFSXU010000059.1 GCA_017443895.1 Clostridia bacterium
ACGCTGTACATCATATTTCTCAGTCTGGGAGCAACCCACTCCTCGCCGGCGCTTGTGGCAACGCCGCCTTCTGAAATCATCAGTGGCTTTTCTATTCCATACTCGTTCATAAATTTTATTATTGGCTTTAATTTGTTCGTCGCCCAGCTGTTTTCACCGGTCATAAAATATATGCTGTCCTTCCATGACGTGTTCGTGTTTCCCTGAAAATATTGATGAGAATAACAACTCACGCCGATCCAGTCCACATACTCGGGGCCGGGATAGTACCATTCAAACGGTCTGTCAAGCGCACCCATGTCGTTAGGCGACCACACAACTGCAAGATTTGGATATTCGTGCACCATATCCGCCACAGTACGGAACACCGTTACATACTCCTGCGGATTATTGCCGAGCGAGGAAACATTCATCTCATTCGCAAAACGGATAAACATCGGCTTACCGTAGGAATTTAGCTTACTCAGCGTCTGTCTTATACCGTCATAATCGACATTTCCAAGACTGTTCACCGTCCAGCCGACTGTCGTTATTATATTGTTATTTTTTACAATATCCTTTGCGGGATAATACAAATCGCCTTGCCAAAACGACTCAATATATGTAAGATAGCCGCCGAGAGGTTTGTAGTCGCTCATTTTGTCAGCCGTCATACCGGCGTACACACCGCCGCGCGGCTCAAATTTTGCGCCATAATACGGCGCACTTTCAATGCTGCCTTCCACATACAGTTCAAAATCCGTTTCACTTACCATTTTTGTACGTTCATTCAGCAGTGAGCCCCAGTCCACTGCATGAACAACAGGCATAAAAGATGCTAAGGCTGTGATTGATAATAGAATTGATAGTATTTTCTTTTTCATAATTATCAGCCGTCCTTTACTGTGTTGTAATGCTTTCGTTGTCCAGAACATTCATTAGCGGCGCAAAATGTCCGTCCCATAGGAAAAATTTATATGTATCGGCTTGCGGAACGTTTGAGGTAATCGTAATTTTACCGTCCTGAACCGTACTGTTTTTGGCTGTAGTTAAGCCTGTAAACCGTCCATTCTCGTCAAATTCCGCTGTGTAAAGCTGTACGCTTTTAAGCTCGTCAGCACGCGCTATGTCCTTTACTTCAACAGTGAAGGTGATGTTTTCACCCTCCACCTTGTAATCAACATTACATTCAAGCGGTGTGTACGGCACGGGAGTCGGGTCAGGCTCCGGTGTTGGCGTGACATCATCGGGTATTGATGTGATGTTATAATGAATAATAGCGTTGCCTATATAATCATTACCTACTGTACCTATATTTACCGCTCTCCATTGTTCCGCATTTCCTTCGTAATATATATCCGAAAGAGCAGTGCAATTTTCAAAAGCATTGTTAGCGATATTTTGAATACTGAGCGGAATAACAACAGATTGCAATCTGCGGCAGCTCGAAAACGCCGAAGATGGAATACGGTTTATACTGTTGGGAATAGTTATGCTTGTCAATTTTGTACACGTTGAAAACGCAGATACACCAATAGTGGTTACTGTGTCGGGCATTGTGATACTTGTTAGTTTTGCACTGTTTGAAAATGAGTAAGCTCCTAATTCCGTAACACTGTCCGGTATTATATATTGTGTATCACTTATGCCCTTCGGATAAAGAATTAGCTTGGTTTTGTCTGTGCTAAACACCGCGGAGCCAATATTAACATAAGATTTGTTTTCCGGACTCACATTAAAATGTGTTATAGTACCGCATCCCTGAAACAGCGAAGGATGAATAACCGTAACATTATCCGTAAAATTAACATCAGTTAAATTTGTGCCTTGAAATGATTGTTCTCCAGACACGTTGCTGTCAATTATAACCTTAGTCAAATTTTCGCTATTCTTAAATATCGTGCTTCCAATTTCTTTAACGGTGTCGGTAAATTTTACTTCTTTTGCATATTTAAACGGACATCCCAAAGAACCTGTTGAACATTTTTCACATTCCATTACAACCTTTTCTAAATTACTGCATCCTGTAAATGCCAAACTAGATATGCTTACTACATTTTTTGGAATTGTTATGTTTTTTAGGCTTTCACAATTATAAAAAACATCACCTTCTATCAGTGTTAAACTGTCCGGCAAATGAACATTAGCAATACTCGTACAATTATAAAACAAATTGCTGTTGAGCTTTGTGATACCGTCTTCTATAAAGACACTCTTAATATCAGTATTGCCGAAAAAAGGTGAACGAACTGTATAACCGTAAATGCTGTACCGTTGAGTCTCACCCGTACCGCTTATGGTAAGCGTTCCTTGGTCGTCAAGCGTATATGTAACGTTATCGCCGCAGCTGCCTTGCTCCACAATTTCTGCATTGGCTACAAGCGGCAGACAAAGAAGCAAAGTCAAAACCGCAAACAGCATAATAAATCCCTTTTTCATAATCAATCATCTCCTTGATGTAAACTATCTCTGTCTGCTCTGACTACATCCTGTGAAATGCGTCATTATCCATATTTTAATTTTGTTAAGTTTAATTCATCGTCTCAATTGTGGCTCCTGAACTGCTTGTATCGTTAACTGCAGGTACGCTTTCCTCAGTTTCCGGCGCCTGTATGCTCAAAGTATAGTGAATTATATCTTTTGAATTATTTTCTGAAACGGCGATGTAATAGGTGGTGTTTGGAGGCAGCTTATTGATACTGATTGTTGAAGCCTTTCCATTGCTGCTTGCATCTCCTTGTTGTAATTGCTTACCGTATTCATCATATATTGCCGTGCGCAAATATGAGGTATCGGGCGCTTCATTGACTGTCGTGAACTTATACTCAGCATTTTCGGCAGAATTTGTTGTAAAAGCAAACCATGAAACAACTCCGTCGCGTACAGTATCAGAAATTTTTGCGTTCAAAGGAACTAATGCCGCATCGTCTTGATTTGTTCCCGGAATAAGTTCACCACCTTGTGCGCCTACATTCCCTTTGCCGCCCATTATACTTTCTGAAGAGTCACGTCCGTTACCCTGCGAGGTTCGCTCAGTTATGCGTAACATATAATGAATGGTGTTTTTGGAATCTCTTTCGGTAAGCGATATATAATATGTAGTATTGGGTAATAGATTATCCATATGGATAGCGGACGCAACACCATTGCTGTTTGCATCCCCGGATTTTATGCTGTTACCCTTATCGTCAAAAATTGCTGTACGGAGATAAGCAGTACCTGTTGTTTTATTAACAGTTGTTACAGAATAGGTGGTGTTTTCGCCGCTGCCCGTTGTAAATGCAAACCATAATGGTCCGCCGTTGCTAATTGTTCCGTATAATTTCTTTTCTAAAGGAAGCAATACCGCGTCATTCTGGTTTGTACCACCGGTAACATCTGAGCCGGACGCTACTGATTTTGATTTTGTATTGCTGCTGACTTCCACCTTTGCGCCCTCCTTGGGCTGTGGCGTTGTTTCGGTAATGGATGTAGTTTCTTGCTGCATTTTCGCTGTTTCATTTTTTTTGCCGCATGATGTAATTGCTAATCCTAATGTAAATACCAATAATAATGCTACTATTTTTTTCATTTTTTCCTCCCGCTCTAATTCTTCATTAGTATAATATTTTTACTGTAATAGTCTTTGAGCTATAGGGTCATTTACATCTAACACAACAACCCTTCTGTTTTTTGCTCCTTCTGTTTCAACAAATTTTCCGTTGGCGTCTCTATCGTTTCCGCGTACAAACGGATCTGCTTCAAATCCCAGACCGATTGTTCTTAATTGCGTTTCCGGTACGCCAAATGATTGTATTAAAAGATTTTTCACTGCCTCTGCACGTTTGTTGGATAATTCAACACGTTTTTCCTGAGAACCGTCTGTTGCAGTTGTCCCAGCTAATAAAACTGAATGATTTGGATGAGCTAGTATAACATCAGCTACTGGTTTCAGTGCCTCCTTAGCTGCGGTTTCGTTTACAAATGTCGCTTGCTCGGCAACAAACATCACCTGTGTTTCGGTAAGTTCAAAGGGCGTCTCAAAAACCAAGTCTCCTTTCTCAGCATTTTCAATTTCTGCTACATTTGCCGCTATGTTATCCGCAGAAGATTCCGACGTTGTCTGCGGCGCTTGTATATTCAAGCTATAATGAACTATATCATTTGAATTATTTTCAGACAAAGCAATATAATATGTGGTTTTTGGCGGCAGCTTATTTATGCTGATTGTCGATGCTTTGCCGTCACTGTAGGCATCGCCATATTCCAGTCTTTTGCCGTACTCGTCAAAAATTTCCGTACGCAGATAAGAAGTACCGGTAGATTCGTTAGTCGTAGTGAACTTGTACTCTGCATTTTCTTTTGTATTCGTTGTAAAAGCAAACCATGCAATTTCACCATTCCTCACTTCGTCGGAAACCTTTGCATTCAGAGGTATAAATACGGCATCATCTTGATTTGTTCCGTGAACAATGGTGCTTTTTGTATTTTCCGCTCCTTTTGCTTCTGACAAGTTTTCCACAGTGTTGTATCCTGTTGTTTTTATGTCAGGATTTTTTATCCTAATCATATAATAAATTGTGTTATTAGGATCATTTTCTGTAAGAGTTATGTAATAAGTTGTGTTCGGACGTAAATTATTCATAGTGACTGTCGTTGCCTTACCGCTGCTATACGCGTCTTCGTATCCCAAGCGGTTACCGTCTTTATCATAGACCGTTGTGCGCAGATAAGAAGTACCGGCAGTTTTATTAACGGTGGTTATCGCATAAGTGGCGTTTTCTAAATCAGTCGTTGTAAACGCGAACCACGACGTTCCGCTACTGTTCACCTTGCTGTACAGCTTTGTATCCATCGGAAGCAAAACGGCATCATTCTGATTGGTGCCGCCCTTGATTCCTGAACCTGTGTTTTTTGTCGAGGGTTTGGTTGTGCCTGTAATTTCCAACCTCGCAGCTTCTCTTGGCTGACTTGTTGTTTGTATAATTGCTGTGGTTTCTGTTAGCTGTTCCGCTTCTTCATGTTTTTTGCCGCATGATGATGTTATAGAAGCAATTATAATCAAAAATGATAGTATCGCTATTTTTCTCATATTAGTTTACCTTTTTAATGTGCTCTAACCTTCCCCGCTTACAACTCTTGCAAGCGGGGAAGGTATGTATCGCCGGTGTATTATTTTGAATATCTGAAGTCCTTTAGGTTTATTTTGTTCAGCGTGTATTCAATTATTTTCTCGCCAGTCTCGCGTCTGCGATGCCGATATATTGGTCACTCTTAATTTGATTAGCAAATTCTACCTTTATTGTCAAAAGTGAGTTGCTTGAGATGTCTATTTCAAATGGCAGTGATTTTGTACCGTTTGCTATCAGCGGAGAGGTGTACAGCTCTTTACCGTCGCCATATATTCTTACGATAGCCGGAACATCTCTATATTGGGATAATCCACACAAAGTTCCGCTGAAGGTCTTATATTTACCGTCGAGCTTATACGATACAGTCTGATAATTATCTACTGTTCCGTCATCATACTTCCAGTATGGAGAAGAATCTAAATAAAAATAGAGTCCTCTGTTATATTTCGTGCCGTCGCTTGCTTTTGAATTTGATTCAAGCGGTTTCATAGAACTATCGGACGAATGCGAGTTATCATACTCGTGATAGCCCATCTGATCAAGCCAGTCAAACGACTTTGCGCCGAGGATAACGGTGTTTGTTTCACCGTCCCAGTCAGCCTCTTTACCGAATGCGTTTGCAATGGCTCTTACCGGCAGGTATGTAGTTCCGTATGAAATGAACGGTTCTACTACTTTTCCGTTACCGTCATTGGGTGTTATCTGCTGTCCATCCACAACGATTTTAATATCGTTATACACTGCCTCAATGTAGTCGGTATATGCGAATACTCCTGCAGCGCCCGTTACAACCGCGCCTATCAGCGCTCCTGCTACTAATCCTTTTACTCTTTCCTTGTTAAACATTTTCTTTTCCTCCTGTAAATTATTTTATTTGTTTTATCTATCTAAGAAATTACTGTTTGTAATTTCATTAAATACTAAATTAGTTTAATATATGAATATCCCTTGTGCTCGGCTCTCCCAACGGAAGGCTTGTATCCGACGGCCAGCCTGTCATATGCGGATCAATGCTGAAGGTTATATGCTGTCCAACGTACTGAACCATGTCATCAGCATAGCTTACATCTATAATTTTTGCAGTACGGCTGTCAAGCTCTCCGTCTGCGTTATTTGCCGTCACGGTTTGCGGTGTGTCAAGCACGATAAGATAAAATGTTTTATACTTTTCGCTGCCCGGGTCGGGGTTCGGATAAGTAACCCCTTGCAAAGCAAGAACTTCATCAAAGCTGTATGCACCGACCGTTCCGGTGAGGACAATTCTCTCACCATCTGTTATAGGCTCATTTACCGTGTCTGTTTCAGCCTGTTCCGGCATTTCATCATTTGATATGTCACTTTCATTTATGTATATAGTAGATGTTTCTCCATCCCAATTAACATCCTTTCCCAATAGCTCACTGATGTAACGGAGCGGAATGTATGTACGGCTATTATATATAAAAGGTTTGCTGTCCTCGGGTGCATCTGATTTATCCTCACCGTTGATTATAATATTATAGTTATCAAAATACACATTGATTGATTTTTCACCGTTAACCGACCAATCACTGAAAGCAGACAAATCGCTTATATCATGCCAGTCAATCTCTGTTGTTGATATGCCCGGGTCAGACTGGAACATATTACCGTCCCATTCCACATTTTTTTCAAGCGTGTCACCGTCTAATGTAACACGGTAAAATGTCGCATATCCGCGGCTTCCGCCTTCCATTATTATAAGACCGTTTCCGTCACCTGCTATTCCGATGCCTCCGCGAAAACCTCCGACTTGACCTACACCTTCTGTTAAGCCTTCTGCCGGTTGATGTATCTCTTTTGTGTTTATATCGTATTTAAACGCACGCATATAGTACATACCGTCAGTTGATTCCTGTTCCAAAAATAATGTGGGAACTGTATCATCTGATTGCATTCTAATAAGCGCATATCTGTATTTTCCACTCGGTGTCGCATAACCATACGGATCATATTGATAAGTATCCGCTTGTCCTACGATTGACCGATACTGCTCCAAGGCATCGTCCATTTGCTGATTTGTATCGGTTGATTCATACGATTCTGAATTAGTATTTTCATCATCAGTATCCTGATCGTTTATGTATATAGTTGAGGTATCACCATCCCATATAACCTCTTTGCCCAAAGATTCGCCTATG
>JAFSXU010000060.1 GCA_017443895.1 Clostridia bacterium
AAAACCTTCATACAAGAGAATATCCGGTGACGATAGCAAGGAGGATCCACCCGTTCCCATGCCGAACACGGAAGTTAAGCTCCTTAACGACGATGATACTTGGTGGGCGACTGCCCGGGAAAGTAGTAAGTTGCCGGATTTGACTTATCCCTATCAAAAGATAGGGATAAATCTCTTTTAAACGGCCCGTTGGTCAAGAGGTTAAGACACGGCCCTTTCACGGCTGTAACGCGAGTTCGATTCTCGCACGGGTCACCAAGAAGGCATAATATGTCCTCTCAAGAGAGAGGACATATATATGTATCAAACATAGCAAAAGCTATGGGCCATTAGCTCAGTTGGTTAGAGCTCCCGGCTCATAACCGGATGGTCCGGGGTTCGAGTCCCTGATGGCCCACCAATCACTTTTAAAGGCGAACTCTGATAATCGTTTGGATTATCGGAGTTCTTCTTTTTTTCAATTTTTTCTATGTCTGAAAAATCAATGCTTTTTTCGCCGTCTTTGTAATTGAATGTGATTATAATATTATCTTCATAAACGTAAACACTGTTTATAAACACATCAATAAGCTTTTGTTTCTGTATCTGATCTGTTATATCGGTATTTTGGAACCGACATATCCAAAACTCTATTTGCTCTTTTGTTAATACCGGGTGCTTCATCTGTTCTCTGGCAATAGATGTTTGCAAATCGTTCTTTTCCGCTTCCAAACTCGATAGTTCAGTCTTTGTGCTTTCGGTTATAATCCCCTGCTTGATTGCGGCTATCATATTGCCGATTTCTTTTTCAATTTGTTTGAGACGGTTTTCCATAGAGTTTAGCACAGAACTTGTATCCGATTGCATTTTGTAGCATGTATTGACGATTTGTTTAATCAGCTTCTTGTCTTTCAGCATTTCCAATGTACTGATAAGGACAATATTTTCAAGTAAATCCTTCTTGATTCTTTTCTTGTTGCAAGATTTTTTGCTTTTTGCGTTGTGGCAGTAATAATATCTGTGTTTCGTGCCTGTCTTGCTCGTTCCGCTGACGCCTATCATGGAATTACCGCAAAGTCCGCAGAATATCTTACCTGTCAGAATATATTTATCTTCCACTTTCTTAAAATGGGCAGGCTTTTGCTTGTTTGCTTCCAAACGCTTTTGGCATTTGTCAAACAATTCTTGTGATACAATCGGTTCAAATGCGTTTTCGACAACGGTATCTTTGAAACGATATTCGCCTAAATATCGTCTGTTTTTAAGAATTGTTGTTATAAAGTTATATCCGGGAATTTTGCCCCTGCCGTTCTTGATACCACTTGCCTTTAATGAGTTTAATATACTCTTTGTTCCTTCGCCGTCTGCATAGCGTGTAAATATTTATTTGACAATAGGTGCATTTGTTGGATCAATCTGAAAATGTTTGTTCTCATCTATGATATATCCAAAAGTTTTGCAACCTCCGTTGAACTTTGCATTTAATGCATTTTCCGTCATACCACGAATAATTTTTTGCGATAATTCTGCTGAATAATACTCCGCATACCCTTCAAGCATGGATTCGAGAATAATCCCTTCGGGACCATCCGATATTGTTTCCTTTGCCGATATAACTCTAACACCGTTCTTTTTAAGTTGTGCTTTGTAATATGCGGAGTCATAACGGTTGCGAGCAAAACGGTCTAACTTCCACACAAGGATGATGTCAAATAATCCCAATGTACTGTCTTTTATCGTTCGTTGAAACTCCGGGCGATTATCTGTCTTTGCGGATAATGCACGGTCAATATATGTGTTCACAATCAGCATATCATTTTTCTCGGCATATTCTTTACATTCTCTAAGCTGTCCTTCAATGGATTCTTCACGCTGATTATCTGAACTGTATCTTGCATAAATTACTGCTTTCATAAAATAACCACCTCAACATAATCATAATTTTTCGAAAAAATATTTGCAAGAGAGTTGACAAATCGGAGCAAGATGTATCTCACTCCGATTTAAACTGATGTCTTATGTCTTTGTCTTATATCTTGTGTCTTTGCTCTTCTTCCACGCCTCGAATTCTTTCTGCCCTTTTTCGCTTTCAAAGAATAAAAGTATATCCGGCAAAAGACACCGTGCGAGCGATTCGATTTCGGACTGTGGAAGCTCAAATCTTTCTGTCGTTTCTTTCACAAGAACCGCTCCTTCCAATTGATGTTATAGATATTGAGCGTCTTATGTCTTGTGTCCGATGTCTTATGTCTTAAAATATAAGCTAATACGCTTATATTTTAGAATTATAGCAGATTATTCTATGTTTGTCAATAGAAAATAAACATTTTTGTATATTTTATTGATTTTGAAAAACAGTTGTGATAAAATGAGTGTATTAAACTGTATTGGAGATAAGAAAATGGCGATTGGTGAAAGGATAAGATATATACGAAAATTAAGGAAATTAACGCAAACCCAGCTCGGAGTAAAACTCGGATTTCCGGAAAGTTCTGCCGAGGTCAGAATAACACAGTATGAAACGGGCACGCGAACACCGAAAGAGAATGGTATAAAAGTGATAGCTGATATTCTTGAAGTATCGCCCCTTGCTTTGAAAGTGCCGGACATTGATAGCAATCTGGGATTGATGCACACATTTTTCGCTTTGGAGGACATGTACGGCTTGGAGATAAAAGCCGAAGATGATAAATTGATATTTCAATTCAAAGATGAACGAAAACTTGACCCGTCATTTCACCAAATGCTTTTTGCATGGGCGCAGCAGACAGAAAAACTCAAAAATGGTGAGATAACAAAAGAGGAGTATGACAAGTGGAGATATAACTATCCTAAGTATGATAACTCGCAAATTTTTAAAGAAATTCCATCGCAAGGATTATCCGATTTAATTACTGATAAAGTGAAGAAAAACTAAAAACATGAGAGAAGGCATTACGGAGAATCAAATCTGTAATGCTTTTTCTTTTGCTCAACAACGCTAATTCAGCAGAAATCATTCTTGGCAAGCGATGCAAATGTATGTACATTTACAGAAAGCGGGCAATTTCACTATGCTTTGAAATTGCTCGTTTTGCTCGTTGAGACTACCGCCCCAAACCCTGAAAACGCAGAAATTACTTCTGCGACCTACGCTCTTTTTTGGAGCTTTTTTAAATTTGACATCGTTGTGTGTTTTGAAAGTTTTATTTAAAATGGAATCATCAAAATATGAAAGGATGAGGTTTTATGAAAGAACTAACTTACAGAAAAGTGGAAGATTATGATTTGCCAAATTTGGATTATCCTAAAATAAAACCCACATACGGAAAATATGGAATGATGCGGGAGGAATATTTGAAAAATCACAAACCGGGACTATGGAACAGACTTATACTTCACGGAGAATTAGTGCCTTACCTTAATGAAATTGACAGAATTGCAAGAGAAAGGCTCGAAAGCATCTTGCCTGATTTGATGAAATCCGCAGGAGTAACAGAAGAACTGAAACAAAAAGATCAGCTTAAATGGGTTGGACTTGCAAACGCCTGCAATGCGCAGGCGGAAGAAATAATTTTTGATGAAATCATATTTTCTTAAAAGTAAAAACAACTTCGGACCAAGTTGGACTGAAGTTGCAAAAAGCCGAATTTAACGCGATTTTCGACTTTGTGCCATTGTGGCACAAAGTGGATTTTAGCATTCTGTTATATGATTATTTTTCACTTTCCGCCAAATTGGCGGAAAGTTAATTTCTGTCTTATAAACTGCTACATTATAAGCACCGCAAGGGGCGTAGCTCAAAGATGAAATCTTTGTTTTTCGGGTTTGGGGAAATATCCTCAACAAGCAAAAATGAAAATTCTACGCTTCTGCGGGATTTTTATTTTTTAGGCTTTTAGGTCATAAAAGCATTGCTTGCTATAATATGTTTAGACCGAAAACAATATATCCAATATCGATAGATTAAAAAAAATAAATAAAAGATTGTAAAAGTCGAATATATACACTAACAAATTGTTGATTCAGGCAGTAGACTGTACCATTGCAGGCCATACCGACAGAATAGTGGATATGCTTTTCAAATTTGCTGTCAGCATGAAGAAACATAACCTTATAAGCAGCGGTGAATATAGCGATTGCTATGAAGGTTATATTGAAGAACTTGCAATCAAAAATGTTAAGAAATGGCATGGAAAATTGTAGTAATTTTAATCAGTTACTGACAGTTTGTCAGCAACTGAAGCGTATAAATATTTTTTAATTTCTATTCCAGATTGATAAATTATCGGAAATAGAATACAATGCATACAAAGTTACCACAATACAAAATTGTTTGAGGTGGAAATATGAGTAGAACAATTAAAAATTATAATAAGATAATTGAAACATTCTCTTCCCGTCTGATTCGCACAGCAGAGCTTAACAATATAGGTATTTATTCAAAAGATATAGGAGAACTCATAAATGCCGAATATATTGAACGGGTAAAGCAGGGTTATTATAGACTTGTTGAGCATGCAGAAAACGATAGTGAAGCAAAGCTTATCAGTGAGCTTTATCCTGACGGAATTATTTGTATGACCTCTGCCCTGTTCTACTATGGGTACAGTGACAGGACTCCGCTTACATGGGATATTGCAATAGACAGAAATGTTTCCAAAGCAAGATTTAATATAGATTATCCTTATGTAAAACCCTATTATATAGATAGGGCACATCTTGAATACGGGGTTACGGAAGCAGAATATGAAGATTGCACTCTGAAAATTTTTGACAAAGACAGGCTTATTTGCGATTGTATCAAACACGAGAACAAAATGGAACGGGAAATTTATAACAAGGCGATTATTAGCTATATAAATGATACTGCTAAAAATATAACTCACCTTTTGGAATATGCTAAAAAACGAAATATTCACAAAAAAGTAAGAGAACGGATTGGAGTGTGGCTGTAATGGATAAAGGAGCATCAGTTATTGCAAAACTTAAAAACAAATCAAAACACACAGGCAAACCATTGCAGATGTATTTGCAATTATTTTGCCAGGAAGAATTTTTACGGAAACTATCTATGTCAAAATATGCTGACAATCTTGTTTTAAAAGGCGGACTTTTTATTTATACGCTGACAAATTTTGAGAGCAGAGCAACAATAGATGTTGACTTCCTAATGTGCAGTCTCCCCAATAGTGTTGAAGAAATAGAGAAAATAGTATTAGATATTTTGGCAGTAGATACCGGAAATGACTTCATTGAACTTTCGGCAAAAGCATTTGAAACTATATCTCCCCAAAGAAAATATACAGATGTTTCATTTCAGATAATTGGTAAAATAAAAAATACACGAACTCCTTTTAGTGTTGATTTGGGTATAGGTGATATTATAGTCCCCAAATCAGAAAAGAGGGTTATTCCGGTTCAGCTTGATGAATTTACCAAACCTGAGGTAAGTACATATTCTCTTGAGAGTACCATTGCAGAAAAATTTGATGCAATGCTTCAAAGACTTGAAATGACAAGCAGAATGAAAGATTTTTATGATATATATTATCTTTCAAATATCTTTGATTTTGACGGGCGGAAGTTGCAGAAAGCGATTTTTGAAACGCTTCAAAATAGAGGCACATCATATAGCAGAGATGCTCTAAATCAAATTGCCGAATTTGCAAATGATGCAGAAATGATTACAAAATGGATTTACTTTTTAAAGACTATTAAGATGAGCGAGCTTGATTTCGGTGAAGTTATTGACACAATAGTATATTTCATATCCCCTGTATGGCAAGCTGTTATTGATGAAGATGAACTTTTGAAGAAGTGGGATAAAGAAAAAAGAGAATGGATTTAATCGAATATTTAAAAGATAAAAAATGGGAAAAACAAAAGTTGAATATGATATTTTAATATCTTGCCTCGGCAATGTATCCGAGGAATTAAAAACAATAGAAAATGCAGTAAAAAGATTTAATGATACATATTCAGATATCTTAATGATTCGACTCAACACAAAGCATTGGTTAAAGGATTTCCATAATCAGTCTGGAGGGAAAGCACAAGACCTTTTGTACAAAAAAATCCAATAGACAAGCCATTTTCAGCGGTCTACAGTTGTAAATCGCCGCCGTATTTACTCATTTTTACAAACTCATTTAATGACACCTTTTCGCCTTTTCAAAAGTAATCGTATCTTTACTGAAAGAAACAATATGAATAGGGTATTTTATATTCCTGTTCTGCAATAGAATGGTCATAATTTGAGTTTTGTATATCAGAAATTGTGGTTGTGTTGACTAAAAAATGTTGTGATGATATAATCAGGGTGCGGTACGCGATTATAAAATTCAGCATATAAGTGACGGAGGGTTTACAATGAAGGAAATGTATATTGATATGATGGAATCCGTTATCGGTGCTTATACCGACGAGCATATAAAAAAATATACACAAAAGGTTTGTGAAAATGGTTTGACAGAGCATGGGTATCCAAGATTAACAGCTAATCTTGGTATTCTTATTGCGCATGGCAGAAAAACCGATATGAGAAATGAATTTGTTAAAATGATGGATATATGCTGTGATAATATACCAACTGCATTAAAAACACACCATGGGGTGGGAAACGATTTTTCGGTAAAAGAGATTGTATTCTGCTTGTTAGAGCTTGAAGATGCAGGGGGTTTTGAAAAGAGCATGACTGACAAGTGGCGTGAAAAATTAGCTCTTATTAACCCGTATACAACTTATGATGAAATAGCTGATATTCCGCCTAAAAGGATAGGAAATTGGGCGGCATTCGGCGCTGCCAGCGAGCAGCTTCGTAAATACGCAAAAATCGGAGACGAAAGTGAATTTATTGAAAACCAAATAAAATCGCAGTTGCTTTCTTTTGATGAAAACGGAATGTACAGAGATCCCAACGAGCCTGTGGTGTATGATATGGTTACAAGACTGCAGCTTGCTGTAGCGTTATATTTCGGATTTGACGGAGAATCGCGCAGAGAGCTTGAAGAAGTATTGATGAAATCAGCCGATATTACTTTATATATGCAGTCGGTCAGCGGTGAAATTCCGTTTGGCGGGAGAAGTAATCAATTTTTACATAATGAGGCATTTTTTGCCGCACTGTGTGAATTTTATGCTGTACAACTGAAAAAATACGGCAATACCGAGCTTGCAGGGCAATTTAAGCGTGCTGCACGAATTGCGTATGAAAGTATAAGTCCATGGCTTGGAGCTGAACATATACATCATGTGAAAAACTTTTTTGATATAGACAGCTTATATGGCTGTGAGAGATACGCTTATTTTGATAAATATATGATAACAACTGCTTCATGGTTGTATATAGCGTATATTATGGCAGATGATACAATACCGGAATTGCCATGCCCTGCTCAGAACGGAGGATATATATGCGAAACTTCAAAGCACTTCCACAAGCTGTTTTGTAATTTCGGCGGGTATTTTGTTGAGCTTGACACAGATGCCGACACACATTATGATTCAAGCGGTATAGGAAGAATTCACCGTAAAGGTGCACCGCCTGCTATCTGCTTGTCTGTCCCGTTTGCTGAAAACCCCAATTACAGCATTGACGTCAAAAATCCGTCAATGCTGTCAATTTGCAGTGGAATAAAATGCGGTAAAGAATACCTTTATACATATAATAAAACAACCGGATACAGGATAACCGACAAACGAGCAACTGATGAATATTTGTTTATCCGAATGGAATGTATACTTGAAAACGGTATGATTATACACCAAGAATGTATAATTTCAGAAACCGGAGTGGAGATATGTGCGGAAAGTCAAGGGGAGTTGAGTATATTATTTCCTGCTTTTGAATTTGACGGGGAAACGCACACCGTAATTGACAGTACTGGAAACTCAACCGAGGTTTTATACAAGGGCTGGAAATGCCATTACTTTACAGATAGTCATATAAAAGATACAGGACAGGTTTATGCTAACAGAAACGGACATTATAAATGCTTTGCTGTTTATGGCAAAAACCGGGTCTCGTTAAAAATCAGCATAGAAAAAGATATGCAATGATCGGATTTGCGTGTCCGAACATATAAGGAGTTCCGTATTATAAAGTAAAAAAGGAGCGTACACAGCTCAATCAATTAAGCTGAATATGCTCCTTTTTGTGTATGTATTCATGACTTGTCAAGTATTCTGTTGCGAAATTTTCCGGGCTGTATTCCGCAGTGTTTTACGAAAGCTCTTGAAAAGGTTGTGGTGTTATCATAGCCAACCGCCTCCGCAACAGACTGTATGCTTCTTACAGGGTTTTCTCTGAAAAGCTGCACTGCCTGTTCAATCCTATAGGCAGTCAGATAATCCTTAAAGTTTTCACCCGTAAGCTGTTTAAACTGTTTGCTTATATATGACTGAGACATATTAAGAGCCTCAGACATAGAGGTCAAAGAAATAGCTTTGTTATAGTTTTTATGTATGTATTCAAGCATTTCATGCTTAGATTGCTCCTTGCGTGTGGTTTTTACATTTTTGATATGATTGATTATCACGGTAATTATATCGCATACCTCATGTATAAGCTGCTCGGGTGTGCGGCAGTTTTTAATTCTATCATATATAATATTATCGTTAAAATCACCGTGTTCAGGACGGTGGGTAGTGTAGAGTATTTTTTGTATTGTAAAATAAAGCATTACCGTAAGCTGAATATACGAATCTTTTTCTATTGTTCTGTCGGATATGTTTCTCGTTATAATTTCTTTTATAATCTCGCATACAGCGGTTCTGTCGCAGGATAGGGTCAGATTGATTATCAGATCTTCCTCCTGTGGCGAATACAGAGGGAAACTGTTGGTGTAAGGAATATCCTCAGGGGTCAGAACTATTGTATAATCGGAATTATCAATAAATCTCCGCTGTAAATCCATAGCTACAGAGAATGAGTTATACAAGTCATACAGATTTTCTGCAGGGCATCCGACGGTTCCTGTTATGCTCGTGCCAAGCTGTGAATATATTTGAGAAATCACGGTTATGAGCAGATTTCTTATATCTGTATAGTTATGATAGGGAGCTATGAGTATAAATGTGTGTATGTCGTAATCAATCAGACGGCAATTACACAGATTTAAAAAAGTCTCATCTAAAATGCATTTGGATGCAGAGTGGATTGCAAAAAGCTCGTCTGAATCAATGTGTTCTACCGGTGTACCCATGCCTTTTGAGCGCATAATGCATACAACTGCCGGGAATTGGATATCACCAAGTTCCTTGTCATATATATGCTTCTGCACCTCGTCATACGAAACAGTTCTGTTCATAACATTTAGTAGGAACTGGTTGGTAAGAAGCGATTGATAATCGGTAATTGAAGATGAAAGTGCATTCTTTTCTGACACAAGTCCTTTAAACAGTGTTTCAATATGGCTAAACTCACTTGCTGAGTCGTCGTTTATCTGAGGAAGATTTTTCATCAGTGCCTTTACCGGTGCATATATATCTGTTATGCTCTTGCGTGAGGAATATATAACTATAAAAATAATAACACACAAAAACAGCCAAAACACAATCAGAAAGCTGTTGACACAAGCGTAGTAATAGAGGCGCTTTGCAATAAATGTGCATTGCACATCGCATATCCTGTGTGTTGACTGGGATATACATACCTCTTTTGTGCTGAATTTCCCGGGAATTACGGTTGATTCGGGATTATTGACCGTTATACTCTCGGAATTAATATTAATAAGCATAGCACAGCTGTCCGGAAATTCGTTGGGAATATTGAGAAATTTGTCAGCGTTGTAAACAAATATGATGGGTATAGGCCTGCTTCCGCTGTTAATGCTTGATATCATGATAAAATATCTGCCGGAATAGGGAGCATGATCCGTATTGGTTATTTTCATAAATGTGTAGGTCTTTTTTTTTGAAGTCATGTTGGTAAGACAGTCTTTCATCTGCTTTACATCAAGCCCATACATTGATGCAAAAAATGAAAGATTGTAGCTACCGGAGCTTGATGTTACCATATTCGCTGAAAGATTTGCCAACGCTACATTCTCCAAGGCATATTGCGATGAAACACAGCTTGCCTTGAGGTATCCAAAGGTTTGTAGCGCAGCGTAGTTAATATCGGCTTTATCCGTGCAGTACACATAATTGCCTATTATATCCGAATCGCTAAGGACTGAGGACATATACATCGAATAGTCTATTGCAGAAATAATATTTTCCGCAGTAGCATCTGCAATTATTAACGATTTGCTCTTGTAATTCCGTATTGAAGAAAAAAGGCACACAAAATACATAATCATTGCAAACAGAACTATGTAAAAGATGTAGGATCTCATCAGCCGTTTTGTTAAAAAATTATAATATCTCATAGCTTTTTCTCCGTTAAATAGTCAAGTTGAATATAAATATCCGCATAATAAATTATAGCAACCCCCTATACTTTTGTCAACAATCAACTTTTGTGCATCAAATATGAACAAAAAACGATGCAAGATAAACAAATTTTGACGCTTGATTTCAAATAAAATTGTGTGTTATACTCAATTTGTAAAAAAGTCACACATGGAGTTGTTTTAAATGTTGAAGATTAGTGACATTCATTTGCGCGACCCATACATACTGCCGTATAACGGAATATATTATCTGTACGGAACGCGCGGAGAAAATGCAAGAGGGAAGTGTAGCGGTCTGGACGTTTATATGAGTGACAATCTTGTTGACTGGAGCGAGGCATATGAGGTATTTACAAAACCTGATGGCTTTTGGTCGGATATGGATTATTGGGCACCGGAGGTGCACATATATAAGGGGAGCTTTTATATGTTTGCAACCTTTAAGAGTGCAGAGAGAAGGCGTGGCACGCAGATACTAAAAGCTGACAGCCCAATGGGTCCGTTTCTTCCGATAAGTGAGTACCCACAGACTCCTCCGGGTTGGGAGTGTTTGGACGGAACATTTTATGTCAGTAAAAAAGGAACCCCTTATATGGTTTTCAGTCATGAGTGGAAGCAGATAACGGACGGAGAAATATGTGCGCTTAGGCTTTCTGAGGATTTGACGAGGGCGGTTGGCGAGCCGTTTGTACTGTTTTGCGGATCTTCTCCCGAATGGGCAGGAAATCAGAAATACTATGTTACGGACGGCCCGTTTATGTATCGCACAAAAAGCGACAGACTTATCATGATATGGTCGGGATTTACCGGCGGTGCAGAAAGAAAATATGTTGAATCGGTTGCGTATTCGGATAATGGTGAAATAGATGGTGAGTGGAAACATGAGGAAACACTTCTGTTTGAGAACGACGGAGGGCACGGTATGATTTTTAAAAGCTTTACAAATGAGGTGTGCTTTATAATGCATACCCCAAACCATAGTCCCGATGAAAGGCCTGTGATTATAAAGCTTAGGGAAACGGACAAGGGCCTGATGTGGGAAAAGGAGATAAGGGATGAGTAAAACAAGGACGCTAAGAAGGCTTACATCAGAGGAAAAGAAGTTAAAAAGGTACAAACTATGGCAGGGAATTAAACGAGATAAGCTGCTTTATATAATGCTTATTCCATTCGTATTGTACTACATATTATTTTTCTATATGCCAATGTTCGGACTGCAGCTTGCGTTTAAGGACTACAGTCCGTTGCGTGGTATAATCGGAAGTCAATGGGTGGGAATGAAGCATTTTGTGAATTTCTTTACCGGACCTTATGCGTGGAGAGTTATACGCAACACCTTCATGATAAATATTTATGATTTGCTTATTAACTTCACAGCCACCATTGTAGTGGCTTTGATGCTTAACGAGGTCATAAACAAGCATATCAGGTCGGCTATCCAAACGGTTATATATATGCCACATTTTGTTTCGACGGTTGTTGCTGCAGGAATGGTAGTTTCACTGCTTTCGCCAAGCTCGGGTATTATAAATACCATACTTGTAAAGCTGGGTATGGAAAAGATTTATTTTCTCGCAGAGCCTAAATATTTCAGAGGCATATATACGGCAATGAACGGTTGGCAGTCGATAGGCTTCGGCACGATTATTTACACTTCGGCAATATGTGCCATTGATGACAGCTTGTATGAGGCGGCGTCTATAGACGGAGCGGGAAGACTTCAGAAAATAATACATATAACGCTGCCGGGGATTGCTATGACAATAACTGTAATGCTGATTATGAAAATAGGTCATATGCTCAGCTCCAGTGCTGAGAGTGTTCTTTTGCTGTATCAGCCGATAACCTACGAAACGGCGGATGTTATTAACACATATGTTTACCGAGAGGGACTTGAAAGTGCGAACTATTCATATTCAACAGCGGTAGGTTTGTTCAACGGTATTGTATCGTTTATCTTGGTTATAGGAGCCAACAAGCTCTCGCACAAGGTAAATAACGCCGGATTATGGTAAATAGGGGGTGTCGTTTTGAAATGAAAATGAGTAATAGCGAGAAAACAGCAAATATTGTGATTTACCTTATTATGTTTGTTATGGTATTGGTTGTACTGTATCCTATGTGGTACATATTGATAGCCTCATTCTCCGGAGCGGCTGAGGTATCTGCAGGAAATGTAATCCTGAAGGTACACGACTTTAACATGGGAGCATATAAACGGGTATTTGCAATGAACGGTATCGCAAAGGCATATTTCAATACAATATTCTATACAGTATTTGGAACGCTTTTGAGTATATCGCTTACGATACTTGGTGGCTATGCACTCTCGAAAAGCCGATTGTACGGCAGGCGAGGTCTGTTGCTGTTTATAACCTTTACCATGTGGTTTAACGCAGGCATGATGCCTACATATCTTACATACCAAACGCTTAATCTTGTAAACACACGCATGGGAATACTCTTGTGCGGTGCGGTTTCAACCTTTTATGTGATTATAATGCGAACCTGCTTTGAGGCAATTCCGGATTCTATGGAGGAGTCAGCAAAGCTGGACGGTGCGAATGATTTTCAGATTCTGTGCTCTGTCTATCTTCCGCTTGCAAAGCCTACAATTATGACTTTGGTGTTGTATTATATGGTAAGCAGATGGAATGGATATTTCTGGTCAATGATATTGTTAAAGGATGACAACCTTATACCGCTGCAGGTTGTGCTTAAAAAGCTTATAGTAACGATGAGCGGTTTATACGATAACGGAAGTACAAATGCAGATACTACTCAGACGTCGGCTGAAACAGTTGTCTATGCAACGATTGTAATAGCGGCGGCGCCCATGCTTTTGGTATACCCGTTTATACAGCGTTTCTTTGCTAAAGGCATAATGGTAGGCGCAGTAAAGGGTTGAGCGGTAATATAAAAACAGATTATAAGAACATAAAGGAGCGAAAAATCATGAAAAAAAGAGAAAAAATAATTTCAGGTATACTGTTGGCTGTAATGTCTGCAACTATGCTTTCCTCATGTGGCAGCTTGCACAAGAGTGGCGATGTTAAGGAATTAAGCCTTTATGCTGTGTCGCAGGATGTGGCATATGACCAGAATTTGCCGATATGGAAAAAAGCAGAGGAGCTTACGGGAATACGCCTTATAAATACAGTATCAAGCTCGGTTACAGATGAAAATTCCGCTTTCGGCACAATGCTGCTCAGTAAAAAGCTTCCTGATATTATCAGAAGCAAAAACAGAAAATTAAGAGATATGGCAAAGGATGACGGTCTTATTGCGTTGGATGAATATTTTGATATTGCACCCAATCTCAAAGCGTTTTTTGAAGCTTGTCCCGATGCGGTGGATGTTGCAACAGTAAATGACGGGCATATTTATTTTGTGCCGGGAACAACAACGGATCTTGATAAGCAGGATACCCCGTCAACAGGCTTCTTTATCAGAAAGGACTGGCTTGAAAAGCTGAATCTTGATATTCCTACTACCATAGAGGAGCTTCACAATGTGCTTTACGCCTTTAAGACGCAGGACCCCAACGGAAACGGGACTGCTGACGAGATACCTTTCTTCCAGCGTGAAAAGTCTATAAATGTATTGCTTAACCTGTATTGTACATCAAAAGGCTTCATGAAGAGCGAGGACGGCAAGGATGTTGTATTTGGTGGCACAACCGACAACTACAGGAAGGCGATCAAGGAGTATTCAAAGTGGTATAAGGAAGGACTTATCGACAATGAGATATATACCCGTAACCAGGCAAGAGAACAGCTTCTCGGTCAAAATGTGGGCGGTTGTACGGCAGACTGGTTCTCATCAACGGGTAAGTTTAACGATTCCTATGCAGATATGGTAGAGGGACTTGATTTCTCACCCATACTCCCGCCACAAAATATAAACGGTGAAATCACATGGCCGGACACCCGTGGAGCCTTGCACGGTATGGGCTGGGGCATATCAAAGGATTGCAACAAGGACGATATAGAGGACGCAGTGAAATATCTCGACTTCTGGATGAGTGAAGAGGGCTGCAAGCTTATGGCATACGGTGTCGAGGGCATAAGCTACACTATTGGCAGTGATGGCAGCATCATATGGAGCGATGAGGCGCTTGCTTATGCGGACGGACTTCCGGGCTACCGCCGTTCCATAGGCTTTATGGAAACCGGAACAGTGGGAATTATGGAGGCCGAAAAGGCAGGAATGAATGAGACTGCTCTGGAAGGCTATGATATGTATGAGAGCATAGTAAAAAATACAAAGCTGCCTGATCTTAATTACACTGATGAGGAACAGGAAATATATAACAAGTACTATAACGACATCAATACATATGTAGGAGAACAGCAACAGAAATGGATTATGGGTAAGGGCGATATTGACTCCGAATGGGATTCATATATTTCGACCCTCAACTCAATGGGACTTGATGAACTGAAAAAGATAACACATGATGCTTATGTAAGGCGTCTTAAAAATATAGGCAAATAAAAATGGAAACGGGATGGAAATCAATATGATAAGTTATAAAAGATGCCTCAGCACTCTGCTTGCATCTTCAATACTCATATCCCTTTTTGCAATACCGTCCGTATCGGTTTGTGCAGCTGAAAGTATGCAGGCATACAGCGGTAACGGTGTTATAGAGGCTCAGGGAAGTATAAGCGGTGCGGCAAACAAAAATTATATAATGGCTGTGCGCAGTGACTCAGATGCTTCAATAACGGACGGTAATATAGATGATATAATAATCGGGTGGGAACAGTCTGTAACGGATAATGACGGCGGTTTTTTGGCAGTAATCCCTATAGCGGCAGATATACCATCGGGATATTACAGAGTAGAGCTTACCCTTGCAGGAAGTGATGAGATAAACGCATCGTCAGACTGTTATTATATGAGCAGTGCTGACGCTGCGTCATTGCTACAACAGTTTAAGAATGCATCCGGCACAGGTGAAATAAACTCATTCATAGATACCAATGAAGAAATATTGAGTATAGATAAAAGTGCCATATATCAGGGACTTAAAGTAAAATCCAAGGTATATGAAAAAATGCTGTATCAGAAAGGTATAAATAGATATACCGCTGTTTCGGATATTGCAAAAAGTTTTAATGAGAGCTGTATTCTCGAAAAGCTTGCCGAAGCTGACGGTGAAAATGAATATCTTAATGTGCTAAATAGCTATCAGACAAGTCTTGGAATAGATCTATCTGCACTTAATTCTTTTGACAGCCCAGTTAAGGTGGCTGAGATTCTTATGCTTACAGATTACAGTTCAAGACAGGCGCTTGAGGATAAACTGCCCGAGGCAATATGTGTTGCCTCATTTAATGCTTGCTCAAGATCGGATGCGGCGGAGCTTATAAGTAAGTACATTGCAAATCTGAATATATCCTCTGCTTATGGCTCTCTTGGCTCATCTGCAAGAGCGGAGCTTTACAAGAGCTTAGAAACGCACACAAGTTTCAAAAGCTATTTGGATATTTCTGCATTTATAAATAATCATATATCCTCCGCTTCCAAGGGAACAGTAAGCTCAGGCGGCGGCGGTACAGGTGGCAGTGTAAACACGAATTTTCAGGCATTGCCCCAAGATACCCAAGCTATACAGACTCCACAGCCCCAGACCGATACGGAACAAGAGGGCTTTACAGATATGGATACTGCCGCATGGGCTATCCCGGCGGTTGATTATCTGGCGGCAAAGGGGATAGTGGCAGGAATAAGCCAGAGCAAGTTTGCCCCCAACAGAAACATAACCCGAGAGGAATTTACCGCACTTCTTATACGAGCTATAGGTATACCCGACAGCACAAAAGCACTTTCGTTTAAGGACACGGATAATGATGAATGGTATGCGCCGTATATTCGTGCGGCGTTAAGTGCCGGTATTGTAAACGGCATATCAGATACATGGTTTGGAGTAGGAGAGCCGATAACAAGGCAGGATATGGCTCTTATGCTAAGCAATGCCATAACATCGCAGAATATAGAGCTTGCCCAAAACGGTTCAGTGCCGGATTTCGCCGATAAGAATGCCATTTCCGATTATGCTGTGGAAGCAGTGGAAAGGCTTTGCTTATGCGGAATAATGAACGGTGTGAGCGATACTGAGTTTGCGCCGCATGCAAATGCGACAAGGGCAATGGCGGCAAAGGTTTTATACTCTGTGCTTCTGCCAAAGACATCATCTGCGACAGTAAACGAGAATGTTGAGACGGCGGATTTTGCGCTCCAGGTGGGGTTGCTTGTGCCGGATTCTGAAAACAATCTCGTTCTTGCCGACAAGGTGACGCGTGCTGAGTTGGCAAGGATTATATGTGTTACAATGAATTATGATACCGGAGTCGGCACGGGCACAGGATTTCCCGATATGAGTAGCCAAGATGCCTTGTTTCCTTATGCTGTAACGGCAGTATCTATAGGAATAATGGATGCGCCCGGCGGTGCGTTCAGACCAAATGAAGAGGTAAGCGTTTATGAGCTTGTAAACGCAATGATTGGGATTTTGGGCTATAACAATATCATGGACGAGGTAACAAAGGAAACCGTATGGCAAAAGGCAGCGGAGCTGGGGCTTATGAAAGGAGCTTCCCTAAAGCCGGATATGATTCTTACAAAGGGCGCAGCTGCAATTATCTGCTACAATGCGTTTAATACGGATATGGTTCTCTGGGATACCAACGGAGGTAACACATCATATACGACAAGTAAAGATGCAACGATCTTTACGGAATACTGGGATGCTAAGAAGTCAAAAGGAATAATAACCGAAAACAACAGGACGGGACTTTCGTGGAGCACTCATTATATGAACGATATGGTAGTAATAAACGATATAGGATATGCCGTAGGGAATACTCATGCCGATGAGCTTCTGGGTTACTATGTTGAATATTACTATTCTGAGGAGGAAAACGAACTTATTTATGTAAGGCCCACATCGAGAAACAATACGATGCGGATAAAAGCTTCCGAACTTGATAAGTTCATGTCGGATTATACAATAAAGTATTTCAAAACTGAGGATTCAAGCAGGAGTACATCAGTAAGAGTTTCGCCGGAGGCTGATATAATATATAACGATTCATCATATTTTGAGTTTGAAAAGGACGGAGGATTTAGCGCACTCGTACCTAAAACAGGGTATATAGATCTTATAGATAACAATGCAGACGGCAGATACGATGTTGTAAAAATCTATGAATACAAAAACTATTTTGTCGGAGGTATCAACAGAGAGGATAAACAGATACGGGATAAAATACGCAGCCGTCTTGTTGATTTGGACGAGAATGAAATTGACAGGCTGGAAATCAATATATGGAATGAAAATACTCAATCTGCTTTCCCGGGAGACTTTTCGGATATAAGCAAGGGTAACACCATATCCGTTTTTGCCGATAAAGACGGTAACGGAGTATATGCTGTTGTAAATAACGGTTTTATCTCCGGAAATATTACGGCGTACAGCCAAAAGCGCAATACTATAGCGATAGGTGAAGAGGTTTTTGATATTTCCGCTGATTATATCAGAGAGCTTGACTTAGGTAATGCAAATATAAAAATTCCCGAAACGGGAGAGGAAGCAACTGTTTATTTTGACTACTGTAATGAGATTTCGTATATCGAAACGGATAACACATCAAAGCAGTACGCATTTCTTGATCATATATACCTTGATAATGCCGGCGAAAAGCTTGGGTTCAAGATGTATACCGAGGCGGATATGTGGGAGCGTATTCCGGCGGCGGATAAGGTCAAGGTCAACGGAACGGTATACAAATCCAATCAGGAAGCCTACCAAGCTCTGGGTGGAGAGAGCTTTTACTCAGATGTAGTAAGATATACATTGAATCTTGCAGGAGAGCTTACGGCAGTAGAGATTGCCAAAAATATGACATCAGCAAGTGCTTATCTGGGCTATGATGAGGATAACTTCACAAAGGACAGCATATTAACCAACGCAACCTATAAGTCAAGAGATAAGGAGCTTGCGCATAAATACACATTTGAGCTGGGAACAACAACCATTCTCTTTATATCTGCAAACAACAGAGGCGAAAACGGGCGTTTAATAGATGACGAGGACATATTTGTTGCTGATGCAGGCTATTTTGTAAACGACAAGACCTATAGTGTGGAGGTATATGACTCAGATAAATACTATATGTCAAGAGTGCTTGTGATAACCGACACAAAGAATGAACCGTATGACTACAATCTTTTATTTGTAAACGAAAACAGTGAATACGCAAATTCCGACCATGAGATGGTGTATGCTCTTACAGGCTATCTTAACGGTGCTGTTGTAACATATGAAACTGATGACAAGGAGCTTGTACGGGGCATAAACAAGGGTGATGTTGTAAAAATGCTTATAAAGTCCGACGGTAAAACCATAAGAAGGGCTCAAAAGGTTGCTTCTATCAATGAGAATACAAAGGATAATAGCGTATTTACACTTGATACACCGGCAATCAACACAAGCAATACTGCATATGCACTGTATTCGGGTATTCTGTATGATGTTGACTATGAAAGATCGGCATATATGGTTTACACAGACGGTATTTACACAATGAGGCGCTTTGGCGGAAATCTTCTCAAGCTGATGATATGGGATTCGGAAAAAGAGGAGTTCAGGCTTGCGGACATAAATGAAATTGACGGTGAAAAGACACTTGGCACACAGCAGAGAGTATTTATACATGACCGTTATAACGAAACACGGGCTATGGTTGTAATAAAATAAAGTGAGGAACAACGCTATGAAAAATAAAATAATATTATTATCGGCGATTTTTCTTTTATCGGTGTCCGCCGTGTTTGCGTCGGAGCCACAACTGCTGACGGACAATGTATACTATAGTGATGTTCATTTCTATAAAGAGCAGAACGGAAAACTGACAGAGCAGTTTAAAGCAAACGAGGGTGATATGATATGCCGATATACCGTTACAAACAACAATGGGAGTACAGGTTTATATTCGGCGGTATGCGGTGTTTATGACAGTGGCAATGCGATGGTTTCGGTAAAGTCCTCGTCTGCACTGCTGGCAAGCGGTGAAAGCAGAGTGTTTTCACTTAATGCCGATGTCCCTTCAGGCGGAAGCGTAAAAGTATATCTTGTTAGCAACCTGAATGTAAGGACTCCTATTACGGCACTTGAAGCATTAACCGATAAAAGCTCCGATAAAGCGCTCACTGCCTTTACGGCAGGTGAATATGAGGGTGTTATAGATAGGGAATCGCACAGAATTACATTAGAGCTTCCGTTTGGCAAGTCGCTTTCAGATTACGATGTAAATACCAAGGTCAGCGAAGGCGCAAGTGCGGAGCTTAACAACGATGTACTTACGGTTATTGCCGAGGACAAAACAACAGCAAGGTATGCGGTAGAAATAAAGTCATTACCCAGCAGCCTCATTATTGACTGTGAGAATGCGCAGATTGGTATGTCCGCTGTGGATATGAATCCCGATATCTGGACTCAAAGCAGTCGTACTGCAATAGCAGAAGAGGACGGGAATAAATTTATTAAGCAGATTGATGATGACGGAGATGGCTCGTCGGGAGGTCGTGCGGAGTTAAGGGCAAATAACAAGCTTGCATTTAACGCTCCGTTTATTATAAGCTGCCGTGTACGCTATGGGTATATTGACGGAGTAACCGCTCGTGATACTGTCAATAACTATACCTCCTGTTCTTTCCAGGCGCGCAGCGGAGGCGGAACGGACACACTGTGTGGCTTTCAGGCGGCACAGTCAGGTGCGGGGTATGTGTTCCAGTATCTTAATAACGGTTCCTATAAGGGCTTAAACGGAAGTGCTGTAAACCCCGGGGAATGGTATACCGTGACTATGAAATATTACCGGGACGGCGATAAGATGTATGTGGATTACACATTCACAGATGAGAATGGGAACACGCTGGAGGCATCAAAGATACCGTCAAACAGAACTGAAACCCAGCTCAACACTCTGTATGCGCCTACATCTACCGGACGCCGGGCGGTAATATCATATGATGATATTACAGTACAAGAAATAAGCACTGATAACACTGAGCCGTATTTTGGCGGAAATTTTGACATAAGCGCAGAGAAAACAATAATAACAGATGTGTTTGGCGGGTCTGTGCAGACGGATTTTGATATAACAATGGACAGCACGGACGGAATGTACGACCTGTATTCATTCGGCAACACATCGCATAATATAAGCAGAATAATAATGAATGACGGAGCGTTGGAGTATATATACGACAATGAAGAGTACCCATTTTACATTTCACTCTCTGAAGGGCAGAAATATCACTTCAGTATAAGGAATATTGATGATGCGGTGTCTAAAAAGAGCAGGATAGCCGTGTATCTTGACGGCTTATGTATAGGCGAGCTTATTCCGTATTATGAAACTGACAGCTTGAGCCGTTTCACATTTGGGGAGCCAATATCAGGTACCAATCATATAGAAGGCTTTACGGTTAAGAGATGTTCATAAGAGGTGTTTTATGAAACGATTTGAAAAAATTTTAGCTATATTGCTTGCATTAGTGATTCTTTCGGGAATATGTCAAATCGCATATGCCGAGGAGAGCGGTGCCACTGAAACAGCACAGACCTTTACAGAGGAAGTTGTTGATGATACGGAAAATACCGTTGAAGAGGAGCGTAAAAGCGAGGAGTATGATGAAACTGTTGATATGACTTTGTATGAATCCTCCGTTATTGCAAGCGAAAGTCAGGACGGAAATCCGGCTGTGCAGGCAATGGACGGCTCTCTTGCAACAAAATGGGCAGCGGAGGGACCGGGCCAATGGCTTAGGATAAGGCTTGAGCAGGAAACGGAGCTTAAAAGCGTGGGACTTTCGTTTACCTCCGGCGATACGCGTCTTTATCAATTTGAACTCCAGACCTCTGTAGACGGTGAAAATTGGACTACCGTATACAGTGGCACAAACAGCAAAACTACTGCCGGTATAGAAATATATGAGTTAACTCCTACCCGTGCTAATTATTTTCGTTTTTTAGGAAATGGCTCTGATGTAAATATGTGGAACAATATCAATGAAATAACAGGGTTAAAACCGAAAATGATTGAGTACAGGCTCACGGTAGACGGTATAAAAACGGGCTATAAGCATGAAACAACGGCGGGCGAGGGGACATATTTCATTCCTCTGATTGAAACTGCCTTAGATATGGAAAAGGAGCTTACCTGCGATTGGGACAAAGACTTACAAAAAGCACTCATAAAGACCGAAACCCAAACCATGACTATTGATTTTCATAACAAAACCGCAGTTATGGACGGAAGAAATATACCTGACGGCAGTCTGGTGAAAATAGCCGAGGACGGCGAACCGCTTATCCCATATACCCTTTTTGGGGAGCTTGACGCGGTAACAGTTAAATACAGCAGTGAAGAAAAGACGGTTTATATCACTACAGATTACTATGACAAAATACTTACTGCTTATGAAACGATCGACAATGAATTTTTGAATGTCATGGATTGGCTTGTAGGACTGTATGACCCCGAAACAGGAGGCTTTTATAATACAACGAGCGGAGCAAAGCATGAAGGATATTATCCCTCAATAGAGGCAACAGGCTTCTTCTACGCGATGTGCAGTAAATCTGAGTCAGGAGCTGTTGCTGCTATGCCGGATGAGTTTAAGCACAAGCTTATAAGTTTTTTCCAAAGTCGGCAGGATCCCGAAACAGGGTGGTTTACAGAAGAATATCCTAAAGCACCAAGCTATAGCGATCGTGATAAGATGCGTGTACATGAGCAGGCAGTAGATAAACTCAAGCAACTGGGCAGTAAGCCACTGTATCCGTTGCCGGGAGAGCAAAATTCAGTAGTTGAGGCAGGAGAAAAAACAGTTAGGCGGGGTAAGGCAAATATAATATTAACAAACCCTGAGCCCTCTTCCACACCACTAAAGGAATCGGCGGTATTAAGAAATGAAGCAAAAAATGAAAACTCTAAATCAGACAAATCATATTCATCGGGCTTTACCAAGAATACAGTTGTAAATCTGCCGAGCGGCGTGCCTGAATACTGCATGACGGTTAATGCCTTTATTGAGAATATGGCAAGCAGAAATTGGGATACGGATACATGGAGTGCAGGCGATAAAGCATACGAGGACTTGAGCTATGTGGAAATGCTTCCGGCTGATGTGCGCCAATATTATATTGATGCGGCACTTGAATGGCTTAATGAGCGTCAGGATCCGGAAACCGGCTACTGGGCGGCTGACGGTTCTATAAATTTTAACGATGTTTCGGGAGCATTTAAGGTCTGTAGGATTTATAACAGGTACGGACTGTGCCCTCCAAATGCTATGACTATAGCAGATACTGTACTCAAAACGCTGAGGCAGGGTTACAATGCAAACGCTGCTTGCTATGTAAGAAATCCAATATCAATATTTGAGATACTTATAAAATATGACCCTGAAGTGAAGAGAATGATACGCGAGAATGAGTGTGAAATTGTCGAGCTTTATTCCAAATATATCCATGATATGTTCACAAAGGACGGAGCGGCTGCAACCAAGCTTATGAATGCCGTGGGTAAATTCGGAGGACTTTTAACGGGTACAACAGGCGCAGAGGGCGATATGGACGGAATGCAGCAGATGTGGCTTGCAAGGAGTTACCTTGCACAGGTATTCGGCAGAGCACTTTCCAATGACTTGCTTGCGGAGCATTACGACGAGTTCTGGAATAAGCTCATGACAAAGGAGCCGATTGTAAAAGAACCGTACGATGCAAAGCAGGGTGTAGTTTTTGAGGAGAATTTTGACAAAATAAATGACATAAGTGAGCTTAGCTCTAAGTCATGGGGATTTATGAGCTTTAATAACTATCTTAAATCACGCAGTGTGGGCAACAATTATCTTTTAATAGATGACCGTATAATAGCGGATGTTGAAGGCTGTTGCGGATACTTTCCCCGTGTGAAGAACGGTACGGTAGAGTGTGATATTATGTTCAACAGAAAGGATAAATATGTATCAAAGGGTGATGATTGCAGTTATACATATTTCAGATTGTATTCAGATGAGGCCAATTCTGTTGAGCTCCATGCCGTAGACAACGGCACAGACAGGCTGGAGCTTGCCGTGGCATATATGGTAAACGGAACAAAGGTATATAAAAAGTTCACAACCGTCACTCGCGGTGAATGGGTGAAGCTTAAAATAGATTTTAGCTTTAACGGTGATGGAACGGCAAAGGTGCGATACTATGTCAACGGAAAATTGTATAATATGGTTAATGATATGCTGACACGCACAGGCTACAGTTATATAACGGGAGTCGGTCTGTATTCAAGCGCTCTGAGAGTTTCACAGCTTGCCATAGATAATATTAAAGTTACAGCACACTGATGATTTTGAGTACCGTTGTGAAAGCAGACTAAAAACAGAGATACGGTATACAACTGATGTGTGAAAACATAATATGGGATAGTCATATACTATCCCATAATGGAAAGGACTGGGAGCGTGATATGAAAAAAAACATAATATCGGTTATATCGCTTCTGTGTATGTGGACTGTAGCAATAAACACATATGCAGCAGAGGTATGCCTGTGGTATTACAAAGACGGAGTGCCTGTAAATTCCGACAGCAAAGGGAATATATCTGCAAGAGTTGCAATAAATGATGCGGAAGAGGGCAAGCAATACTCGCTGTTCTTAGCGTCATATAATGGCGACGGCAAACTTCACGATGTGCTCTTAACAAAAAGCAGTGGCAACGGTATGTTTGAAATATCGGCACCGGACAACTCTGACGGCGGAACGGTAAAAGCATTTGCGTGGGACAGTATGCGGCCGCTTGAGGAGCGAAAGTTTTATATAGAAGACTTTGAAAATGACAAAGATGAAAAGCCTCCGTCATACAACAAGTGGAGCATAACAGCTCCGGAGGGGACTGAGGCTGTTGTGGCAGAAGATCCGAAAAACAGTGCAAACAAGGTATTAAAGCTTAGCGATAACACTACATCGGGCAGATTGTCGGCAATATATCATCTGAGTGAACAGGCAAATGATGTGTACTCTGTAAGCTGGCGGATATATTACGCTCGTGACGGTGCATATAAGAGCGGTGAGAATGATACGGGTTATAGCTGGTTTCATGCACGAACGGCAAAAAATGAAACTATAATGTCTATGGCTATGCTGGACAACAGCAGTGGCAACGGCAATGTTATGACCAAGGCGCAGGACGGTGAGGTAAAAAATTTCAAAAATATCACTGTTAATGAATGGCATGATATGGCTATGGTATACTACGGCAGTGAAAAGGTGAGTTTTTACCTGGACGGGCACTATATCGGCTCAAAAACTCCGCTTACGGCGGGGAATATGAGCAGAATATGCTTTTTCTCAACCGATAAGCGCATAAACACAACCTACATAGACGATATAACAGTCCATTATGAAATCCCTCAATACTCGGAGCGGTACGAGGAATATGACATAATTGACAGTTGCTTTGTAAATACTCTGGATTGGCTTGTAGATGTGTATGACCCCGAAAGTGGGGGTTTCTATACAACAAAGAGTGCGGCGCTCACAAAAGGGTATGTACCATCGCTTGAATCAACCGCACTTGCGATTGCAATGCTTAAAAAGGGTGAATCGGGAATATGCAATAATGTAAAAACCGACATACCCGTGGATATACGAAATAAGCTTATCAATTTCTTCCAATCAAGGCAGAATCCTGATGACGGATATTTTTATGATACGGGAAAGACCGGTGCAGACTACAATTCAAGAGATAGAATGAGAGTCTATGAACAATGTGTCTCAAAACTGGCGGATTTGGGGGCAAAACCGCTCTATCCTCTGCCGGGCTCGTCCTCATCGGCAACAGTATCAGTAAAAAGTAGCGTAAAGCTTATGACAGCATCGGTGAGCTATCCGTCAGGTTTCCCCGAGGAGTATAAAACCGTTGACGGCTTTATGTCATATGTAACATCACAGAATTGGGACAGCAACTCATGGACCGCAGGAGACAGAACCTATGAGGCATACAGTTATATATTGATGCTCCCCGATGAAGCGCAGACAGAGTACCGTCAAGCACTGCTTGAGTGGCTTGAAAGCCGTCAGGATCCGATAACAGGTTACTGGGGCGAGAGTGGTGATTATGGGTTTAATGCCCTTTCCGGTGCATTCAAGGTAGCGAGAATATATGAGCGGTTTAATATTGGTATCCCTAAACCGGAGCTGATACTTCAGTCGGTAATAAAAACTGTATCGGACGGTGGGTTCCCATCAGAGGCGTTCTATGTGCGTAATCCGGTTGATCTTGCCCGGATAGTTAAGAACTATTATCCGGAGGTGTTTAAAGAAACCTTTAACGGCACGGAAAATATGTTTGTTGAAAATTATAGCAGATATATAAGAGAGTTTATCAAAGCCGACGGTGGCGCATCATCATATATTTATATGGCAAGCCAAAGCTTTGGCGGAATATCGTCAGGTAGACAGCTGTGCGAGAGCGATATGGACGCAACTCAGCAAATGTGGCTTGCACGTCAATACCTTTGCAGTCTGTTTGGAATGGAGCTGGACTATTCACAGCTTGCCGATAGCTATGAGGGTTTTTGGGATAGGCTCAGAAATAAGGAAAAAATTGAAAAAACACAGTATTTGCTTAACGGTGGCACTGTAAGTCATAGCTTTGAGGGTATATCAAGGAATGATATATTTGATTGTGGCTTTGCAGCGAGCGTTGCTGATATAGAGCTCAAGTCAGAGGGTAGCAATACATTCCTAAGAGTAGGGGACAGCTCTCTAACTGAGTCTTCAAAGTTGCGTTTGGTTATTCCCGAAATAACAAAAACGGGTACAATACGCATGAAGCTCAGATATAACCGTGCCAACACTTATTCTTCGCAGGTCAATGATGCAAGCTATAACTATATAAGACTAAGGTCGGGCAATGAGAATTTTATAGAGCTTGTTGTTGTGGATACGGGAAGCACGATGACACTGCGCACGCTTAAACAGCCAAGCACCGTGAGCACATCAAGCTATGAAAATCTCGGAAGCATGAAAAACGGCGTGTGGTTTACGCTTGAAATAAACTTTGACAAAACGGATACCGAAACAGCGGTGAGCTATAAATTCAACGGCAGTCAATGTATTAACGCTACAAATGTTACTACAGGCAGATATAACGGTTCGGTTGGAGCTATCAATTTTGAATCATCTAAACCTCGTCTCTCATCGCTAAGCGTTGATGACATTTACATAACGGGAAATTAAAAATCAAGGAGGCAGAATATGAAGAGTAAACGAATAATATCAATGATTGCGGCGGTGGCCATGATTTGTCCCGCAGCGGTACAGGCGGCAACGGTTACACAGCCTGATATGCAAATTTATGTAAATACGTTGCCGGCGGATTCGCTGGATAATATTACATCCGGCGATGTAACAGTGAGGAAACTACTTGCAAACAACAGCGACCGGACAAAAACAATAGCATTTGCGCTTGCCCGATACAGTGATACAGGAGAGCTTATGGGGGTTAGCTGGGACAGTGTAGAGCTCACAGCAGGCGATAGCAACTATGCTTCGGCAAGGCTTTTGTCAGAATCGGGCGGAAAACTCAAAACCTTTGAATGGGAAATGCCGAGCCAGGTTCCATCAGAGCTAAAATCGCCGTGTAATGTTCTCTCTTCGCTAAAAGTAAGAGGTTGTGCGGCGGCTGTTGACAGTGCGTCTAACAAGGTATTGGTGAAAAGTACAGGTATTTCTGCCGATGATATATCCGATATTAAGGTGTCGGAGGGTGCGCAGGCAGTCGTATCCCAAGACGGCAAAATCATAACCGTCACGGCCGAAAATGGCAGTGATCGTGTTTATACGGTAGAAACTGCTGATTTCACCATGATAGACTTTGATAGTGATACGGTAGGCAGTGCGCCGACTGAAGGGTCAGTTGCACCCGTAAAATCTGACGATACACGCTCTGTTTCAGTCGTACCAGATCCCGATGATGAGGGAAATAATGTACTAAGGGTTTTGGATAATAGTACGGAGAACTCTTGTTCATATGTTTATGACTTGAAGACGCCGGTTGAATATCCATATGTTGTAAGCACAAAGGTAAGATATGAGCGTAATAATGAATACAGCCAGGGTGAGGACGATATAAGCTATAGCTGGTTCAGGCTCAGGAACAGAGAAAGAGCTGATGAGACAAGTAACTGGGTAGATACAAATATATATCATTTTGCCGCAATGGAGACCGGTGCCGGCAGGTATCCCCTTACAATGCCGTCTGCAGCGGGTTCGTCAAGTGAATCTGCAGTAAGTAACACTGAATGCGGAATAGGACAGTGGCATCAGGTGGATATGGTATGTAATTCCTATGATGATATAAAGGTTTATTTTGACGGCAGACTTGTAAGAAGCGTAGGATCTGAAACAGCAAGCGATGTTGCTCTTACAAGAATAGGTCTGTTTACAACTGCTACAAGAAAGAATACAACATACCTTGATGATATTGTGGTTTATCCGATAGAAAGAGGGTCACTTACCGAGGCGGTATTCAATGTTCCGTCATTGATGGCTGACGGTAAAATATATATACAGGCATCGGATATTTCAAAGGTAACTATAGATAAAGCAAAATCAAAATACATCGGAGCAGATATTGAGCTTGATACAAATATTCCGGCGGTAGTGGTAACAAAGGACTCTGATTCTGTAAGCTATCCGTTGGTTTTAAAGCCTGCTGATGAGTTCTATACCGATGATTATGAGACTTGGAGTGAAACTACTCTGTCATCAACCGCAGTAACAGCACCCGGCGGAACGGTTAAATATACAATGAGCTCTCCGTCTAAAGCAAATGCCGTTGACGGTGTTTACAGTAAAATAACAGAGGTAGACGGCAATAAGCTGCTCAAGATGAACGCAGGAGCGGGCGATGGAAGTAATCACCGTGTCGGAATAACTATCTCAAATGTTCCGTCAGCTTCATCATATGCAATAACTTATGATGTTATGTATTCCATTCCAGAGAATACTACATTCAATGACGGCGATGTATCGGGTCAGAGCGTAACACCGTCCCGATTTGTAATCTACGGACGAAATGCAGCTAATACAAATCTTGTAACCTTCCAGCCCGGCGGAATTATAAGCGGAACTCAAATTTTCAAGGCTAATACCGGCTCTGATATAACAGGTACGAGAATAGCGTTGGATACATGGTATGAGGTTAAGATTATAGTAAAAGAAGGAACGGCAACCTACTATCTGGATGGTGAGGTTATTGATGAAAAGACTGTTAGTACAGATGATTTAAGCAAGCTTGCAATCTGGTCATCGGATAACAGAAAAGCACTTGTGCATCTTGATAATCTGACAGTAGTGTCCTTGACCGAGCCAAAGCCCGTCTGCGAGCTTATTTCTGCGGAATTTAATAAGGATTCGGAGATTATAGGAAATACGATATATGTTGACGCAGAAGAGCTTTCCGAGGTTGAGCTTGTTAATGCGGAGGTATCTTTCGGTGCAGAATATACATATGAGGACGGTGTCCTTACTGTTACGGCAAAGGGCGCCGAACAGAGTATTTATTCTGTAAAGACGGTTAGCTTCTTTAAGGACGATTTTGAGAGCTATGATGCTGAAACTGTCATCGGTTCGGGCAGCAAGGCTTTGGGCAGATATTCCAATTCTACGAGCGGAGCAGACGAGACTGATGTATATGCAAAGATAGCCAAGGAGTCGGACAATCAGTTTATGGAGCTTTATGACGGACTAAACAGTGCCGCACAGCGGGTTTCGCTTACAATAGGAAGTATTCCGCAGGCATCGTCATTTATTCTTGAGTATGATGTAAAATACGATATTCCCAAAAATCAGGAATATGATGTCGATAGTTGGAACTGCACATATTTTGCTACAAATGTGAGAAATTCCGCTAATACAAACCTTGCCGCATTCCAGACCTATACGACAGTAAAAAGCTCTGAGCCGTACAGGCTTGCACCGCATGCGTATTACGGCGGACAGTTCACCAAGGTGGATAACAGCAAGTATTATATGAAGCTCGGAGAGTGGAGTCATATCAAAATCGTATATAATAACGGAACAGACAGTGCTGCGGTTACATACTATCTTGACGGCGAAGTTGTAGCCGAAAATCAGACGGCGGAGCAGGGTGAGCTTGCTAAGCTCCAGATTTTCTCGTCAACAACGAGAAAGGCAGTTGCTTCGTTTGATAATTTCAGATTAGTTCCGATTATATAAAAATATAAAGGAGGATTCTTTCATGAAAAAAACAAGTAAGGCACTTATCTGCATGGGAATTGTCGCATCAATGCTCACTCCTGCGTTAGGTGCATCGGCGGCTACGGTTTCTCAGCCGCAGCTTGCAATCTATCAGGGCACACTTCCCGTGTCCGGCCTTGGCAGTCTTAGTGCCGGCACAGAAGCGACCTTAAAAAAGCAGTTGGTAAATAATACGGACTCGCCAAAGAGAATGGCACTCATTGCCGCAGAGTATGACAATGGACGCATTATACAGACGCGGACAAGCGATATAACAGTTCCTGCAAATTCAACGGTATTTGCAACGGTAAAAATCACACCGACAAATCCGGCTAATATTAAGGTGTTCACATGGGAGCTTCCGAGTGCGACACCTAATGATGCATTACCGTATAACACGCTTTCATCGGTAAAAATAGGTAACTACTCAACCTATGTTGAGGGCGCATCAAAGACCGTTTATGTAAATACTACAGACGATATTTCTTCTGCTCAGGTTAGTGATGTAAAGGTTTCACCGAATGCAACCTACACTGTAGCTCAGGGTAACAGTGCCATAACAGTAACTGCACAGGACGGAACCACAGAGGTCTATGCCGTAAAAACAGGAGGCTTTACAAAGCTTGACTTTGATAGTGATACGGTAGGCAGTGTTCCAACGACTACAACAGGAGAAACCACAATTTCGCCTGACAGCAGCAGTACTCGTAAAGTCATAGTTGCTACGGATCCGGATGATGCGAATAATAAGGTACTCAAGGTTTGGGATAATTATTCCGCTGCCTCAGCCGCAGCCTGCGAGTATAGATATGATCTTGCAGAGCCTGTATCATATCCATATGTTGTAAGTACAAAGGTAAGATACGATCGTGAAAATACATATAGTGCGAATGCGGATAATATAAACTATAACTGGTTCAGACTAAGAAACAGAGAAAACAATGTAGATACAAATATATATCATTTCGGCGCGGAGGAGACCGGCGATGGCGAGTATCTCCTTAAAATGCCGTATGAAGCGGGTACTTCAACAGAGTCTACAGTAGATGCCGCTCAAGGCGGAATAGGACAGTGGCATCAGGTGGATATGGTATGTAAGTCCGCTGCTGATATAAAGGTTTATTTTGACGGCAGACTTGTAAGAAGCGCAGGAGCGGAAACAGTAAGTGATGTTGCTCTTACGAGAATATATTTTATCACCGGACATGCAAGAAAGAATACAACATACCTTGATGATATTGTAATCCGGCCGATGGAAAAGGCATCGCTTACCGAGGCGGTATTTAATGTCCCGTCTCTGATGGTTGACGGTACTGTGTATGTACAGGCAGATAACCTTTCGGGTGTTACTCTTGATGCGTCAAAATCAACCTATACAGGAACTGATATTGATGTTGTAAATTCAGCAGTTGTGGTAACAAGCGAGAGCGGTACGGCAACCTATCCTATAGTGCTAAAGACGGCAGCCAACTTCTTTGCTGACGATTATGAAGGGGTTGTTTGGACAGGAGAAAAGCAAAATGCTGTCTATGTAGGTAGTGGTGATATTAATAGCAACAAGGTTTATTATGACCGTCAGAACCGCAGTGCAGGTGATGATGTATATATGATGACTGTTAGTGAGAACGGAAATAAGGTTCTCAAAATGAATGCGGGAGTAGGTACAGCAACCGGTAATCGGTTTGGATTGAATATAACGAATATTCCTTCATCAAGCTCTTATGTGATCGATTATGATGTTAAGTATTCAATTCCGGCAGGCACTACATTTAATAATGTAGATAAATCAGGTGAAGGCGTAACACCGGTGGCATTTTCGATCAATGGGAGAAACACGAATAGTAAAGATTTGGTAGGCTTCAGACCGGCGAATTACAATAGCACAACAGAAACATTCAATGCGAGCAGACAAACATCAAGCAATACCGGTAACAATGTTACTTCAAGTTGGGCTAACATATCCGGAACATCAATAGCGATGAATACATGGTATAAAGTTAAGATTGTTGTAAAAGCAGGAAAGGCGACCTATTATTTGGATGATGTAGCTATCGCGTCGGATGTGAGCGTTAGTTCAGATGCTTTGAACAGAATTTCGATCTGGTCATCGACAAACAGAAAAGCAACTGTATATCTTGACAACCTGAAGGTACTTGATCTTACTGAATAATATGCACAGAATTGATGAACTTATAAAACAAATAAAGGCGGCGGTGGACTCGCATTGCTTAGGGCGTACCGGCGAGTATGCACGGTGGATAATAAAAGAGCCAAACAGGAATATGGGGCTTAACGAATACGGCTGCGCAGATGCGGCAAATATCCTGTATACTCTGTGCGAGTTCCCCGCAATAGCGGAGGAAAGAGCCAAGTGGGTTGGCGTTCTTCAGAGCTTTCAGAATGAGGATACGGGAATGTTCAGCGAGCGTACTCATTTCCCTCTACACACCACAGCGCATTGTACGGCGGCACTGGAGCTTTTTGAGGCAAAGCCGAAATATCGCTTTAAACAGCTTGAAGCGGAGATTAAAAAAAGAGGAATTGAGAACTTTCTTGACGGTCTTGACTGGATAAACGACCCTTGGAGTAATTCACATCTCGGCGCAGGAATATACGCATCACTTAAACTTGTCGGGGATATGACGCCGGAGCTTGAGGAAAGGTATTTTACATGGCTTTGGAATGAATCCGACCCTGAAACGGGACTGTGGCGAAAGGACAGTGTGCAGAGCGGAAATGCGCCTATATATTATCATATGGCGTCAACATTCCACTATCTGTTTAACCATGAATACGCAAGGCGTCCGATACCATACCCCGAGCGGCTTGTTGATACTTGTCTTGATATGTATTATAACAGTCTTTTAAGGGAGGATTTTGGAAAAACGGTAAGCTTCCTGGAGATGGATTGGGTATACTGTCTTAACCGTGCGATGCGTTTGAGCGGTTATCGCATAGCGGAGGGTAGAGCTGCGCTTAAAGGGTTTGCCGATGAATTTATTGAATACCTTTATTCAATAGATAAAGAGCGCGATACTGCGTGGGACGATTTGCATAATCTGTTTGGTACATTATGCGCATTGGCGGAGCTTGAGCAGGCGTTATACGGATATATAATTACAGACAAGCCGCTTCGGCTTGTGCTTGACCGCCGGCCTTTTATTTAAAAACTAAATATGAAATTGAAATGGAGGATAATAATGAAAAGATTATTAGCTAAAAAAGTAATAGCTTGTGTGGCACTTGCGTTATCTGTGCAAGCAGGAGTAACGGCATTTGCTGCAGAATACAACAGCATTGATAACTCCGTCAGTGAGTCTCAGGCTTTGGGTTACAAAACGGTTATTATAACCAAGGGTGAAACTTTTCCTGCAACACTTACAGACGCCGATATTGTTTATGCTGATCAGGCAGCAAGCGCATTTGATGCCGCTGCATCATTTATGCTAAAGGGTGAGACGGTAGATGATGGGACATATCTTATAACCCTTGGTAATGCTCAAGGAGTTCCCAAAAGCATTACCTTTACGGTAAGCAATAAGGAGTCTGCAATAGATGATGTCGGCTTTACACCTGTGGGATTAGAGCTTCAGGAAGAGACGGACGGAACAAAGCTTTACAAGAAAGGCTTTATAGCAACCGTAGATGATATTAAGAACTATAACATAATAAAAATATCAAACGGAACACAAACAGGAATTCTTAACACTGATAATTATTTTGGCGCTGTTCTCAAAGATGAAGAAGCCGGTAACTACATAGTAGGTATCCAGATTTATAATATCCCCGAAGAGGTAAAAGATAATTTATCAATTTCGTTCAGTGCAGGGGAATAATTAGGAGGTAAGCGGTTATGAAAAAATATAAGACTCCCGAGGTCAATATTATCTGGTTCGGTGAAGAAGATATTCTTACATCAAGCGTTGCACCGGATTATGTGGAGGGCTTGTCGGAACAGGCTTTGGCAGTAGAAAATCGGGCAAACATTGACTATAACTCTATTGAAGCATTTAACTAACATTGAATACGGGTAATGGCCTGTGCCATTACCCGTATATATTATGAAAAGGAGCTGACAAAATGAATTTTGCAGAGGAATGTTGGAGTAAGTTAGATACAAAGCTGTCACGCACAGCAGTTTCATCATATGACAAGCTTCCTTATACAACACAAAACGGTGTGCATAATGATATGATGAAAAAAAACAAAAGCTGGTGGACAAACGGATTTTGGCCTGCGTTAATGGTTCTTATGTATGCCGGAACAAAAAAGGAGCAGTATCTTAAAACTGCAAGACACGGTATGGAGCTTTTGGACAGTGCGCTTTATACCTATAACGGTCTGCATCACGATGTGGGATTTATGTGGAATATATCCGCAGGAGCGGATTATCGCATAACAGGAGACCAGGAGGAAAGAAACAGGTTTATGATTGCGGCAAATCATATGATGGGCCGTTTTAACTGTGACGGAGAATTTTTCAGAGCTTGGAACGGAGACAATACAGAGGGCTGGGCAATCATAGATTGTATGATGAATATTCCGTTGCTTTACAGGGCTACGGAGGAAACGGGAGACCCACGCTTTGCCATGGCGGCGATAAAGCACGCGGACAAGACAATGAAATATCATGTGCGGCCCGACGGCTCGTGTAATCATATAAATGAATATAACCATATCACAGGTGAATTTATAAAGGCTCATACAGGTCAGGGCGTTGCGCCGAATTCGTCATGGTCAAGAGGGCAGGCATGGGGACTTTACGGCTTTGCGCTTTCCTACAGATACACAAAAAAACCGGAATATCTTGCAACCGCAAAAAGAATTGCGCATTATTTTATAGCGAATGTACAGAGTACGGGTTGGCTCTCATTATGTGATTTCCGACAGCCGTCAGAGCCTGTTATTTATGATTCAACCGCTGCGGCGTGTGCGGCGTGCGGTCTTTTGGAGATTGAACGGCTTGTTCCCGAATGTGAAAGAAAAATATATTATGATGCCGCAGTCAATATACTTAAAACACTTAATGAACGATGTTGTGATTGGAGTCATGACGAGGATTCAATACTTCAGTTAGGCACAGGAGCATATAACAGTGAGATACATATACCCATTATTTACGGCGATTATTTCTTCGCCGAGGGAATTTACCGTCTTATGGGATTTGACGCCGGTATGCTCTGGTAGGGGAGGCGTTATATCATGGTTGATATAAAGAAGATACTTAAAAGAATGACTGTTCGGGAGAAAATAGGACAACTGTCGCAATACAATGCAAATTTATTTCTTGATACGGACGCTATGGTAACAGGGAATATGGATATGCTTGTAATCAGTGGCGAAGACTTAAAATATGTCGGTCATGTGCTGAATTTCAAAAGTCCTGCTGAGATGAGGCAAATTCAAAAGGAGCATCTTCAAAATGACAGAAACAAAATACCTATGCTGTTTATGATGGATGTTATCCACGGCTTCCGCACTATATACCCGATACCGTTGGCTTTGGGCTGTTCGTTTAATCCTGATCTGGTTACGGAGTGCAGCCGTATGGCGGCAAGGGAGGCAGTAAAGGGTGGTGTGCAGGTAACATTCACACCAATGGTCGATTATGTGCGTGATGCACGCTGGGGCAGGGTAATGGAGAGCACCGGCGAGGATGCATATTTGAACAGCGTCATGGGAGAGGCGCAGGTAAGAGCCTTTCAGGGCGATGATCTTTCGGACAAAGAAAGCATTGCTGTGTGCGTCAAACACTTTGCCGCGTACGGTGGCGCAGAGGCAGGGCGTGACTATAATACTGTTGAGCTTTCGGAGCATACTCTGCGCGAGCATTATCTTCCGGCATATAAAGTGTGTCTTGATGCGGGTGCAGAGATAATAATGCCGTCCTTTAACACTTTGAACGGTGTTCCGGCAACAGCAAATTCATGGCTGATGAAAACGGTGTTAAAGGACGAGTGGGGCTTTGACGGTATCGTAATAAGCGATTTCGGCGCAATAAAGGAGCTTATTGATCACGGAGTTGCACAGGACGGTAAAGCGGCAGCAAGACTTGCTTTTGATAATAACTGTAATATAGAAATGTGTTCCGCAATGTATTTTAGTTATTTAGAGGAGCTTATTGGCGAAAATGTATTCAGTATGGCACAGCTTGATGAGGCGGTATTGAAGGTGCTTGATCTTAAAAAACGGCTTGGAATGTTTGACAATCCATACCGTGGTGCAGATGTAACGGATATTGAAATAACTCACGAAAACAGAGAGGTTTCACGGCGCGCTGCAGAGGAATGTGCTGTACTGTTAAAGAATAACGGAGTGTTGCCCTTTAAAAAATCAACAAAAAAATTAGCAGTTATAGGACCGTTTGCGGATAATCATAATATAATCGGCTTCTGGTCATGTAACGGTAAAAACGAGGAAAGTGTTACTGTTGCAGATGGTATAAAAGCACTGCTGCCTGATGCTGAAATAACAGTTATTGAAGGTTGCGGTGATGAATGGAATGATACCGATACAAGCGGTTTTGATGAAGCTGTAAATGCGGCAAAAGCATCGGAGGTGGTTATACTATGCCTTGGTGAACCGCAGGATTACAGCGGTGAGGGAAATTCAAGGCTTGAACTGGAGCTTCATAAAATACAGCTCGAGCTTGCAAAAGCTGTTATAGGAGTGAATAGAAACACAGCGGTTCTGACCTTCAGTGGCAGACCAATGGTGCTTACGGAGCTTGAAAAAACAGCTCCGGCAATACTTCATATGTGGTTTCCGGGCACTGAGGGCGGAATGGCTGTGGCAAATTTGTTGTTCGGTTTTGCAAATCCCTGCGGTAAGCTGTCGATGACATTTCCGAGATCTACAGGACAATGCCCAATCTATTATAATCACACAAATATTATTAAATACGGCAAGCCGGGCGCTCATAAGCCGTATTGTGCAAGCTATATAGAGCATGATAATCTGCCACTCTATTCATTCGGACATGGCTTGTCATATTCGGATTTTGCTTATGAAGAGCTTGCACTGTCGAAGGACGCTATGACGGCTGATGAAAGTATAGAGGTGAGCATAACAGTCCATAACACATCTGACATAGCAGGAAAAGAGACGGTAATGCTTTATATGTGTGATATGGTAGCTTCAACTGCAAGACCTGTACAGCAGCTTATAGCTTTCAAGAAGATATATTTTGAGCCGAGTGAAAGAAAAGTTATAAAATTCACAGTAACAGAACCCATGTTAAGGTTCTGGAATAATAACAACGAATATGTTTCTGAACCGGGTGAGTTCCGGCTTTGGACCGGTTATGCGGATCATCTGGTATTGGAGAAAAAATTCAGTTTAATGATTGGCAGTTCTGATGTATAATCTTATTTAAAAATCGCTTGGTTGTGGCATTTTTTGTTTTTATGGCTTTAGGGGCGGATGACAACACCTTTCAGATGCAGAAAATAAAACAGGTGGAAGTAAATAAAACCGTAAAAATAAGCAAGTCCATAAATGGTAATTGGGTTGAAGAAAAAAAAGACAAACCATCAAGATGCCGCAACTGCGGAATTAGTTAAATCAGAGCTTAAACAATAAAATGATAATATATTTCTTAAATATGAGGATTTGCAGTGCATGTAAAATTGCAGTTTATCCACTGACGCGAGGCTGTATGTATAAACTAAATACAAATTGTTAAAATTAAAGGGATCCTCTCTTTCTCTCTCTAACCGCATATATTGCCAGCTTAAATTGTGCATATAATCCAAAATCCATGTCGTTATCGGCCGGGGACAAATAAAGTCGGCAATCACATACATATAGCCTTCTCGTGAGTGGATAAACAAAAAAGGAAGAATTAACTATATGTAAATATTCTAAAAAAAATAATGATAATTAAAATCAATCCGAATTTGTTAAAAAACTTTATTGACAAATTCGGATTTTTTGCATTTTAGTGCGAAATTTGTTTATTTATTCTATAAATATATCTCAAAAATCACATTATGCCTTTTTTTAGGCTAAACATATTGAATTTTCAGAGAAAATACCATTAACTAAGTCTATTCTAACCATAACAAAAATCCGAACCCTTCACCGATCGGTATAAGGTTCGGATTATTCTTATTTGGTGCGCCGACAGTAGCCATATTCGATTATTCAAAAACGATTACCATTCCCCAAACACCGCCTACAACAAATAGTTCGCATTTGTAACGGTTTGCTCCACCAATAAAAAAAGTCCGAATGGACTTTTTTTATTGGTGGTTATTCTCGGCATACGCCTCGACGGGTTCAAACTTCGCCAAGACTCGTTTTCACCTCGCAGGGACTCTCGAGCTACAAAATATGCCACCGGCATATTTTGCTTAACGCTCTCGTCTGATGACCCACCAGAAAGAACCGTCAATCTTGATACGAGATTGGCGGTTTTTTCAACGAAATAAATCCTTTCAGGATTTGTGAAAAGCCCTTCGGGCGTGAAATACGCCTTCGGCGTGTGAAATGCCTGTGGGCGTGAGTGGATTTATTTCATTTCACATAAAGCGTCAGCTTTATATTTCACAATTTATGCAGTAAATTATTTCACATTTTGCGCAAGCAAAATATTTCACTCAAAACTTTTGAATCTAAACCGTTCGGCTTTTTCACGTAAGAAATTACATTTGTATACCAAGCAGATGTGTTTTCTTTTTTGCATATAAACCGCACAACGACGCGCTTTTGATATGCACCCCAAAAGTTAGACACTTTTGGGGTGCATATTTTTATGGGAAAGAAAGGACAAATGTACAGAAAATACTCGCCAGAATTCAAATTGTCTGTTATACTGGATATGCGAGATAACCACTTAGGATACCCAAACCCGTATATGAAATAGATGCAACCGGAATTATGCTTCAATTTAAAGCTATTGTAGATTGGGACGGAAATAAAGTTGAGTATGATAATAAGGGGAATAAAATTAGCAACACCCCCCAAGTCGATATTCGATTCAAGCACTTAATGGAAATATGTATTGAGCCAAAAAGTCGTAAAGAAATGCAAACAGCAATGAAGTTAAAAGATAAAAAGAACTTCGTGCAAAACTATATTAAATCGATGATAAGCGAAGGACTTTTGGAGATGACTATACCGGAAAAACCAAATAGTCAGAATCAAAAGTATAGAACGAGTGACATTTATGTAAGTCAAGAGTTGACAAACGGAAAAGTCATTAAGAAAATTAAAAACATCTTTGTGTGATAGATTTGATTTGTTAATTTCACTTATTATTTAAATTCTCTAACTTTGCTTTAATAAAAACTTGAATATCACAAAACTTTTGATGACATAAATTAAAGTCATCGTCTAACTCTAATTTGTCGCTAACCAATATTGCGCCCGTAACAAAGGAATTTATATAGTGATCTATTTTAATTTCTTGAGTATTTAATATATTGTTTATTTCTTTAACGTCATTGGCAGGTAGAGTATCTCTTATCTTATTTATAGAGTCTCTAATCATTTCTCCGTGTTTGCGAATTTCTATTAAAAGACTTGTTCCTCGTTTTCTATTATTCGCTAATTTTAACAATTCAGTTAGTGTTGAAATGATGTTTTTTGTTTCTATCAAAGCAGCGTTTGTATTTGCATATATATTTAATTGTTTACTTTGATTAGAGTATTTATTGGAACGATATGCGCCAATAATAGATGCAAGTGTACAAATAGCACTTATTACCGTCAATATAATATCTATACTCTTCATTTTATATGCCCCTTGTTTTCTTGTAGTAATGAAGTATATTACATAAAGCTTCGTATTCTGAGGCCAACTTATGAGCATGTTCCTCGTTCCATGCGAATTTGCCAACAACACCTATAAAATCTTTTGGTTTTTCTCCCCAATAGGTTTCATCTTTCAAAAACTTAGCTAAATCATCACAACTAAATTCCATACCATCATCAACTGTTTGACAAATAAAATCAAACCATCTTTCTTCATCGCATGGGTGGGAAGAACCTGTAGACTTGTTTGCACAATAGCAAAATTGTTCTAACTTTTTTAATGCTGTCTCAGAGATTACTGATAATGGATTAAAAATATCATCAGTTGGTTGAGAAATATCCACATCTGCTCCATTTTCTTTATATGGTTTAATTATATCATTGTAAAATTGTATTAAAACTGCATTATACTCATCAATGCTAAGTTGATTTTTCTCTAAAGGCACAATATTGTCAACGCGGAGTTGTCCTGTTTCTATGTGTTGTTCTACGTCTATAAAGACACGCGCATTGTCAACTGCCGAGCCGATATAATCAAAAGAAATATAATCTCTTAGTTGCTCAGTACATTCTACCTGCCGCCAGTCGCCAATCACAAAATTACCAATTTGCTTTGTAAATTTTCTTAATTGTTGGCTTGTACCTTTAAAGTATAATTCTCGATATGTTTTCATAATATAGTCCTCCATTGCATTAATCTTTATTAAATTTTCGGTGTTACTAGCACTCTTTATGTTCGAGTGTTAAATATATTTTAGCTTGTAATACTTTCTATGTCAATTATATATGAAATAAATTTACATAGTGTTTACAATTTACAATATTTATACTAGAAAAGGGTTTGGGAATTTCCCCAGAACTAATCGAATTTGGGGGCGAGTGTAGCTACACTCACTTTGCTTGTTATTCTGCGAATTTAATCAATTCAACATAAATTGACATTAGATATAAGCCGTTGTTTATTAGGTAAAAGAGTAAAAAAGGGCTACGGTGTGTAGCCCTTCGGGGTATTATTTGATTTACCAAATATAGTTACATTTAGGACATTTATATGTTTTTCCTATTTTATCGCTTGCAAGTCCTGTCAATCCTACAGATACAGCACGGCTAGTTGTAGAAATTTTCTTGACATTAACCTGTCCACAGTTAGGACATTTAATACCATATCCTTTGCCATATTCTTGTTTCTTTAAATTCTCATTTATCTGTTCTTTATAAGCTTTGTAATATGCGTCTCCCTTGGCTTTTGCTTGTTCGTCTTGATTCCGCACAAAAGCAAGAGCAAAAAAAGCAACAAGCAAGCAAACCACAATAAATCCTAAAGTAAAACCTACATCCATTTACAATTCCTCCTCAAATAATTCTATACAACTCACAATACAAGGATTTCCATAACCATTATGTTTCATTATAAACAATTACAACTAAAAAGTCAAGCAGATGGCTTATTCCAATTAAAATGATTAAGAACCCAATCAACACATAAAATTTCATTTCCATTGTCATCTACTGTTGTAAGTTCATCGCAATTTTCGACTACGAAAATAACAATAGCGTCCGTATAATATTCTTTAGTCACATAATCTTCATCGCAAGTATTCCATTCTTCTTGCAAGTCTTTCAATAATTGTTCCTTTGTCATCGTATTGCCTCACTGTATAATGAGTAATCATATTGTGAATTACTAAATCATCACTTATTATATATAATATATGCAAATAAGCCAAGGAGAATAGTTTATTTTTGTGTATTCATCTAAATCATTCTGCCAACCAAAAAAAAGTCCGAATGGACTTTTTTTTATTGGGGGTTATTTTCGGAATACGCCTCGACGGGTTCAAACTTCGCCAAGACTCGTTTTCACCTCGCAGGGACTCTCGAGCTACAAAATATGCCACCGGCATATTTTGTTTAACGCTCTCGTCTGATGGCCCACCAGAAAGAACCGTCAATCTTGATACAAGATTGGCGGTTTTTTCAACGAAATAAATCCTTTCAGGATTTGTGAAATACGCCTTCGGGCGTGAAATACGCCTTCGGCGTGTGAAATGCCTGTGGGCGTGAGTGGATTTATTTCATTTCACATAAAGCGTCAGCTTTATATTTCACAATTTACGCAGTAAATTATTTCACATTTTGCGCAAGCAAAATATTTCACTCAAAACTTTTGAATCTAAACCGCTCGGCTTTTCCAATCACTTTTAAAGGCGAACTTTGATAATTGTTTGGATTATCGGAGTTCTTCTTTTTTGCAATTTTTTCTAAGTCTGAAAAATCAATGTTTTTTCGCCGTCTTTGTAATTAAATGTGATTATAATTTTAATTATACAAATAGTATATAACAATTTATTTGCATACATAACATTAAAATCAAGAAATTATTATCCGTTTTCTAATCTTCTAAAAGCTCACTGTACGATTTATTAAGAACTTTTGAAAAAGCACAGATTTCAATGTCCGTAACAAATCGCTTTCCACATTCAATCCGTTGTATTGCGTTTTTGTCTACATCAAGCCCGAATATTTGCAGTTTATCTGCAAGTGCACGCTGTGAGATATTTAACTCTTTTCTGAAATTTGCAATATTTTTTCCGCAGATGTTATTGAGACCGTCCTTGTTTTTGTTTATAAACATAAAAAATTACTCCTTTTGACATTTAGTGCTTGTCAATATAGGAATTATATGATATTATATATACAAATATGACATTTAGTAAATGTCAAAAAGGAGGGTATTTCATATGTCAAAAATGATAAAGTGTAAGAGTTGTAATGCAGATATTGCGAGTTCTGCGAAAGTGTGTCCATCGTGTGGCGCAAAAAACAAAAAGCCCATTTTTAAAAGGTGGTGGTTCTGGGTTATAATTGGTGTAGCTGTTATTTGTATTGTTTCGGGAAATACAAATAAAGAAGAAAACAGTACAGTATCGGTAACCAAAGGCGAAAATAGCCAAAAAGAAGATACTTGTAAAATTGGCGATACGATAACGACGGATAAATTTGAAGTTACAATAAATGGAATTACTACTAAAAACAGTGTAGGTAATGAATACCTTTCTGCAACTCCGTCTGAAGGTGGGATTTATGTATGTATAGATTTTGCATATAAAAATATTACGGATCAGCCAATATCATCTTTTTCCTGTCCGCAAATAAAGCTTGTTGACGATAAGGGGACAAAATATTCAAGTGATATAGAGGCATCATCGTATTATGCAACGGAAACCGATCCTGATAGAAAGATTTTGAGCGATCTGAATCCGGGGATTAAGGTAAAAGATTCTGCGGTATTTGAAATTTCACAGGAAATATATAAGCCTGAAAATTTCCGCATATCCGTTGATGCCGATAAGGACTTTACAGTTAGTATAAGCGAGTAAAGGTGCACAAAATCCTGTCGAAAGACAGGATTTTTCAGACTGTCGAAAAACTTCCCAGACCGCACAAAACTTAAATAATATGGTTTGCATCTATATCTGACTTATTACCATAAATAATACTGCCGTTCTTTACAAAAACGACAGTATTATGTGCTTTTTGCTCAAATAAACCCTACCGTACCATCGTACTGCTACGGGTTCATTTTCACAAAATCTGCTTTGTTTTTCGATGTCTGCCAGCGTGTCGATACCTTTATCGACACGCTGCAAAATCCTGTAAAAAGACAGGATTTTTGTGTATTATCCATTAAGCTCGACAGGATTTTTAATGATAAATAACAGGAGTTGAAATTTAGAAAAAATATGGTATAATTAGTCGTAGAAACTAAAAATTGCAACAAAAGGAGATATAACCATGGAAATGATACAAAGCTTTTCTGTTGACCATACGCAAATTGTTCCGGGAATTTTTGTAAGCCGTGAGGACAGAATGGGGGAAAATGTTATAACTACATATGATATACGGCTTAAAAGACCTAACAGGGAGCCTGTAATTGATGTTGCGGCAATGCATTCTTTGGAGCATATCATAGCTACAACGCTTAGAAATAACCCTGACTGGAAGGACGAAGTTATTTATTGGGGACCGATGGGGTGTTTAACAGGATTTTATCTTATTCTCAAAAATAGCCGTTCACCGCAGGATATTTATGAGCTTATATTGAACGCTTTTAAGGCGGTAAATGATGCAAAAGAGGTTCCGGGCTCTACAGCGGTCAATTGCGGGCATTATCTTATGCACAATCTTGAAATGGCAAAATTTTATGCACAGGAGTTTGTTGACTATCTTGAGGCAAATGCCCAAAATCCCGAAATATTTAACTATCCTAAAACAAACCGTCTTGAAATAAATGACGGAACACTGTTTTATGATTCGTAAATAGATTTTCTTTGTATGCTTATAGCTTTGTATTTAAGATAAGCGCTATATTCATAGGCAAAACCGTTCTGAATTTTTCGGAACGGTTTTTTTGTGCTGTAATAGGTGCAGATTAAAGGTCTTTGGAAAAATTATCACCCAAACTGGAAAAGATCATCATATTTAAAACACAATACAATAATGGTAAAATGTATATAAGCAGAGATATACTATTGATGCCGGAATGCGTATGCATTTTCAGCTAACTACTAAGGACTGTGATAAACTATGAAAAAAGACATGAAATTCAGTGCAGAAAAAAATGATATTACGGTAAAATATATATTACCCGTAAGGATAATCGGCTGTGAAGGTGCGCAAGACGCGGAGGTGCTTTTAAAGGATCTTCCGTCGCAGGCAATTCGTGGCGGAGAGCCTGAGTGTGCCGTTTTAGAGAGGGGCGGATACATACTCCTTGATTTTGGTACAGAGCTTGTCGGAGGTATAAGAATTACGGTGCGCTATCTAAAAGACGACGGTGATAGGGAAAACTCAAATCCGTCGCTTAGGGTTGTGTTTGGCGAAAGTGTTTCAGAGGCAATGTCCGTTTGCGGTGAGAAAAACTTTATAAACGACCACAGTATGCGCGACATTACAAGGGAATACGGATTTATGTCCACATTCAGAGTCGGTGAAACGGGTTTTCGGTTTGCAAAAATCCAATCGTGTGATGCGGAGGTTGAAATACTTTCCGTTAAGGGCGCGTTTGAATACCGTGATATACCGTATATAGGTGAGTTTTCCTGCAGCGATAAAAGATTAGAGGATATTTGGAATGTAGGTGCATATACTGTGCATTTGAATATGCAGGATTATCTGTGGGACGGCATAAAAAGGGACAGAATGGTCTGGATTGGTGATATGCATCCCGAGATGCTTACCGTGTGCGCAGTTTTCGGCGGTAACGACTGTGTTACAAAAAGTATAGATATTGTAAAAAACATAACTCCGTATACGGAGTGGATGAACGGGCATTTAAGCTACAGTATGTGGTGGATTTCGCTCCAGCGTGACTGGTATTTCCAAAACGGTGACAGGGCGTATCTTGAAGAGAACAGGGATTATCTGTTTAAACTGCTTGAAAGGGCAGTATCTCTAATTGATGACGACGGGAATTTTACATATGACGGGCATATGTTTGTTGACTGGAGCTCAAAAAACACTCCGTATGCCAAAACGGGAGTAATTGCGACGGTTGCACTTGCGCTTAAAAATGGTGCGGAGCTTGCACGGATTTTGGGTAATGAAGTTCTTGCCGATGCGTGCCAAGAAGCATATAACAGGATAGATACCGATAAGCTAAGTTATCAGGGCAATAAACAGGTGGCGGCATTGGTTGCCGTATCGGGACTCAAAACTGCCCGTGAGATAAATGAAACGGTGCTGTCAAAAAATCCGCTTGACGGACTTTCGACATTCATAGGCGGATATGTCCTTGAGGCAAGAGCCAAAGCCGGCGACATTGACGGAGCGCTTGAAGTAGTGCGCAAATACTGGGGCGCAATGCTGGATTTCGGAGCTACAACTTTTTGGGAGGACTTTGACCTGGCATGGACGGAAAACGCCTCACCTATAGACGCGCCTGTGCCGACAGGCAAGCGTGATATTCACGGCGACTGCGGAAAGTTTTGCTATAAGCAGTTTCGGCATAGCCTTTGCCACGGCTGGGCAAGCGGACCTACATGGTTTTTGTCAAGGTATGTGCTTGGTATAAGGATATTGGAGCCTGGCTGTAAGAAGCTTTTGATAAAACCATGCCTTTCAAATCTCGACCATGTAAAAGGTAAATATCCTACTCCCTACGGTGCGGTAGAGGTGGAGCATACACGGGATAAGTCGGGAAAGATAAAAACCTGCGTCCATGCTCCAAAGGAAATAGAAATCGTAATGGCAGATAATGCAGTATAAATTTTGGTTTAAACGGGTATTAACCCAATGTATTGTAGGGCAGGGGCTTGCTCCTGCCGTATCCCTGATGCCGTATGTGGGCGGTTGGAGCAAGCCCCAACCCTACGATATACCAATTAACCATAAATTAAATGGTACCATAAACCAAAATTTACCTTCTCTCAATATTTTTGGTATTATGCCCCCTGCCTTGTAAGACACCGTTTGCCGTAATGCAAATGCCGTGTAAAACCTAATTTAACCGACAAGGGCAACTAAAAACGGCGATTAGTTTATATTACCAAAAAAATATAGTATAATATGTTGCAATATGTTAATTTTGTCTACTAAATAGGTAAAGATTGTAACCTTGTTTTGGTGATTTTGCAATGGTATAATAGTTATATAAAGTGATGATGGGGTATTTTGGGGCATTTTAGTCTGCAAATTATCCGACAAAAATACTAATAATGTACGGAAAAATTTTAAGAAAAAAAATAATTATAACGAAAGGGGACTTTTAAATGAAACTAAGGAAAATTATGAGCTTGACAGCTGCACTTGCAGTGGTGATGACCTGTATCGCAACCGTCTTTACACCTGTCGCATCTGCTGAAACGGGACCAGAAGTAAATACGGAGGTTGCCTATAGCGAGAGCTTTAACAGCTATGGCAATAAAGATTATTCGAACACATTGACTGCTTTAAGAGATTATGGCTGGTATTTATCGAATCATACCCAGCTTTATACAAGTGGAAGTATTTATTCGCAAATTAACAACACATTGGCGGATATTGAGTCCAATAGGCTTAAAATTGTTTCTGCCGGCAACACTTCTGGCAACAATGTTACACCTCTTGGTTATGGCAAAACTTTCCCCGGGGTAAGTGCAAATGAGGCAGTGACGGGATCTTGGGAAATAAATTTTGATTTTGTGCCACTTTTAAACGGTGGTAAGGCTCAATTTGCATTTACTTTGAATGCGGCGGATGGTTCAGCCTCGGGTGCGGCAGCCGCTAATAATATTATAGCATGTAGTGGAACCACTTTCTATCTCGGTTATCATAGTTATACCGATATTGCGAGCGGGAGCGTTGCGCAATATTCAATACCTGCTGCGGAAGTTGGTGGTCAAACTTGGTACAAGGTTAAGGTTTATTTAAACTGTGATGAGAAATATTATTCTGTAGAACTGTATAAATCAACAGGCGAGCTTATTGCACGCAGAAGCCCGATAAGTTTGGGTACCGATACAATTAGCTTTTTAAAATTTTCAGCCCTTGGTTCAGATAAAGTGTATTCTGTATATATTGACAATGTTTCGATAGAGAAAACCGAGAGAGAAACCTTAATATATAATGAAGATTTTGAGAGCTATTCCAGTGTTACATTAGCTAAATCCGGAGTAACAACAGGTGGAGCAACTGAAGATGTGTCAGGAAATAGTTATTTTGAAGGCTATACACCATGGCGTGCATACAATTATAAAGGCAGTACGATTTGTAAGGCGTATGAGTGGGGGACTGACGCTTCCGAAGGAAATGCAGTACGGCTTACCGGCAGCCCCGGCTCGGGCTTGGTATATATGCCCGTTAAGGAAGATTTAGTGACAGCCTCCACACAGCCTGTGCGTGGATTTTTGAAGGTGAGCTTTAAGGTTATGCCTAACAGTGTCAAAGGTACTGGACTCAATGCCTTTAATGTATTTGTTGCCCCGACTTACGGGAGTGATTTTACAAGCTTATCGGCATTCACGATTGCAAAAAGCAATAACATAACCGCAATTATGAAAAATTCCGGCACTCAAACGATAAGTGCTTCAAAGTGGTATAATGTTGATCTGGTATTTGATGTTGTAAACAGCAAGGTAGTCACTACCGTAACAGATATTGCCGCATCTCAGAAATTTACATTTGAAAAAACGATTAGCGATCTTAACGCTGTAAAGGGTATAATGTTTGAGTCGTTAGGCGGCGATGTTTCCGTAGATGATATAAACATAGGATATACCCCTAAGATGAAGGTTACTTCAGTAACGGTTAATGATATTGCCGCAACAAGCGCATCAGATTTCTTTACTCACACAGGTACAACTTATGACATTGATAGCAGTACGAATATATCAGTAGAGTACAGTAATCCGACAGACGCTTCAATAAGCGGGTTTGTGGCAATAGTGTATTTTGGTGCAGATGGTAGATTTTTGTATGCTCGCCACGCAACAAAAACCGTTGAGCCCGGCGAATTGGGTACTATATCTTTCAAACCAAAAACAATAGGACTTGAGGAAGAACCACAAAAAGTCGCAATATATCTTTGGGATAGTCTTACAAACGCTAATCCGTATTATGACCCTATTGTTTTTGAATAACTAATAGAGTTTATCGTAAATGTGATTCAATATTAAAACAGGAGGTAATCAAAATGAAATTGCGTAAACTTATGAGTTTAGCTGTTACGGCGGCTATGGTTATGACAAGTATGGCAATGTCGGTGCCTATGGCGTCGGCGGAAACGAACCCCGAAACATACACATTCACCGAGGATTTTGAGGGAATGCCAATTACAAACAGTTCAAATGCCGCAGCTACAATGGATGCATTATTTGGCGACGGCTGGTATCCGGTAACAAACAACTATGCTTATGCAAGTGTTGATACTACTCAGTCCATTTACCAGTTTGCGGCGGTTATGGGCGATGACACAAACCATTATTTAAGAATTATTACACCCGGCAGTAGTACGGCAAACTACAAATACGGTCTTGGACGGCCGTTCCCCGGTCAGGGTGCAAATGCAAGAGGCATTTGGGAGATAAACTTTAAGTTTAAACCTTATAAGGCAGCAAACGGTGCACAGTTTAATTTTGGCTTAAACACGCTTGGAGCAACTGTCGATGAAACAGTCGCTCAGCATAACATTCTTTCAGCATATGCAAACAAGATGTATTTGGGTTACCGTGACTTTATGCCTCTTTATCAGGGCGGCGGTGTTCCACAGGGCAGAATTGACAAAAACATTTCGCTTGATTGGTGGTACGATGTCAAGGTTATAGTAAACTGTGACGCTCGCTATTATTCGGTAGAATTAAAGCATGACAACACTGTTATGGCGCGCAGAAGTGCAATCAGCTTTTCCGGCAATGAAACAATAGGATTTTTTAAGCTGTCTGCTCTTGGAATGGGTAAGCCTTCGGCTGTATATGTTGATGATATTTCAATCAAACCTGCAAAAAGAGAAACTTTAATATACAATGACGATTTTGAAAGCTATTCAAATGTTGAGTTAGCTACTGCCGGTATGGAAACCGGTGGTGAAACAGAAGATGTTTCGGGTACAAGCTACTTTGAGGGCTTTACACCTTGGCGTGCGCATAAGAGGATAGGAAATTACTATGATTTACAGATTGATCCCGATCTTACAAGTCAGGTAGTAAGGCTTGGTGACGGTGAAACGGCAGGTTCGGGACTTGTATATATGATAGCATACGAGAAATTGTTGGAGGCAGCAACCCAAACAACCCGTGGTATGGTAAAGACGAGCTTTAAGATTAAGCCCGAAACTATCGTGGGTACAGGCGCTACGGTTAATGCCATTGCAGACTACACACAGGATATTGCAGACAACAAGGCCGTAATATTCAGAATTCAGGACAACGAAGGTACACCTGCTCTTTTAACACCTGAAGGAAATGTCGATCTTAATTCCGAAGCATGGTACAATGTAGACCTTACATTCGATGTTATAAACCACAATATCGAAACTAAGGTAGCAGAGTATGGTACAGAAGAAGAAATTGCAAGCTTTACAAGAAATGTTTCGTCACTTACGGCTCTAAAGGGCTTAATGTTTGCCGTACCGACAGGCTCGTCTGTTTTGGCAGACGATATAAACATAGAATATTATGCGCCTGCTCCTGTTATTGATGAGAACGGAATAGTTTTAACTGATGCATTCGGTAACGAAGTAGCGGATATAAACAGTGTTACACCTGCGCTAAAGTCAATTAAAATTCCTGTTGGCTGTACAGTAAAGCCTGAAACGGCAAGTGCCGAAACAATCAAGTTAAAAGACCAAAACGGCAATGAAGTAACATATGCTCCGTCAAGAGTTGACAATGCATACACTCTTCTTCTTGATAAGCTGCTTGCACCTAATACAACCTATACCGTAACAGTACCGAAAACTCTTGCAAATACTTTCGGTGATGAGCTGGGTGAGGACTTTACATTGACATTTAAAACAACCAATGCTTTGCCTTACCTTATGAATATAAGCGCCGTAAAGCTTGGCGGTCAGGAGGTTACGGAATTATCTCAGATCAGCGCCGGCTCAACAATAAATGTTGAAACAGAATATGCAAACAGCACCGCAGAAGCTATAGACGGAACAGTAATCGTAGTGTTCTACAGCGAGGATAAAATGGAGGCTGTGCTTACAAAGGATACAACTATAGCATCAGGCGCTTGCGGAAAAGATACGGCAACCTTTGCATTTGATGTACCCGAGGGGCTTGATATGACAAATGTGAGCAAGGTATCGGTAATGCTTTGGGATGGATTTAGCGACATCACACCTTATTGTGGGGCGGTAGACATTCCGGCACAAGCAGAATAAAGATATAAATTTAATTGAAAGTTAATCTGTCATATGTTCGCGCATAGTGTGCGGACACAGAGGATCGTGCGACTTAATAATGAGCGTTAAGTATGGTTTTGAATTTTAAGCACCGTCTTATGCATGCCACGCCTGTTAGCGGAATTTATTTTCACACCGGTGGTTTATGCGCGCCTGCTAAGACGCACGATCCTTTTATTCCTAAAAATCACATATTATTCTACTTAACTTTACGGTCCTCTGTTAGGAAAGGAGTATTGGCAAAATGAAAAAAAGAATTTTAGCAATGCTGTGTGTTATGTGCATGGTTATTACAAATGTCAGTATGCTATCGGCTATCACAGCTTTGGCGGAGCAATCAGACTCACTTGTGCAGTGTGATTATATAACAAGTGAAAAAACGGGCAATATTTTTGCCAATACAGACGATATTTCGTTTACTCAGACTGTAAAAAATACAGCTTCGGAAACAGTTTTTTCAAAATACAGCTGGAATATAACCGATGAGACAGGCACTTTGGTTAAGTCATACTCATGGACAGAAACATTTAGTGCAAACGAAACGAAAAATCGTAGTATTTCAATTGAAAATCCTAAAAAGTTCGGGATATATACAATAAATGTAAGAGAAGAAAACTACGCATCTTCAAAACCAAACAGAAAATATACAGATACATATTCAGAGGAATTTTCAGTTTGTATTTCACTTAATGCAAATAATATCGACCCTGATTTTGGATTTAACCAGGTCATGGTAAACGGCGGTGACTATAAGAGCGCCGTACCGCTTATGAAGGGCGCAGGCGCAAAATGGCACCGTGAGAGCGTTATGTGGCAGGGCGTTGAGCCAAAGGTAAAGGGTACATATATTGATTTGGGCCCCTACAAGGAAAAGCTCCGCCAAATAAAAGAAAGCAATATGGAAAGCCTTTGCGTGCTTACAGGTCGTAATCCGCTGTATGATAACGGAAACTGTCCTTCCTCGGATGAGGCGATAGAGGCTTTTGCCGATTTCTGCGCACATATTGCACAGGAGTTTAAGGGGATTGTAAATTATTACGAAATATGGAACGAATGGAATGCAAAAAACTTTAACCCGACGCTTGAGCCAGCCTCAACCTATGCAAAGGTTTTAAGAGCGGCATATAAGGCAATAAAGGCGGTTGATCCCAATATTGTGGTTATAGGCTGTGACAGCGCAGGTATAGTTCCGAGTTGGATTCAGTCGGTTCTGGTATCTCCTGCCTTAAATGACGGCACCGGCAACATTTATATGGACGCCATAAGCGTACACTGCTATGATTATTCGGCGACCGATGCATTCCCCGAAGAACAGTTTATTGACGAGGTAAAAAGCCTTAAGGCATTGCTTGACACCTATAAGATTGATATTCCCATATGGCTTAGTGAAATAGGCTTTAGTACTTACGACAATTCAAATCCGGGATTTGTTCCGGGTTGTACAAGGGAAACACAGCTAAATTCAATGGTAATGCTTCACGCAATAAATAAGGCATACGGCTTGGTTGATAAGCTGATACAGTATTGCCTGTGCGATAATGCCGACAAATCGTATATCGAGGCTAACTGGGGAGTCGTAAACTGCTGGCAGCGCGACTACACCACAAGGCCCGAGGCAAAGCTCTTGCCAAACGGCGCAAAGCCGTCATATCTCGGCGTTGCGGCAATGAATTATTTTATAGGCGGTAATTGCGACTATGTAAATATGACAAAAGACGACAGAAGCTATGAATTTGAATTTTATAACCACAATTTAGACAAGAAGGTTATTCTTGCAATAAACGGCGGTTTTAATAATATCCAAACAAAAGAGTTTAAGTTAGGCTGTACAAGTATTGATATATACGATAAATACGGAAATCTGACAAAGCATATGGAGTCGCCTACGGGTGATTACATTGTGGACACATATTCCGATCCTATTTACATAACAGGTAATTTTACAGAGTCGGATGTGTATTATCCCGATATCAAGCTTAGTGCATCAATTGACCTTAACACTCAGAAAGTAACAATAACAGGAAAAACACATGAGCCAAACGATCCCGTTTCCGTTATGGTTGTAACCCAGGGCGAGGAGCTTAGCGCATATGATCCTGCAAGAGTAAAATACCTTGCGCAGACAGTATCGGATGCCGAGGGTAATTTTAAGATAGTCTACAGTGCCGATTCATATGACGGCGCGTATAAAATATATGCAAATTCTCAAAAACGCCGTTCAAAGGTAGTTGAGGATCTTGAATTTGTATATAATGTACCTAAGATTGCGGTTACGAAAAACGGCACACCGCTAAGTCAAATGTCCGAGGTATCGGCAGGCGACAGGCCGATAGTAAGGCTCACGGGAGTTGAAACGACTGATACTCAGACGCCAAAGCTAATCGTGGCACAGTATGAGGGAAATAACCTCAAAAATGTAAAAATGGTTGACGCAGTCGGCTCATTTAAAACATTGGGCGATGAATTTTTGACAGATTTCACCGTTGTATCGGGTGCGGACAGAATAAAGCTTGTCTATTGGGATATGGACAGCCTCACACCGATGGTTGCATATTATGAAATCAAATAATTATATCCTTAACAGATAATAAAAGCGGACAGATAGAAAAATCCGGGATTTTTCTTCCGCAATTATTCATTATCTAAAAGTACAAGGGGGTTTTTACATGAAGTTTTTGGAAAAAAGTATTGCGTATATCCTGGCATTGTGTATGTCGGGTATGAGCATATCAGCTTTTGCCGCCGATAATAAGCAGGAGGAGGGTGAATACTATCCAAAGGTAACACTCGGCACCTCTGTAAAAGAGGACGGACTGCGCATTATAACACAATTTACGCCGGCAACAAGGGACGGTCGTGAAGGACTTATGTCAGGCGAAAAGGCGGGCGGTGGAAATCCCGAATATATAAATGTTGATGTAGACGATAATTATATGTACGATGTACCGCCTTTTACGGCGGTAGAGGTAAGCGTTGAATATTTTGACGACGATAGGGGTAAATTCAACCTTACATATAATACACATAACCCCGAAAGCGGTAAATATATAGCAAACAATGACAGATACGGCGGTTCAACGCTCGTAGTCAACCTTACGGGAACACATGAGTGGCTGACCCACACATTTTACCTTGAAGACGCCAAGTTTGCAAATGAGTTAAGCGCAGCAACGGATTTCAGAGTCGGAATTTGGAGCCCGTCCATGGGTTCCTCAAACGGAGCTGTAGTTTTTGGCTCAATATCAGTTAAAAAAGTACCTATCCGCGATATTTTTAAATATAACGGACTAAAGTCACAAAAGGTGGGAAATATTTTTTCAAATACCGATGAAATAAAGGTGTATAATGACCTTAGAGTAAAAACAAATGATTCCGTTTCATCGACAGTCAAATGGGAGGTATACGACGCTCGCAATCAACTGATTTTTGAAAAGGAAGAGGAGGCGTCATTTGAGGCAGATGAGTCCAAACAATTGGAGCTTGACATTCCAAATCCCAAGACATTCGGCATATACACCGTAAAAACTGAGATAAAATCCAAAAACAATTCCACAGGTCAGGAATTTACCGATAACTACAGCGATGAGTTTTCCGTGTGCGATGTTGTAAAGGACGAGGACGGAAACCCAATGATGGGTTATGCATCGCAGGTTTTTCACGGAAAAGGTACTCCTGATGAGACTCCGGGGCTTATAATGCAGGCAGGAGGTACATGGGTAAGAATTGACGGTATTGCGTGGAATGAGCTTGAAAGAAGCAAGGGTGTATATACTTTCCCGACCGAAGCAAAAGAATGGGCTTTGAAGATGAAAGAGCGCGGTATAAACATTATGGGCATTTTCAAGGGCAGAGTTTCATTTTATGATAACGGTAACAACCCGTCCTCTCCCGAGGGAATTGCCGCTTTTGCAAACTATGCCGCATATGTGGCAAACGAGTTTAAAGGTATTATCGACCAGTGGGAGGTCTGGAACGAGTGGAATATACAGAGCTTTAACCCATCGCTTGAACCGCCCGAGGTTTATGCAAAAGTCTTAAAGGCGGTTTATACGGCGGTTAAAAAGGTAAACCCAAATGCGGTTATTATCGGTCTTGATACGGCAGGTCTTCCGCATAAAAAAGCATCAACGAGCGTATATGACTGGGTAAGCCGTGTAATGGCGGCAGGCGCATACGATTATATGGACGCGGTAAGCGGTCACCATTACGACTGGGGAAAAGAGTGGGTAGATGAGACAAGGCTTATGGAGTCTGTACAGACTCTTCGTGATATTGTCGGCCAATACGGTCCTCCAAAGCCCGTTGTCATTTCGGAAATTGGCTGTGCGACCGATCATCAAGGTTCGCCGCTTTTGGAACAGCCCGGAGCACTCGCCCTTTATTACCAGGTTTTAAGGGCATACGGTCTTGCAGATTTGATGACTTACTATTGCTTGTACGACAGAGCTGACGATTCATATGTTGAGTCGAGCTGGGGCGCTGTAAACTGCTGGCAGTATGATTATAACACAAACCCCGAAGCCAAAAGGACGGCAAGCGGTGCAAAACCGTCATATTTGGCGTTAGCCGCAATGAATAATTTTACAGGCGCTACTGCCGATTTTGAAAAGGTTTTAGACAAAGACAGAGCCTATGCCATGAAATATTACAACAGGGCAATGAATAAAAATGTTGTAACGGCATTGGCAGGCTACACCGGCGAGCAGGAGGGAAGAGCGGTAAGCTACGATTTTGGAACCAATAGTGTCGAAGTATATGATATGTACGGAAACAAGGTTTCAGACCTTACCTCTGATGACGGAACATATACCTTCTATGTAAACAGACAGCCCATTTATATTGTAGGCGATATAAATAAATTCGAGTTTGCAAGTGAAGGAAGCGCAATCGTTACGGTAGATAAGAACGAAAAAAGCTCCATTGCAGGAGATATTGTTGAATTTACATACACAAAGCATACCGACAAGGATTTAACACTCTCGTGCGATTTGCCAAGCACTGCCGAATTGGTAGAGCAACCCGTCTTTAACGGCAACACAGCAAATATCAGAATACGGATTTTGCGAAACGAGGGCGATGTCAGGTTTACGGTAAATGCTTTATCGAACTCGGGAGCTTTGGTATATTCACAAAATCATAAGATAGTGCTTGGCGCTCCCGTATCGGTGGAGATAACCTCAGGGCAGTTTATTCATAACTCAAACCATTGGCGTGCGGAGGTTAAAATAAAGAGCCTGTGCAGTTCTCTTACTATGGCAGGCAGTGTAAAAATCACCGCACCTGAGGAAATGCTGCCCACAGCGCAAGAGCGGAAATTTGTTTTAGAGCCGGGCAAGGATATAGTATTCTATTATCCTATCCCCGAAAAAACAATACAGAATATTATGAATGTAAGCGCAGTTGTAAACTGTGATAACGGTGAGGTAATCACCAAGGATGCGGCGCTTGACTTTACATCGGCGGCGTATACCAAAACCCCGCCAAAGATTGACGGAATTTTGGAGCAGGGCGAATGGAACTCTATATGGGTAGGCGCAAATACGAAAAAGGATGTCCTGCAAATCACGGACTGGCGCGGACCTGAGGATTTGTCGTTTGGCGGTACAATGCAATGGGACGAGGAAAACTTCTATTTGGCGGCGGTAGTAACGGACGATTACCATTCCGTAATATACACGCCGTCGGGCGCAAAAAATATGTGGCGTGGCGACGGTATCCAGTTTGGTATTGACGACCATCAGGAGATAAACTCCGCAGATAAAGTCCGATTTACCGAAATAGGTATTGCGCAGGTTCCTGACGAGGGAGATATTGCCTACAGGTCTAAATCCGCATATGAATTGGACATGAATGTCTGTGTGGACAAGGCAGACCTTGTGGTTAAGCGAATGGACGGCTATACTGTTTACGAGCTTTCCATACCGTGGGCAGAACTGTTTTATGAAGGCTATGTACCCGATCCTGACAAAGAATATCATTTCTCACTTATGGCAAATGATAACGACGGTCAGGGCAGACGGGGCTGGATTGAGTATTGCTCAGGAGTGGGCACACATAAAGATGTAACGCTGTTTGGTACGATGAAATTATTGAGTGCTAAATAGCCGGCATTTGGGGAGGTATTACTAAATGAGCATAAAGAAAATTATAAGCATGGTATCTGCTTTGGCTCTTGCAATGACGGGCTCGGCAGTAACCACTTTAGTATCCGCTGATGAGGATACTCAAATCGGATTTTTTGAGGACTTTGAGGGTTATGAGGAGATAAGCGACACATATACCCTTGTTGATATAATGAACGATTTGTATGCGGACGGCTGGAGCGTTGCTACAGATAACAAGTTTACGGCGCGAAACGAGTCTGATAAAAACCAGAAGTTTGCGCAGATTGTAAAAGACGGCGATAACAAGGTTTTGGAGCTTACAACATCAAAGGCTCTTGGCAGAATGTTAGAGCCGTCAAATGAAACGCCGTCAGGCTCGTATGAGATTTCATTTAAGTTTAAGCCTGTTGATTTAGGCAAACCGCAAATGCTTTTTGACCTGTCTTTAAACAGCTTTAATGAAACCACCGCTGTTGCAAAGCATAACATACTTTATTCATATAACGGTATCAAAATGGGACACCGTACAAGCAATATCGGAGTTCCGACCTCTATTGTCGGAACGGCAGAGGATGTTTGGTACGATGTTAAGTGCGTTGTAAACAACGACGGCGGTTACTATTCGGTAGAGCTTTACAAAGAAGGCGAATTTGTAGCACGCAGAGGCGGAATAAACTATGCAGGCGAGGAAAAAATAGGCTTCTTAAAACTGAGCGGATTTGGAACAACCATTTATGTTGATGATGTTTCAATAAAGCCTTGTGAGCCTGAAACCTTGATATATGAGGATAATTTTGACTCATATAAAAATGTTGTGCCGGCGTCAACCATGTTAAGCGTGGGTACAGATGTTTCCGAGGCGCAGTCAAGAGAGGGCGATTGCTTCTTTGACGGATATTCGCCATGGCGTGCGTTAAGGACATTCGGTAACACCTATGACTTGGTATATGATGAACTGCTTGAGAGTCAGGTTGTAAGATTGGGTGATGATACCGCAACTTCTGTGCAGGAGTCAACAGGTATGATTCTTATGCCGTTAGAGGGCGAGTATCTTACAAAGGACACTCAGACAAAGCGCGGTAAATTACGGCTTACATATAAATTCAAGCACTATTCCAAAAACGGCTACGCATCGGCTATTGATATTATAAGCAGTTATAATTATAACAGTAAGTGGGATTATCCGCCACAGCTGGCAATTCAGGAAAAGGGCTTGCCCCGACCTGCGGTTGCAGGCTTGCCGTATCTTAGAACAAGCGACGCGCCTGTTAAGATTGAGCAGTCAATGTGGTATGATGCAGAGGTTATATTTGATGTTATAAACGATGATGTAACCATTATCGTAAAAGAGAACAGCACAGGAAAAGAGATTGCACACTTTACTCACGATACAAACTGGATAAATCCGGGAGTTGCACCGACCTTTGATAAGGTAAAGGCTATTAACTTCAGAGCTATGAGCGGAAGCTCGGTGTATATTGATGATGTAAGGCTTGAATACTATATTCCAAAGCCTGAAATTTCGGGAAACCGTGTCATTATTACAGACTACAGAGACGAAAGCGTAACGGACAAAAATAATGTTCCTGCCGCAATAAAGAGCATAGAGCTCCCGTTTGATAGCGATATGACAAAGGAAAGCACAAACCCCGATACCGTTACATTTAAGGATAATAACGGAAACAGCGTCAGCTATTCACCTGTTTACAGCTCGGGTTCATATACGATTATTCCCGACGGATTTTTAACTGCCGGAAAGACCTATACCATTACCGTTCCCGCAACTGCTGTCAACACATTCGGGTATGAGCTTGGAAAGACCTTTGAATATTCGTTTACCGTATCATCGGAAAGCCCCGAGCTTATGACCCTGGCATCAACCTCGATTGCGTTTTTCTCAGATGTTGTAAACGGCTCGGAAATAACAGCTCAGATAGAGTATGCAAATACCTCCGATGAAGAGCTTAACGGTATGCCGTTTGTGGCATATTACGGTGATGATATGCTTTTGGCAACATCAAGTGCGAATTTGTCGCCTGTCGGCGCAGGGGAAATGGGAAAAACGACTGTTTCCTTTACAGTCCCAAGCTCCGAAAAGCTTGATATGAACAAGGTGGACAGGATTTCGGTATGTCTTTGGAAGGGCTTTAAAAATTCTGCTCCGTATTGCCGTTCAATAGATGCAACAAATAATTATGACGAGAAAGATACTACAGCTAATGCCACTTCATCAAAGCCTGTTGTTACATATTCATATAACGACTCCGTGCTTAATATAAGCGGTAAGGCAGATGATGGCGGTAAGTATCTGACGGTTCAGATTTTAAAGCCGGGCAATACATTTGATGCAGGCGACGAGCTTACAGCCGATGCCGCCGATGATACAGTGTTCTACAGAGCGCAAGTACCTGTTAAAGACGGTGCTTATTCGCTTGATATAAGGTTTGACACTAAGGGTAATACCGCATCAACTCTTGTAGCGGGCGATTATCCTACGGCAATGTACTTAGACGATAAAAAGCTTGATATAGACAGCGTATATTTAAGCTCGTATGCGGATTTTGCAGATGTTTACAGTACTCTTAATTCTTCGGCAACATCTGACGACTTTGAAACCTTTAAAAATATTTTAAATACGAAGCGTTCTGCCCTTAACTTTAACAGCAAGCTTTTAGGGGACGCTGATGTCGGAAATGAGATAAGACCGTATTTTGAATATGTAAAGAAAAATCCGTTAAATGCGCAGGATGAGGCCAACAATGCCAAGATGTTTAACACATATGTTGTTATCGAGCAGCTTAACAGCAGTAAAATAGATAATGTCAAGGATGAAATAAGCAATTTGCTTATAAGCGATGATGTTAAAACTCTTTGCACAAACAGTTTAACTACGAATGAAAAGGGTAAATATTTTACGAGCCTTATTTTAGGTAAAAGCATAAGCGACCCAAAACAGCTTGAGAGTAAAATAAAGGAAGCTATAATCCTTACAGCCGCAAAATACGGAAACGGATACGGTGAATTAAAGTCGGCGCTTGTAACCTGCGGTTTAGAAATCGGCATAAAAACACCTATATCCGATGCGGCATGCAGAAGCCTTATGGGTAAGACCTTTAAGGACAGTGCAAGCTTTAAGACTGCATATAACAGCGCTCTTTCGGCGGCACAGAACTCATCACAGTCTGTCTCCGGCGGAGGCGGCGGAGGCGGCGGAAGCACCAATAAAACACCGACAGTAGCATCTGTTCAGATGTCGGCATCGGATTATACGCCTTCAAGCTCATTGACGCCCGTACAAAAGACCTTTAACGATATAGACAATTACGAGTGGGCAATGCCGGGAATTTTAGCACTTGCCGACAGAAACATTATAAACGGAGTCGCCGAGGACAGATTTGACCCGTCAAGGAACATCACAAGAGAAGAATTTGCAAAAATCCTTGTCGGAGCGCTCGGAGCATCAGATTACGCCTACAGCAATAATGTGTTCAGTGATGCCAAGGACAGCGATTGGTTTGTAAAGTATATAAATGTTGCCGCACAGCTTGGCATTGTAAAGGGCGTTGGTAACGGAGTATTCGGAACGGGCAATAACATTACAAGACAGGATATGGCGGTAATGATATATAATGCTCTAAAGTACCGAAACGCCAATATGTCAACAGGCACCTTCCGCTTTGATGATGATGCCCAGATTGCAGGCTATGCAAAGGATGCTGTCGGCGCGCTTCATGAGCTGGGTGCGATAAACGGAGTAACTGAAACTACCTTTGCACCTACAGGACTTGCAACAAGAGCGCAGGCGGCAAAGATAATATACAGCGTACTAAAAGGCTTACAAGGTTAAGGGGGGCATGATTTATGATTAAAATGTACAAGAAATTACTTGCAATTTTAATGGCAATCACCGTATCGTGCAGTTGTGCTGTGATGAATGTAAGCGCCGAGGGCGAGGGTGATGTTGCGGGGGAAATTGCAAAAACCTTGACTCAGACACCGGAAGATAACATTTCTCCCCAGATACGGAAGATGATGGATGTTTTAAGAACATTCAGTATAATACCCGACTATTACGACTATAATGTTCCGCTCACATATGAGGTACCCCGTTCTGATTTTGCGGCATCAGTTGCGAGAATGATGGGTAAAACCGCATACGGCGGTTCAGAGGTATATTTTTACGATGTGCCGAAGAACTACTGGGCATTTAATGAGATTTCAAATCTTACCCAGATGGGCATTATAAACGGAGCAGGGGACAAGCTTTTCCATCCGAGTGACCCGATAACAAAGGGCGCTGCATATAAAATGCTCCTGTGCGCCATGGGATACAGTGGATATGCAGAGCGTATGGGCGGTTATCCTACAGGCTACACATCAACCGCCGCACATATAAAATTATCAAGCGGTGTAAGCAGTTTGGACAAGGTTACAATGTCGGATATGCTCTATATCCTGTATAATGCACTTACGGTAAACATCATGAAGGTAAAATCTTCAACGGGTACTGCCATGACATATGAGGTAAGCGATGATGAAACGCTCGTATCAACCTACAGGGATATTTACTATGATGAGGGCAATGTAAACGGTGCAAATTCAATCGTGATTAACGGCGGAGCTTTAAAAGATAATGCTACATTGATAGGCGCTGTGATATATAACAGTGAAGGCTTTAATATGATAGACTATCTTGGTGAAAAGGTTGAATTTTTCTACGAGGACAAAGGCTCATCGGACGAGAAAAAGCTTTTATGGGTAGGCTTGAGTAAAAAAGCATCTTCGGAAAAAACAAAAACCATATCCGTTGACGGTGATGCACAGCTTGATACAAACTCTTTTGTTTACACATACTACGATGAAAAGGACAGGAAGCAAAAGATAACTCTTGATAAGAGCATATTGCTTGTATATAACGGCTCCATTGTTGATTCGGGGTATGACAGGATTTTAAATAACAAGAGATACCAAATAAAATTAGTTTCCAATAACGGCAGATATACCGTTATGATTGTAAGAGCGTATGAGGACTATGTTGTCGGTAATATAAACACAGTAGACCGCATAATCTACGACAAAAACAGACCTCATGAGTTTATAAGCCTTAACGATGCTGATTATGATACCTTCAGCCTGAGGGTTATGGGTAATGACGAAATGCCGTTTGAGGACCTCAAGGAGGGCGCCGTTTTATCGGTTTACCGTTCAAAGGACAATAAGCATATCGAGGCATATGTAAGCTACGGTACGGTAACGGGCGAAATTGAATATATCAACACGAAAGACTACACCAAGGTTTCTATAAACGGAAATCCGTACCGTGTTGATGACAGAGTGCCAACCACCGATTATTCAACAGGTGATGATGTTACGGCATATACCGATATTTACGGTGAGATTGCCTATATCAAGGTAAATACAGGAAGCGCAAAGGGTGCGTTTTTGTTAAAAGCCATATTGGATGACAGGGAGGATGCACCGCTCGTCATAAAGCTGCTCGGCGAGGACAGCAATGTAAGCCGTATTCCTTGCGCCAAAAAGCTTATAATAGACGGAGTAAGGTATACCACCGCAAAAGATGCATATAATGCAATCCTTGCCGGAGAGAATAAGCTCACAGCGCAGTTTGCGCTTATAAAGCTTGATCAGAACGGCGAAATAAGGGAGATAGACACTGCAACATACAATGAACAAAATGAAACCTCGAATTCATTGCAGATTGATGTTCCGTTCTGGTACGGTGGCGAAACAACCTATACGCAAAGGCTTATAAGAGCAAATGCAAACGCTGCAAGAATTGGCGAAAAGATAGTATTTGATGCAAATACAAAGGTGTTTATAGTACCTTTTGTAACGGACTATGACAATGTGCGCGACGATGACCTTTGGGTAACCGCAGGCTCAAGACTTGCAAACGATACAGGTACCTATGCACAGAGCTATAAAACATCGGAGAATATAGGTATTACAAAGTACTTACTGCTAAAAGGCTATGACCCCAACCGCGTAAATGCAGAAATGCCGATACTTGCTCAGGAAATAAGCCGTGGTATTGACGAGGACGGAAACCCTGTCGAGGTACTGGAGGGCTATCAGGGCGCTGCGCCTGTAAGCATAAAGGCAGATGAGAGCGTAAGCAGTCTGTTTACAAAGAGCGGAGTAATGCCCGGCGATGTTGTAACCCTGACAAAGGACAGCTACGGTCATGTTAAGGGCTGTACGGTGGTATATAACTACAGAACGGGCGAGCATAAGGCAATATCGGCGCTCAATGATATTGTCGGACTGTTTGCAGGCTATGCACACAGCGTTGTTGACAATGTTGTAAAGATTGGCTTTACAAGCGGTGCAGAATGTGACTTTGCAATCAATGCCATGTCAAGACCTGTTTTGGTTTACGACACATCAAAGACAATAAATGCAATTTCAGCCGGTACAACGGGCGATATTGTTACATACTTAAACGACCCTGAAAAATGTTCAACTGTATTTATAGTAACAAACAGAATGCAGCCTCAGATGTTTATAATTTATAGGTAGATAAAACGGAAAGGAAAGTGATTACAAGATGAAACTCAAGAAAATCTTATGCGCAGTGTTGGCCATTACAATGTGCAGTTCATTATTCGGCTGTGCAGGCTCCAACAAGGGACGGACGGAGGACGGCAGAATTGCCATTTCAACGAGCGGTTGGCCCGATCCCGACTCACCAAACTATCCCAAGGCTCTTGAAAGGGAGCAGGGCTTTGAAGAGGCAAATCCCGATGTAGACTTAACAGGCGATACATGGACCTTTGATTTAAAGAGCTTTTATCCAAAGGCAGAGTCAGGCACGCTTCCTACAATTTACCGCTGTAACTTTACCGAGATACAGAGAATTATAGACGGTGAGTATGCCGCAGACATTACCGATGTTTTAAAGGACAGAGGCTATGAGGGTAAGTTTTCAAAGAAGGTTGAGGATGTAATCTCAAAAGACGGACGGATATATTCATTCCCGATATCTACATATATTCTCGGTCTTGCGGTAAATATGGATTTATTCAAAGCCGCAGGTCTTGTAGAGGCAGACGGCACGCCAAAACAGCCAAAGGATTGGTATGAAATGGCTGAGTTTGCAAAGCAAATCAAGGAAAAGACAGGTAAGGACGGCTTTATATTACCTACAATGAACAATGCAGGCGGTTGGATATTCACCGTTATGGCATGGTCATTCGGTGCAGAATTTATGAAGCAGGACGAGAACGGAAAATGGATTGCAACCTTTGATTCGCCCGAATGTACCGAGGCATTGCAATTTATAAAGGATTTAAGATGGAAGTATAATGTACTGCCTCAAAATACCCTGATTGATAACAACGGTACAGCAGAGTATCTTGCAACAGGTAAGGCGGCAATGATGCTTGGTTCGGGAACTATCGGAAACCAGGTGGCAACATACAGCATTAACCCCGATTCATTGGGTATGATGGCTATTCCTGCAGGTCCAAAGCGTTATGTAACCCTGCTTGGCGGTGATACAAGAGCTATAGTAGACGACGCTACAGAGGAGCAGATTGATGCTTGTATCAGATTTTTGGAGTATACCGGAAACGGTTATGACATTGACGAGTCGGGTAAGCAGGCTTTGATTGACTCAATCGAGCAGAAAAAGGCAGGCGGTGCCGTTATCGGTATCAAGTCTTTAAGCCCGTGGAATGAAGAAAGTGCAAAGCAGAAGTTCCAGAACGAGCTTATTGAAAAATATGCAAATGTCAGCCCGAATAATGTAAGACTCTATAACGAGTTCTTAGACGATGAAACAGTTGAGGTACAGCCTGAAGAGCCTATATGCGCTCAGGATTTGTACGGTATTCTTGATAACTGTATTCAGAATGTTCTGGGTGATAAGAATGCCGACTGTGCAACCTTGTTAAAGAAAGCAAATTCAGATTTTCAGACAAACTTCTTAAATAACTTTTAATTATAACATAATCAAACAGCCCACCTGCAGTGCTAAGGCGCTGTAGGTGAGCGTTGGAGTTGATTGCCGTTATCTGTTTTACGGCTTGATTTCAGCTTTAGAATAAGGAGGATGCCCAATGAGAAACAAGAATGACGGGCGTGCAAAAAAGTTAAATCGGGGCGGATTTCAAAAGAGAACCTTTATAACCTCATGGCTTTTTGCGGTGCCTGCTCTTATACTTATGTACCTTTTCATATGGCGGCCTACGGTAATGGGCTTTGTGTGGTCGCTGTTTAAAATGAAGGGATATTCGCCTACATATTTTATCGGTATAAAGAATTATGTCGAGGTAATGAAGGATACTCAGTTTATACCGCTTTTTATAAACACCTTGGAATATGTATTCTGGTCGTTGGTGGTTGGATTTTTGCCACCGGTGCTTTTAGCGGTCGTTGTAAACGAGATGGTGCATTTTAAGCAGAAGATAATGACGCTTTTGTACCTGCCAGCCATTATACCTGCAATTGCTGTTTCGCTCTTATGGAAGCAGATGTATGACCCTACCGAGATAGGCCTTTTGAATATGATACTTGTAAAGTTCGGTATGTCGCCGTATCAGTGGTTAAATGATGCTCATTTTACGATTTTATGGATAGTTGTGTCCATGACATGGAAGAGCTTCCCGGGCACAATGCTACTCTACTATTCGGCACTTCAGGGCGTAAACCAGGAGCTTTACGAGGCGGCAACAATAGACGGAGCAGGAATATTAAAGCGTGCGTGGTATGTTACCCGTCCGCAGATAATGGGAGTGCTGATATTAAACTTCGTACGCCAGATTATCGGTGTATTCCAGGTTATGGAACAGCCTCTTGCAATGACGGGCGGAGGTCCTGACGGCGCTTCTGCATCCTTGGGCTATCAGCTTTATAAATACGGTTTCGTTACTCAGAGAGTAGGCCACGCTATGGCATTGGGTACAATAATTTTTGTAGTCCTGATATTTATGACAATATTCTATTTCAAGCTCAACAGGAAGCTGGAAGAAAGTCTGTAAAGGAAGGTAAGAACAATGAGTAAGTTTCAAGACAAAACTACGGGTTTGCTTACAAATGTCGATTTAAAAAGCGCAAGAGGCAAAATCCTGTATTGGATATTATTTGCAATACTTATTGCCTGCTGTCTTATAACATTCCTTCCTGCTGTTTGGACGGTTTTTACGGCATTAAAGGACCCTAACGAAATATATACCAGTACAAAATTTTTCCCCGAACATCTGTCATGGCACATTTTTGTTACCCGTGTGGCAGATTCGTGGAACCAGTTAAAATTCGGAAGAAGTATTATCAATACATTCTATTATTCCGCCGTTGCTTGGGCACTGAAGTTAGGTGTGTGTACATTTGCAGGTTATGCTTTTTCAAAGCTCAAGCCAAAGGGAAGTACCATGGTATTTATATTGATACTGTGGACAATGATGATGCCGTCTCAAATGCGAACGGTACCTAACTATATAAGCTATTTGTCTTTCCCGTTTGCATCAAGAACGGAGTTTGGCATCGGTATAAATTTGCTCAACACCTATTGGCCGCTGTGGCTTGGCGGTGCGGTTGACGCATTTGCGATAATGCTTTTTAAGAACGCCTTTGATGCGGTTTCAAACTCCATTGTCGAGGCGGCAACAATTGACGGAGCAGGCAAGCTTCAAATATTCTTTAAGATTATGGTACCTTTAAGTGTGCCGATAATCATATATGAATCAATTATGACCTTGTCGGGAGCATGGTCAAACTTCTTCGGTCCGTATCTTATTATCCAGGATACGACAAAGCAGTTGTTACCTGCAAAAATATTTATGATGGGTAATGACGGAACAGTTAAGCAGAACACATATCTTATGGGTCTTATAATCGCAGCTATGCCTCAGCTTATAATATTTGCGTTCTTCAAGCGCTACATTATGGGCGGTATCAATATCGGCGGAGTTAAGGGTTAAGGCTCTTATAATATTCTGAATAAAAGATAATGTAGGAAAATGGGTTGTTTGAAAATCGGAATTTTTGAACAACCCATAAATTTAAATTATAGAAAAAGGAATAAACATATGGCAAATATCAGCATTGACTTCAATGATAAAATCGGAAAAATCAAGCCCATGCACGGGGTCGGACAACCTCCGTTTGGCGCAATAGATTTTTCGTTTGTTAAATATTTAAAAGATGCAAATATTCCGTATTCACGCCTGCATGATGTCGGCGGTTGGTTCGGCGGTAATATGTTTGTTGATATACCGAATATTTTCAGGGATTTTTCCGCCGATGAAACAGACCCCTCATCATACGATTTTGTGTTTACCGATATGCTTATCGAGGCTTTGGAGAAAAATAACTGTGAGCCGGTATATCGTCTGGGAGTTACGATTGAGAATTTCCATTATATAAAAGCGTACAGGATTTTTCCGCCCAAGAATATGGAAAAATGGGCGAGAATTTGCGAGCATATCATTCGCCACTATAACGAGGGCTGGGCAGACGGATTTCATTACGGTATCAAGTATTGGGAAATCTGGAACGAGCCTGATAACGGCATAGACAACACGCAAAATATGATGTGGCACGGCACAAAAGAGGAATTTTATGAGCTTTATAGGGTAACCTCAAAGCATCTTAGAAAATGCTTTGGAAATACGATTAAAATAGGCGGTTACGGTCATTCGGGATTTTATGTTGTTGACAGTGCCAAAGATATAGAAAATTCTATCGGTATAGGACTTGGTATGAAGGAAAATCCTACCGATTGGGAAAAGAGAACGGAGTATTTTATCACATTTTTTGACGGATTTATAGATATGGTGGTAAAGGAAAACCTGCCGTTTGACTTTTTTTCACATCATAGCTATGCAACGGTTTGGGCAACCGTGAAAAGACAGAAATATGTTGAAAAACGGTTAAATGACGCAGGCCTTTCGGAGGTTGAAATACACCTAAACGAGTGGAACCCAAACGCCCGTACGAAAGAGCGTGGCAGGTCCGTTGCATCGGCAAATGCGGTGGCAATGATGTGCGCAATGCAGAACACAAAAATGTCAATGATGTGCTATTACGATGCAAGATTGGGAATTTCGATGTACGGAGGCTTGTTTAATCCCATGACATATGAGCCGTTGTGTACATATTACGGATTTAAGGCTTTTGGAAACCTTTATAAGCTCGGAACACAGGTAATGGCAAAATCCGATACGGAAGATGTATATGTGCTTGCAGGAACGGACGGTGAAAAATGCGGAGTCTTGATTTCAAATATCGGGCAGGACACTCCCATTACACTTGCCACTGACAAAAAATTGCATGGATATTTAATAGACGAGAACAATTTTTATAAGGAGACAGATATAGATACCGCATCCTTTATCTTAAAGGAAAATCAGGTGATTTATCTGGAGAGTTGAATATGAACAACATAACTTTAGAAAAGCTTATACACCCCGACAGGGAATTTTCACCTATGCCGTTCTGGTTCTGGAACGACAGCTTTGACGAGGCGAAAATTGTGAGTCAGATACAGAAAATGTATTCAAAGGGCGTAAACGGATTTGTTATCCACCCAAGAATAGGCATACCCCGTGATATACCGTATATGTCGGATAAGTATCTTCACTATGTAAAATGTGCGGTGGAGGAAGCGGACAGGCTCGGTATGAAGGTAATTCTCTATGACGAGGGAATGTACCCATCAGGGTCTGCACATGGAATGATAGTAAACACGCACCCCGATTTTGCATCGAGAGGTATAAGATGCGAGGAAAGTACAAAAAGTGTGCCTTGTCTTAGTGAGGGTGAAAGGTTGGTATTTACATTTACCGCAAAAAAAATATCCGATAATGCCTTAGACAGGGCAAGCATTAAAGAATATAAAGGCGGAGCTTTAGATGACGGCTGTGTATTTCTTCATTTGATAGAGGGCTTTTCTCACGGACATATCCGAGGTATACACATAGGCGAGGACGACTGGGAAAATCCGCCCGGTGCGGCAGATATATTAAGACGGGAGTCTGTTGAGTGCTTTATAGAGCTTACACATGAAAGGTATTACAATGCTCTTTCAAAATATTTCTCAAATACTGTGATAGGTATTTTTACCGACGAGCCATCTGTTTTGGGGCGCGGTGAAGATAAGAGAATGAACGAGTGGACAACCGGCTTTGCACAGGAGCTTAAAAATGTGGGAGTATATCCTTGCGATATTGTGGCAATGTGGTACGATGTCGGCGAAGAAACAGCTAAGATACGGAAAAAATATGCAAAAGCAGTCTGTAACAGACTTGAAAACAGCTTTTATAAACCCCTTTTTGAGTGGTGCAATAAGCACAATATTGCACTGGTCGGGCATCCCCGTAAATCCGCAGATATCGGCTTTTTAAAATATTTCCATATCCCGGGACAGGATTTGGTTTTCAGAAAGGTTGCCCCCGAGGACGATAAGGCAATAGGGGGCATCGACTCAATTCAGGCAAAATGCTCCTCAGACGCCGCACGCCACAGGGGGCAAAGGCGAAACCTTAACGAATGCTTTGCCTGTGGCGGCAGGAACGGAATAGAATGGGCATTTAATGCCGATGATATGAAATGGACTATGGACTGGCTGTTTGTAAGGGGCGTAAATATGCTTGTGCCCCATGCATTTTTCTATTCCCTTGACGGCGAAAGGCGGTTTGGAGAAAGACCGCCCGATGTGGGATTTAATAATATCTGGTGGAAATATTACGGCATAATCTCCGATTATATGAAACGAATGTCGTTTATGATGACGGACTCTGTTAATGTAACAAATATTGCGATACTTTGCGAGTCGAACCGTTTACCGATTGATATAGCAAAACCGCTTTACCAAAATCAGATAGAATTTAACTATCTTGAGGAGGAGCTGATAAATGACGGAAGCTGTGATATTGGCGGCGGTAAGATAAAGATACAATCGCAGTGCTATGACACATTGATAATTGATGATGTATCTCTTATAAGCCAAGAAATCAAGGATTTTGCATCGGACGGCGGTAAGGTTATAGCGTATAATCCGACAGGTGCAGAGCTTAGCAAGAATATAATCTCTGTAGCCTCATTTAAAGATATACCTGCATACCTGAAAAGAGATTTGGTAGTTTATCCGTCACATAAGGATTTAAGGGTGAGCCATATCGTAAAGAATGGCGAGCATTTTTATGTGCTTGTAAACGAGGGCGAAGCACCCGTCATAGGTGAGGTAACAATTCCCGCAGATGATAATATCAGTGTGTTTGACCCTTGGGAGGGCAAGGAAATTACGGATAATGTACTATCGCTTTACAGGCGTGAGAGTCTTATAATCTGTGCAGGTAAAAATCCGACAGAAAAGACAGTGCTGAGGTTTTGCGATAAATCGGGAACACCAAAAAAAGAAACACAGCTAAAAAACTGGTATATAGGATCTGAAAAAACAGAGCTTGGCTCATGGACTGAAAATGAAAGGTTCAAGGATTTTTGCGGAACGCTCTCTTATCAGTCTGACTTTGATATATCCCTTGACGGTGTGGATAAAATTGTTCTTGATATGGGTTCGGTTGCCGAACAGGCACAGGTATACATAAACGGCTATTTTGCAGGCTTTAGGCTGTGGGCGCCGTATCAACTGGATATTACAGAATATGTAAAAGACGGTAAAAATAATCTTCAAATTGAGGTAACAAACTCTCTTGCAAATAAATACACTTCACATAGACTCCCGTCTGGGTTAATTGACACAGTAACATTAAAGATATATTGACAACATACTAAAGGAGGACTTTACAATGAAATTGCGTAAGATTATAAGTACTGCTGTTACGGCTGCCGTTATCATGGCAAATACTGCTGTAATAACTACGCCGTCGGTGTATGCGGAAAATGTAAACACCGATACTGCCTACAGGGAGAACTTTGACGGCTTTGCAAGCGCAAACTATTCTCCAACGCTCAAAGGCTTAAAGAACTACGGCTGGTATGCTGCCGATAACAACACTCTTTATACTACGGTTGACAGTGTTCCGCCGTACTCGACCTATGAAGGTAAGTTTGCAAAAATCACCGATAAAGACGGAAGCAAGGTTTTGATGGTTGTTTCAGCAGGCGAGGGGAACAGTACCCAAAACGGCGATATTCCCGAATACGGCTATGCCAAAACCTTCCCGGGTGTGAATGCGGGCGAGGCGGTAACAGGCTCATGGGAGATAAGCTTTGATTTTAAACCTTATTTATTAAATAAAATGACGCAGTTTGCTTTTACACTGAATACCGCAGACAAATCGGATTTAACAGAGGCAAGCGCACAGCATAATATCATAGCAGGCTACGGACAGAGATTTTATCTTGGCTACCGTAACTACAAAACACTTTTAAATGACAATTCTGCGCAAGGCACCCTGAAGGCTGTTGATATAGGTGGCGAGGCATGGTATACGGTTAAAACCGTATTAAACTGTGACGAGCACTATTATTCGGTGGAGCTTTATAATAGGGCAACGGGTAAGCTTATTGCGAGAAGAAGCCCTGTAAGCTTTGACGCTAATGAGTCGGTAGGCTTTTTAAAATTTTCTGCGCTGGGCTTTAAACAACATTCCTGGGTATATATTGACAATGTTTCTATAGAAAAAACCTCAAAAAATGCTCTTATATACAATGAGAGCTTTGATACCTTTACAAACAACAGTTACCGTGCGACCGACGGTATGACAACGGCTGAAAAGTCTGAGGATTTAACAGGTAACAGCTATTTTGAGGGATTTACACCGTGGCGGTTTTATGAGAGTATCGGCAACAGCTATTGTTTAGAAAATGACAGCACACTTTCAAGTCAGGTAGTGAGACTGGGCGATGATCCGGGCACAGCAGGAGTAACCGAACAGTCGGGCTTGGTATATATGCCCTCATATGACCCGATTATAAATCAACAAACGGCAAATCTTCGAGGTATGCTAAGGGCGAGCTTTAAAATCAAACCCGAAACAATAGCCGACACCTTTACGGTAAATGTCATACCCGATACAGGTCTTGACATTGCATCCGGTAGCAGTGAAATTTTTAAAATTGCCAATAACAACGGCACTCCCGCAGTTTTAAACAATGGTGAATATGTAGGCCTTGACCGTTCAAAATGGTATGATGCAGAGCTTATATTTGATGTTTTACTCCATACCGTAACGGTAAGGGTAAAGGATATTCAGGGGAATGATATTGCATACAACTGTGTGTCAGACAACTCTGTGCCCGATGCCGTAAAGGCGATAATGTTTAAGGCAGACGGAGGCACATCTGTTTTGGCAGACGATATCAGACTTGAATATTCAGACAGAGTGCTTAATATAAGTAAAGTAAGTGTAAACGGCAAGTCGGTCGATTATTTACCTGATATAGACGCTCCTCTGACAGTCAATGTCACAATGGACTATGCAAACTCAGGTGATGAAACGCTCAACAGTGAGGTAATACTTGCCCTATACAGTGACGGCAGGCTCATAAGCGTGCAATCCGCCGATTTTTCACTATTACCGAAAACATATGGCACAGATGATGAAACGGTGGCATTTATTCTACCTTCAGATGTTGATACAAATGCCGTTGATAAAATGTCGGTATTTGTGTGGGACGGCCTTGAGAGTATGCGCTGTTTTACAAAAAAGATAAATTCAGAAAAGAAACAAGAGTCAATATATAAGGATTATGTTGATTTTACGGTTGATATTAAGAGCGGACGGGGTGCGGTAATTTTACAGCTTACGGACACGCAGATTGTGGACTCAACCCAGATCCGCCCCGATGTGACATATAATCCGGCTATGCCAAAATATTGGCTTCCGGAGCTTATGAACAGACGGCTGTTCAATGATTTAAGGGAAATAATCAATAATGTAAAGCCCGATTTAATTCTTCTTACGGGCGATATGGTATACGGAGGATATGACGATAAAGGAACCTCGTTTGTGGAGCTTGCGGATTTCCTTGATGGATACGGCATACCTTGGGCGCCTGTATTTGGTAATCATGAGAATGAAAGCCAAATGGGTGTTGACTGGCAGTGTGCATACCTTGAAAACTGCAAAAACTGTTTGTTTAAGCAAAGGACTTTGACAGGAAACGGCAATTACAGTATAGGAATTGTCCAAGGCGGAGAACTAAAGCGTGTAATATTTATGCTTGACAGTAACGGCTGTGCGGTAATGAGTGATGAAAGCTTCAGTAACGGCCATTCTAAAAAGACGGCAGGCTTTGGCGATGACCAGATTGAATGGTATAGCGGCGCGGCAGAGAAGATAAACAAAGATTTTGGGGATATGAAGTATACCTTTGCGTTCCATATACAGCTTGCCGCATTTGAGGATGCATTTTACAATACATACGGATTTGTAAACGGCAGTGAGAGGAACGAGCGTGGCGATTTGGTATCACCAATCAATATTGATGAGCGTGCGGATAAACAGCCTACGGATTTTGGATATATCGGCAGAAATCTTAAAGGGCCATGGGATAAAGACAGAACCGTATATAACGGAATAAAAGCACTTGACGCAGATTCCATTTTAGTGGGGCATGAGCATTGTAACAGCGCAAGCGTTGTATATGACGGCATACGCTTCCAGTACGGTCAGAAAATAGGCGAATACGACAGAATTAACTTCCGTAGCTCTGACGGCAGTATTGTCGGTGCATCGGCATATGCAAGTGATTTGGGAACGCCCATTCTTGGCGGTACGGTTATGGAGTTATCCGAAAGTACGGGAGAAATTTCAAATGCCTATATTTATTATTGCAGTAAATAGAATATGGGTACTTAACGGCCGTAGGTTTGATAAGTGTTTGGATTTTAAGATATAATAAAAGCATAATAAACATTGGTTTGTAGGTGATTATAAAATGGATATAAAAAAATTACTTTCCCAAATGACAATCGAGGAAAAAATCGGTCAGCTTTTGCAATGCGGTCCGTCTATTTACAGAAATTTTGAGGAGATAAGATGGGACACGCTAAGGTCGGGTGAGATAGGCTCGTTTATCAGGGTAAGAGACCCCGAAATGGTAAACAAGCTCCAAAGATGTGCGGTTGAGGAGTCAAGGCTTGGCATACCGCTTGTCTTTGCCGATGATATAATACATGGCTATTTTACAAACTTCCCCGTACCTGCGGCGGAAGCGTGTAGCTGGGAGCCTGAGCTTGCAAGGCGCACGGCAGAGGTTGCCGCAAAAGAGGCGAGAGTATCGGGTATACAGTGGACATATGCGCCCATGGTGGACTTGGCAAGGGATGCGCGCTGGGGCAGAAACTCAGAGGGCGCAGGGGAGGATCCGTATCTTGCATCGGTTTTTGCAAAAGCAAGGGTCGAGGGCTTTCAGGGCGATGATATTTCATCCGATACACATGTGGCGGCGTGTGCAAAGCATTTTGCAGGCTACAGTGCGTGCATGGGCGGACGGGATTATAACAGCGTTGAAATGTCGTGTCAAACACTGTACGATATGTTCCTACCGCCGTTTAAGTCGGCAATAGATGCAGGCGTTGCGACTGTGATGTCGGCATTCCATGACTTTAACGGTGTACCGTGTGCAGGAAACAGGTGGCTGTTAAGAGATGTTTTAAGAGACGATTTGGACTTTAAGGGAGTGCTTATAAGCGATGCGGGAGCCGTGGGGCAGATGCAGGTGCATGGCTATACCGAGGACGAGCGCGATACCGCCAAAAAAGCAATGGACGCAGGTACCGATATAGAAATGGCAACCTTTACATATAACCACCATTTAAAGGAGCTTGTCGAAAACGGCGAAATACCTATGGAAATGCTTGATGAGGCGGTAGAAAGGGTGCTGGATTTAAAGAACAGACTCGGACTTTTTGAAAACCCGTATATTGATGTGGAAAAAGCAAACAGCATAGGAGCTACGGAGCAAAGCATCGCACTTGCACGGGAATGTTCAAGAAAGAGTATTGTTTTATTAAAGAATGACAATAAAACCTTACCGCTTAATAGGAAATCAAAAATTGCCGTTATCGGCGCACTGGCAGGCAATGAGGATGATATGCACGATGTCTGGAGCGGAAAAAACAAGAATGCAACGACCATATACGGAGCCTTAAAAGCAAATAACTATGATGCAATGTATGCAAAAGGCTATGATTTAAAAACAGACGAGGTTTTTATTGAAGATGCCAACAGAGTGGCAAATGAGTGTGATGTTATTTTATTTGTCGCAGGCGAGGGAGTCAATTATCAGGGCTTTATGTCGGGCGAGGCAAGAAACAGATCCGATATTGAGATACCAAAGCTTCAGCAAAAGCTTCTAAAAGAGCTTAAAAGGACAGGCAAACCCATTGTCGCATACATATTCTCGGGCAGACCGTTGGCGCTGAGGAATGTTGATGAAACGGTTGACGCCATACTCTGGTCGGGAGGCCTCGGAACGGAAGCAGGCAATGCGGTTATGGATGTTTTGTTCGGAGACTACAATCCGTCGGCAAAGCTTGTCTGGACATTCCCGACATCAAACGGACAGTCCCCGTATTTTTACAACCATAATAATACAGGTAAGCCTCCGATTGCCGAGATTTGGTATTCATCAAAATATATCGACGCACCTATCGGCGCGCAGTATCCGTTTGGGTACGGACTGTCATATACGAGCTTTAAATATGACAATCTGCAAATTTCAAGCAAAGAATTTAGTATTGATGATGTTTTAGAGGCGTCTGTAGAGGTTACAAATACAGGCGATTGCTTCGGCGAGGAAATTGTAGAGCTTTATGTACGCGACCTTGTGGGAAGTATGGTAAGACCTGTAAGAGAATTAAAAGGCTTTGACAAGATTGGTCTTAATCCGGGTGAAAAGAAAACAGTGGTTATAAAAGTACCGATAAAAAATTTAGGCTTTCACAATCAGAAAATGGAATATGTTGTTGAACCTGGGAAATTTATGCTTTATGTAGGTCCTGACAGTGCAAGCGGACTTGAAACGGAGTTTTTTGTAAAATAATCAAAGATATAACAAAATAAGAACAAAATAAGAGCTGTTTAATGCAAACAGCTCTTATTATTTTATACACGCTTTAATGCTTGGTTAAGGGATGTGGCGTGAAGCTTTTTGAATTTAGATGGCGACACGCCCTGTTTTTTTGTGAAAATTTTTATGAAGTATTTTACATCCGTATATCCGACAATATTGGATATTTCCTCTGTTGATATATTTGTGTGCATGAGCAGGAATGCGGCCTGATTTATCCGTATTTTCTGCTGATACGCTTTAAAGGACTCGCCCGTTTCAGCTTTGAATTTCTTGCTAAGATACGGAACGCTGTAGTTTAATTTGTCACCTATAACCTGCAAGATATTATGCTCTGCGTAATGAATGGATACATAATCCTTTATAGTTTCCGAAATAAACGGACTGACTGAGCTTCCCGGGTTTAGCGACCGCACGGTAAGCAAAATTATGACATTTAACAGACTTCTTGCAATAAGGTTATATTTGTAGTTCTTATTTTTGTACTCGTCTCTTAGCATCAGGAACAGCTGGCGTACCTCGCCTGTAGTGTCATGGTATACTCCGCTTATTTGATTTGGCTTAATATTGCTTGAGCGAATATTCAATGACGGGTTTTGCATACACTCATAAAGTGAATTTTCTTCAGCGCAAGGGTAGGGAAAACCTGCGGTGAATATACAGTTTATTACAGACAGGTTTTCAGACCCGATTTTTACATATTTATGCTGAGTCCCGGGCTCAATAACAACATAGTCATTTGCCCCTATCACCTCTGACTTACCGTTAAGAATATGCACAGCCTTACCTGATAATGTATAGGCTATTTCAATAAACGAGTGTGAGTGTAATTCACATTTTGTAAGGTCAGTGTGATAAATAATACCGAATTTTCGGTTATTTATAAGAACAGTATTTAATTCCCTCATCGACATTCCTCCCCAAACTAAACTACTTTTCCAATGTACCATATTTCTTTCGTGATGTCAAATGAAGAAATTGGCATATGATACATACCGGATTGCTATAGTACAAAATCATACAAAAAATATTTAAAGTTTATCGCTTGTCCCAAGGCAATACTTCCCAGTCCTCGGGTGGAGTGCCAAGGTCGGGAACCTCCATCGGCTGATTTCCGTTTAGTGCCGATTGATGTGCGATAAGCCCCGGAATATTATATCTTGCAACCTCCCAGATGTTTGTAGGCGATAATTTGCCCGTCTCATATGCACGGCAGAAATCGTCTACAAGGAAATGGTGTGTGCCGTTATGACCGTTATGTATGCCCTGATATTCCTTAGGCAGACGCTCCGTTGGCTGAACAGGCGCCGCATCGTACCAGCCGACACCTGTTGCAATCTGCTGTATTGCGTCTTTGTAATCCTCATTTATAAGCTTTGCCACAGATTCGGGCTGGATTTGGTCTGTTACATCCTCCATTATGGTCTTGTGGTCGTCATCGGGGTTCCAGCGTGAGAGGCTGTGTCTTGCAACGGAGAACTCATAGCCGGCGCTGTCACCGTAGAACTGTGTTATATATGTTTCGGGCGCTACCCAGCCGATACAGCGGTTTTCGCTTATTCTTACAACACCGCCGTTTGAAAGCTCAAGGAGCATTGTTTCGTTTGAGAATGGGTTATTGTAGTTGTTCTGCCCGTCAGTGCCGTAGATGTCAGGTCTTTGAGTGCTCCTAAATCCCATTGCAACAACTCTTTTTGCATAAACGCCCGGCATTGCCGATAAAATCATAGATGTTGAATGTGATGGATAGAAGAACGGAGGTATTCCTGCAAATCGTTTCCAGTCCTCACCGCCCGAGCTTCTGAAGCTCTGCTCCATATTGCGTATATCGTGGTTATACTGCGCCTCGCCGTATGTAAAGTTGCCAAATGTGCCCTTTGCAAACTCACGCCTGCAAAAACAAGCGGGAGCACGGTAGAAGCCTGTTTCACCCATGGAATATGTAAGCCTTGTTTCTCTGACAAGCCTTTCTATTTCCTTTATCTCATCAACCTTTACCGCACACGGAACGGAGCTGTATACATGCTTACCTGCCTTTAGAGCTCTTATAACCATCTCGCCGTGTGTAAACCGCTGTGTAAATATGGCTACTGCGTTGATCTCTTTTGACGCTAAAACTTCTTCATATGTATCAATTATTTTTACATCAAAATCCTTTGCAAATTTTTGGGCACGCTCTCTTTTTAAGTCGCATACATAAACCTCTTCCACTATCGGATCCGCCTTAAAAAGCGGAACAAAGAACGGACTGAATCTTCCGCATCCAACTATTGCAATTCTCATTTTTTCTTTCATTTTTGTCAATCTCCTTTTTGTTTGAATTATGTCCTGTTGCTGAACTTCCATTCCTTTTCCCGTTTACCGGTTACAAATTGCTTTGTGTCAAGCTTCCAATCCTCGCCGTTTCGGAATTTCTTTTTAAAGCCTTTTTTAAGAGCGCCCTTTTCCTCAAGATGTATATAACATGCCCTGTCGCACGCTCTGCCACAGATAGAAGTCCTGTAATAATGCTTTGCCGGAGGATAGAAATAAATATTATCAAGTATTTCCTTTGCCTCATCGTTATCAAACTCTGCCGTACCGTTAATAATATCGAGCCTGTTGTCAAAACCCGAAAACGCATCGGGGGGCATAAACGGATTTTTTGCCCCGTTTGCGCCGTTATAGTATACGGCGCAACGCCAGGTGTTCATTTTTCCGTTTTTGTCTATTGCTCCTCCAGGACACGCTTTTATACATTCACCGCACTTGTCGCAAAGATGAGGCTCATATACGGGCGTCGGCTCAATAACGGCATTTGTTATTATGAACGAATACCGTATAAACGGACCGTAATCATCATTTAGAATTGCACCGGACAGGCCTTTTTCGCCAAGTCCGCAAAGCACTGCGCACTTGTCAAAATCAATCTGATTTTCCGCCTGTACACCCCTGTAAATATCGTTATAGTCAACCTCGGGGTTGGTTTCGTTTTCCTCGTTCATTATAAGCTGGTTCCGTCTTTGAGGGATTGCCTCAAATCCGTTTTCTTCTATCAGGGTGCTTATTCTTAAAAGTGCCAGAGGCATTACCGTTTCTTCCAAGTTCTCAACACCCATGGTTGTATACTGGTAATATGTCGTACCCTCTTCAACGCCCCTGTATTCACCGCGCAAAACTCTAAAGCCAAGCCCGATGACGGTTTTTGCATTGGGCATAATCTTAAATATTGCGTCGTCCTTGTCAAATCTTTGGGCAGGTGCAAACCCGACAATATCCGCATCAAATTTCAGGGCGGTATCAATTATAGCCTGCTTCATATTTTTCCTGCCTCCTTTAAATGTTTATAGCATACCGTTTCGCATTTTTTACCGCAAAGGCACGGAACATATCCAAAATGCGTGTTTGGTAAAAATTTCAATTTCGGGTATATCTCTTTTGCCGTTTCGCTGTCAAATTCCATATCCCCGTTTAGTATCTTTTCACGGTTGGGATCGTTTGCAAGAAAGGTATCGTTCATAAACGGATTTGACTTGTGCGCGCCCCTGTAATAGACACTGCACTGCCATGAATTTATACCGTCTTTACTGATAGCATTTCCCGGACACGCCTTTATACATTCACCGCACTTGTCGCACAGGTCATTTTCTATGGGCTTGTCGCACTGTAGGGGCATATCGGTTATAATAAAGGCATAGCGCATATATGTACCGTATTTGGGAGCAATAACCTTATTGTTTAACCCGATTGTACCCAAACCGCATACAACTGCCGCCTTGTTATAGTCTATTATTACCTCAGGCGCAGGCTTTCCCTCCTCGACAGGGGAGGAATATATCAGCTCATATGTCTGACTTACCTCGGGCGATGTTGATTTGTCGCCTTTTATCCTGAGCCCCGGCACAGTCCTTTGCAGACAGGCGTCATAGCCTGCATCTTCAATAATCCTTGCCATTTTTAAAAGAAGTATCTCCACAAACGCCTCGTCAATGTATTTAACACCGAGATTTGTGTAGTTGTAATACTGAACACCTCTGTCCATTGCATCATAAAGGGCATTTGGGATTTTCATTCCAAAGCCTATTATACACTTGGCCGCAGGCAGTATGGATTTTGGGTCCCTTTGTATATCGCATCCATCATAATAGGCAATATCTCCGATACCGCAGGTTGTTGCGCCCAACTCCTTAGCTTTGTGTTTTATATATTCGGCAGTTAGCATCTATTGTCATCCTTTCTGTAGATTGTTTTGTTATATTGCTGTCCTCAACAACAATCAAAAGCGCATCCCTGCTTATTTTTAAGTGATGCCAGGTTCCTTTTTCTATGTTGTATACAACATTTTTGCAAAGCTCCATACATACCACTTTATCATTCTCATAAGTATAAAGAGTTGCATTTCCCAAAACAGGTATGATTACCTCGTCTGTTGTCATATGACGCTTTAATTCTTTTAAATCTCCGTAGGCATCGGAATAGGTGATATATGCCACCTGCCATTTGTCCGTGGCACACATAGGATAAAATCCGCTAAGATGCTCTTTTATGGATTTTATCATCTGTCCATCCTCCATGCCTTTTTCGTGCGCAGGGGCTTTTCAAATCTGCCCTCCATACATCCGCCTTTTTTCTCAAGCATACTTACGCAGGCACGGATACAGCCTCCGCATTTTGCCATATTATAGCCCACCCAGCTCGGGAAATATTTTTCCAGACTTGTATATACCTTCATTATTTCTTTTTCGTTTGCAACGGTGTCGTTGGGGTGTTCAAGGAGATTTAGAAGACCGTCCTCGTTCTTGTCAAAAACCTCCTTCGGCACAAACGGGTTATAGTATCTGCCTGTATGTGTATAGAATGCATAACAGCGCCACATATCAATATCTCCCCACTCGCATATCTTGCCTGCAAGGTTTACGGTTACGGTTTTTCCTGAATTAAGCGGAGGAATACATGAGCCCGGACATTCCCTTACACACGCACCGCATTTTCTGCAAAGCGGTTTTCCGTTATACATTTCGTCATATTCAAGCTCCGCATCGGTGAATATAAACGCCACACGCTGGAGTGGCCCAAATTCCGGAGTTAAGAGCATTTTGCTCCAGCCTATTTCGCCGAGTCCGCACGCAACGGCGGCTAAACGGAACTGAAACTGCAGATCGGGCGGAACCTTGTCCTTGCCGACCTCCCTTGTAAACTGCACGCTTCTGTGATGCGCTGTTTTGCCCTTTGCGTGCTTGCTGACTTTTATTTGCTCCTCGGGAGACAGGGTGTTTCCGGGACTTCCGTCCATGTCCGAAACTATGCCTCTTGCGCCTGTGTTTCTATAAACTACAGCCTCATATCCGGCGTCTTCTATTACCTTTCCCACATGGTATAGGACTGCAGGCGCATATATTTCATTTATACCGCCGTATGCCATTGACGGGTACTGGTAAAATTGCGTTCCCTCCTCAATGCCTCTTTGGACTCCGCGCGGTATCCTGAACGCAAATGCTATACAGCTTTTTGCGGTTGGGAAGAGCTTTCTGGGATCCATTTCGGGTGGCGCACCCTCAAATCTTGACATAGGACCTATGCCACATTTGTCCGCGCCTGCCTCGTATGCTGCGTCCTTAATCATTTTGCTTGTCAACATTGTCTATTCCTCCAATTTAACTAATGCAGAGTTTATTCCTGAATATGTTAATTTTTCATTTGTTACCGTTTTTAAAATCTTGCTGTTATCCAGAATGTAGGGATAGAGCGTGTGCGTGTGGTTGGGTTCGAGCAAATCACAAACACTGCCCGAAAATTTTTTGTTTTCAATATACGCCTTTAAAATCCTTGAAGGATTGTTTGAAACCCGTGTTGCAAGCTTCAGTGAGGGGAATAATCCCTCGTAAAGCTCTGTATCCTCGGGCCGTATAAAGTTTGTAATGTCCAAATACGATTTTATATGCTCTTTATCCGATAGGTATTTGTGGCATATCCCATGAAATGCATAGCCGTTGTCCATTTTCCGTATCTCGTTCTCGTGAGATACAAGGTTATCGTGGAATGTATGCGCCGAGCAGTTATTTAAGCAACCGCTGTTTGCAAGGGCGTATAACCCCTTGCCGTTGTCGTCACACCATTTCTTTAATTTTTTAATCGCTTCAAAATCCCTGTTTAGCTCACGCTTTAGATAAAAGCTGTCAAAATAATCTGAAATATAGTCCATTCCCTCTATCGTGCCGATTGACATATTAACCGATGCCCTTACATCAATATCAGAAAAATTTTCCTTTATAAACTTTCCGATAATGGGTGAAGTGGTCGTAATACTGCTAAGCCCGAGGGTGGTTTTAACAAAATCAACCGTGTCGCCGATGTTTTCAAAGAACGCCTTTGAAAGGCTGTCCGCTCCGTAGCAGGTGGCGTTAAAGAGCAGGTTAAATTTTATCCCGTTTTTTGAAAGCGTGGAAAGGTCGCTCATTTTTCGGTTGGCCGCTTCCCATTTTGAAAAATCGTTTGCAATATATGTAGTGTTTCGCCCGTTTGCAAACCCGTCCCAGGCAAAATACACCTCATGTATGCTGTCCTTGTTTGATATTATAGTGTCAATAAAATCCGTTTCGGGTCTTAACTGGTATCCTACTGAAAATTTCACAACATATCCCTCATTTTTATCTTTTATATTATTGATTATAGCATTTGTTTGTGATACAATGTTTTAAATAATAAATAACAAATATAAGAAAACAAACTTTTTAAATAAATCTGATTTTGGAAAACGGGAGATATTGAAAATGGAAGTATATAACATAAATCCCAATATACGCTATGCCAAGGAGCACAATAATTTCAGAGGAATGCCGTATCTTAGCAAGTGCTACGATTGCAGGCTGTTCTATATTTGCAGTGGTGAGGGATATGTAACGGTTGACGGTAAAAAATATAAATTTTCGGATAATTATATAATGTTTTTCCCGCCCAAAACAGAATACAGGTTTATGATAAGCGACAGCGACTCCATAACCGTTCAGGTTTTCAATTTTGATTTGTCCGATGAATATTTTTCACATTCAACCTCCCTGGGAACACCGCCAAAGGAGGAGTTTGACAATTCCAAACTGCCCCTGTACGAGCTGCCAAAGGAGTTTGACCATGTAATCATAAGAGAGGATTTTTTAAGGATAAACGAAATGCTTGGCGAATGTGTTAAAATTTTTATACCCAAGTCCAAATATTATAAAGAAATTGCATCGTCGGTATTGAAAAGGGCTTTGTTATTGCTTTTAACGGAGGAAAACTCGCTTGGTAAAAACAACAGGCTTGTCGCTTCGGTTCTGGATTATATAAACAAAAACTATGCAGACTCAAATTTATCAAATCAATTTATTGCCACACATTTTAATTACCACCCGTATTATCTTAATAAGCTGATGAAAAACTTTACAGGCAAAACCATACATCAGTATATAATTTATTACCGTCTGAGAATGGCAAAGGATATGCTCCTTACAACCGACGACGATGTTAATACCATTGCGTGGAAGGTCGGGTTCAATTCGCCGTCACATTTTATTGATACATTCCACCGCCGTTTCGGGCGCACGCCCTATGATTACAGACAGGCAAATATTTTGTACTGACTTATAAATAAGGAAGAAACAGGAGAATACATAGCTTCGGTTTTTTATTTTAATGCAGAACTTAGGAAAAATTATCACCCAAAATGGGAAAAATCATCATATTTAAAATAGGTAAAGATAGTGGTACAATATAGAGTAGGTATAAGTGTAATCTTTTATGTCAGATAATAAACATTTAAAATATTTATCGGGAGAAAAAATCAGTGTATGATTTGGTTATAAAAAACGGAACAATCATTGATGGCAGCGGTGATGACGGGTATGTATCGGATATTGCAATATCGGGTGGCAGGATTGTGTGTATTTCAAAAAGCCTTGACGGTAAAAAAATAATTGATGCAAGCGGACTTACGGTAACACCCGGCTTTATTGACTCGCACAGCCATGCAGACAATGCCATGACAGACTATCCGGATATGATTGAAAAAATAGAGCAGGGTATAACAACCTCTGTTGCAGGGCAATGCGGAATATCTCAAACACCGATAAGGGTGGGCGATGCATATAAAACCTTTGCCGATACCGTAAATGAAGTTAAAGATATTCCCATGGGCGCCAATATTATGTCATTTGTCGGGCATGGAACGATAAGGCAGGCGGTTATGGGTTTTGATAACCGAAAGCCAACAGATGGAGAAATGGCGCAGATGGAATTGCTGCTTCGTAATGCGATGGAGTCGGGAGCGGTAGGCTTGTCATTCGGGCTTATTTATTCGCCGGGCTGTTATGCCGATACCTCGGAGCTTACGGCACTTGCAAGGATTGTAAAGGAATATAACGGCGTAATAAGCGCACATTTACGGAGCGAAGCATTTGAACTGGAAGAGGCGGTAGAGGAATTTTTAGATGTTACAAAAGCCACAGGCGCAAGGGCGGTGCTTTCACATCATAAAGCCATGTATAAGGCTAACTGGGGCAAGGTTAAAAACACTTTAAAAATGGTGGATAAGGCAATAAGCGAGGGCTATGAGGTATACTGTGATGTTTACCCATATACCGCATCGCACACAACTTTGATATCAACCGTTATCCCTCCAAAAAGGCGTGCCTTAGATAATGACGGGATTGTGGAGCTTCTAAACGATAAAGAGATGCGAAAAATAATAAAGGAGGAATATTCTTCCGTATACGGCGATGACCTTAGTTATATATCCATATCACAGGCGGCAAACCACCCTGAATATGAGGGCAGAAATATTTGCGAAATAGCAAAGGAGAACGGAGAGGACCCGTTTGACACCGCATTTAACATTATACAGGAATGCAGAGCCGATGTTCATGTATTAAAGTTTGTAATGTGCGAGGACGATGTTGAGGCGGTAATAAAGCACCCTCGTGCAATGATATGCACCGATTCATCCGTTGCAAAGGGCAATGCGGCGTATCATCCCAGGCAGAGGGGCAGTTTCCCAAGAGCATTGGGCAGATATGTCAGGAAAAAGGGTGTTGTGCCTTTGGCGGAGATGATAAGAAAATGTACATCAATGCCTGCATCGGTGTATGGACTCAAGTCAAAGGGCTTACTAAAGGAAGGATATGATGCTGATATTTGCATATTTAATGCAGAGCGCATTATTGACAGAGCCGATTATTCCGACAGCACTAAACGGTGCGAGGGCCTGGACTATGTAATACTTGGCGGTGAGGCAGTCGCAAAAAACGCCGTGTACACCGGACTCAAAAAAGGCGGTTTTATAAAAAAAGAGGCATAAAAGAAGGGATTTACAAATGAGCGAATTACTAAAAAATTTGGGGTACTATGACGGAAAATATGATTTGATTGAAAATATGAGTGTACCAATGACAGACAGAGTTTGCTGGTTCGGTGACGGAGTTTATGATGCAACGGCAACCAGAAACGGTATAATTTACTGTGTCGATGATCATATAGACCGTTTTTATAATTCGGCGCAGATGGTGGATATAGAAATTCCGTACACAAAAAAAGAATTAAAATCTCTTCTTGAGAGCCTCGTAGCAAAGGTTGATACTAAAGACACCGACGGGGAAACCTTCCTGTACTGGCAGATTACAAGAGGCGCAGGAACATTAAGAAATCATGTTTACCCCGAGGATACAGAAGCCAAATTATGGGTTACTGTTACGCCCAGAAAGCTTGCCGATGTATATCGCAGGGCTAAGATTATATCGTATGAGGACAGGCGCTTTTATATGTGCAATATTAAAACCCTGTGTCTGCTCCCGAATGTTCTGGCGTCTGAAAAGGCGAAAAGAGCGGGCGCAGAGGAATGTGTTATGTACAGGAGCGAGGCTGACGGTATCAAGAACAGAGTAACCGAGGGCGCGCACACAAATATACATTGTATTAAGGATAATACTTTATACACCGCACCGCTTGATAATCTTGTTCTTCCGGGCATTGCAAGAAAGAACCTGATTAAAATATGTAATAATCTTGGCGTTAAAGTTAAAGAAGAGCCGTACTCGCTGGATTTTTTGATGAATGCCGATGAGGTAATCCTTTCCTCAAGCTCCAATTTCTGTATTGTGGCAACGCAGATTGATGATATTGAAGTAGGCGGAAAGGCGCCCGAGCTTTTAAAGAAAATCCAGGACGCATTGCTTGAGGATTATTTAAAACATACGGAGATTTGATTTTGAGGAGCAAAGTCTGAAAAAATGCTCGTCGCATAGCACTGTTGCTGAGGACTTGAAGTACACAAGTACGGCTGCGTCCTTCATAACAGCACTCTGACAAGAGCATTTTTCCGGACGGTTTTGTGAAAGGAGTTAATGGTTATAGAAATGAAGGTCAAAAAAATTGATGTTGTATCAAACACACACTGGGACAGGGAATTTCGTTTCAGCTTTGAAAAAACAAGACATAATCTTTTAACTATGCTTGATACCACGCTTGACATTTTGGAAAGTGATGATAAATACCACTCCTTTACCATGGACGGACACTCCATAATGATTGACGATTATTTGGAAATGCGTCCCGAAAGACGGGAGCAGGTAGAGAAATTTATCCGTGAGGGCAGGCTTATTATAGGTCATTACTATACACTGCCCGAGGAGTTTACCATTTCGCATGAGGCAATAATCCGTAACCTCATATTTGGCAGGGAAACGGTTAAAAAATACGGCGGAACGGTACCGCCTGTTGCATACACCCCATCGTCGTGGGGACAGACAGGGCAGTTACCGCAGATTTTAAAGGATTTTAACATAGATTACATGATGTTCTACCGTGGAATTTCACATCATGAAGCACCTGCCGAGTATATCTGGAAAGCTCCCGACGGGAGCGAGGTAACGGCAAGCCGTTTTGCTCTTTATTGCAGATATAACTGGTATTATCAGGTGCACAGAGCCGTATCGAGAAACAGAGTATGGCAAAAGGACTATAAATGGGGCGAATTTGACGAGGCACCGTTTCGGTGTGCTGACGGTTTTATCGGACCGTCAATTAACTATGATTTAAAATCACCCGTTGCAAACTATGATAAGGAGAACCTTAAAAAAGCAATCCTTGATATGCTGGAGGAGGAAAAGGGACATTTTACAACGCCCGTATTCCTCGGCATGAACGGACATGATATTTCCGTAGGCTTTCCCCGTGAGAGTGAGGTTATAGAGGACGCAAAAGAGGCGTTTTTGGGCGAGATAGAAATAGAGCATACAAATCTTGAAGGCTTTTGGCGTGATGCCGAAAAGTATCTTGACAGGGATAATATGACGGTACTTACAGGCGAGCGCCGTTCATACTTAAAAGAGGGAAAATGGACATATCTTTTCCCGGGCACAATATCGGCAAGAACATACCTAAAGCAGGCGGATTTTAAGGCATATACAGAGCTTTCGTATATTGCAGAGCCGTTAAACGCCATGGCAGGTAACGACGCTAAGAGGTATCTTCACAGGGGCTGGCAGTATCTTTTGTCAAATCACAGTCATGATGCAAACGGCGGATGTGCGCCCGATTGTGTGTGCAAGGATATGGAATACCGTTACCGCAAGGCAGAGGATATTGCAGAAATTGTATCGGAGGATGCAATGGCGCATATTGCTAAAAACTTATCACCCAAAGGTCAAAAGCAGGATATTGTACAGCTTGTTGTATACAATACCCTGCCGTATAAGAGGAATGTTATCGTACCTCTTGATGTTGAAGTGCCCGATACCTTAGGTGACGGCATAAAGATTGACGGCGTGAAATTACAGGTTATTCAAAGCGAAAAATCCAGTATTTTTATGGATAATATATGGGATGTGCCAACTATATTGGAAAGCCGTCATCACAGGCTGTATGCTGAATTTAAGAATATTCCCGCTATGGGCTATAAGGTCTTTGAGATAAAGGGAGATCCGCATAAACCACAGAAAAAAACAGGTATTGCCATGGGCAATATATTAGAAAACAGCAAACTAAAGGTGACTGTAAATTCAAACGGTACATTGGATGTTCTGTATAAGGAAACGGGCAAGGAATATAAGAATCTAAATTTCTACACCTCGCAGGGCGAGGTCGGGAATGCATGGCAGCATAGGAGTCCCGAATTTGACAGAAAGTATACAACCTTGGGAACGAGCCACAGGATTTATGTAACCGAAAGCGGAGATCTGTCGGGAACAATCGTAACCGAATGTGAATTTGAAGTTCCTAAGAGCTGTGAGCAAAATCCGAGCGATGTTTATACCAAAATACCGATTAGAACAAGCTATACGCTTTATAAGGATGCAGATTATATAAGCGTTAAAACGGAGCTTATAAACAATGCAAAGGACCACTGGTTAAGAGCGAATTTCCCGACCGGTATACAGACGGAGTATTCATATTCCGACAGTCATTTTGATATTGTGCGCCGAGACATTGCCGTTCCCGATTCCACGGGCTGGGTGGAGCAGGCATTTGGAATGCAGCCCATGCGCACATTTGCCGCCGTAACAGACGGAAAAGACGGATTTTCGGTTATGCCAAAGGGCTTGTTTGAATATGAGGTGTTTGACGATAGCACCATGGCATTGACCTTAATAAGAGCGTGCCGTATAAAGCTTGCCGTATCGGAGGAAAAGGTAACAGAGCTTCAGGACGAGGGCGTGCAATGCCCCGGTAAGCAGGTGTTTGAATACGCAATGCACTTTGGTAAGGGTGAGATAAATGAACTGCCAAATTGTGCGGCGCAAATTTTTGCAAATGTAAAATGCGCCGTATGCGGTAGGGGCAAGGGCACATTACCGCTTGAAAACAGCATGTTTGAAATAGAAAATAAAAATGTCCATGTAACAGCCGTAAAAAGAGCCGATAACGGTAATGGGATAATTGTAAGAATGTATAATCCTACAGATACGGAACAGCGAGTGGATATAAACGCTCAAAAATGTAAAATGGACGAGAGCGTCATAGGCGAATTTGACGGAATAGTCGGTGCAAAGAAAATAGTAACGGTAAAAACAGGAGATTAACAATGTATACAAAACACAAATGGCAATCTGATACATATTATAATTTCAACTATGCACAGTATTTACCTAAAGATTTTGACGAGGATAAGGAATATCCGTTGGTGCTGTTTTTGCACGGAGCAGGCGAGCGTGGCGACGATTTGGATATTGCCGCAAGGCACGGGTATATGAAATATGTGCGTGAAGAGGGCAAGGAATATCCGTTTATATGTATCCTACCGCAATGCCCAAATAATAAATACTGGGGTTGCTATACAGAGTCATTGCTTGCATTCTTGGACTATATTTGTAAAACTCTGCCCGTTGATAAGAAAAGGATTTACCTTACAGGCTTTTCAATGGGCGGAACGGGTACATTTATGCTTGCAATGGCGGCGCCCGATAGGTTTGCGGCACTTGCGCCCGTGTGCGGATCGGGAATTGTATGGAATGCAGGTATAATAAGCAAAATACCGATATTTATGTACCATGGCGACTGCGATCCGATAGTGCCCGTAACAGAAAGCGTAAATATGCTAAGGGCGATTAACCAAAAGGGCGGAAATGCAAGATTAAAACTCTGCTACAGCGTCGGGCATGAGGCGTGGGATCATGCATATACAGACGATGCGCTCATTACATGGCTTATGGAACAGCATTTGTAGACAAAAAAGATAAAGCATATGTGGAATACTTGTTTTGGAGTTTACACAAGGTCGGGGTATTCTACATAAATGAAGATAGGAGTGGTAGCTAAGGACTTTATTTTCATCAATGCAAAAAAAATACAAGAAAGGAGAAATGTTAATGAAGAAACTTTTATTATGCATGGTATTTGCGTTGTGCGCAGCTGCGAGCGCAAATGCATATGCTGCAGATGCGACATATGATAAAGACACAGGCATTGTCAATATACCCGATGAAACACGAAATGTCAAAACTGTGATTATAACAGATGAAGATCCGACACAGAAAACGATAGAAGATAAGAATATTTACTATATGGATCAGGCATTACAGGGTTCACCGCTTAGTGCAGCCACAGGCTTTGCAATCAAGGAAGATCCGCCTGCAGGTACATATTATATGACATTAAGGTATAGTGATGACACAACCGACAACAAAGAGTTTACAGTAATAAAAGAAATTATGCCGGGTGATTTGCCGATGAACCCAATAGGAACATCAATATTTGTAACAACTGATGCTGTTGATTCGTCAAATTATAGCAGTATAAAGGTAGGATTTACAAAAGACGGAACGACAACATACTTAGGCTGTAATTTGGATGAGCTTGGATGGAGTGCACTTAAATTAGGTGACACTAATGGAGCATTTGTCGGTGTTCAGTTAAACGGTGCAGATGGATATGACAGTGTATCCATGTGGTTATCACCGGACATATTAGAAGACATAGGAGGTAACAGCAATGAATAAATATGTATCTCCAATTATAGAAATTTCCGAGTTTAAAGGTGAGGATATTCTGACTGCGTCAACCGCAATAAGTGCAGATTTACAGCAGTGGGCTAACGAAAATGGCAATGCTGTAACGGCACAGGTGGATTATGATAGCCTATATACTTACTACAACTAATTAAACAAAAGAAACACTCCAAAAGGCTTTGACGGATAAAGTCTGAGGCTATTTCGTCATTTTGTGGGAAACCCCGATTTTATGTAAACTCCAAAATATTATTATGATTTAGAACAGGGCTATTCACATATGGTCCTGTTTTTTTGTAAAACGATTGTAAAATAAAATAATAACAATAATAATAAAAAACCTATTGACAAATGGTTATATACGGAATATAATTAAATCGAAATGTAAACGAAATTAAATTGAAAGTAAAAGGAAAGTGCAATGGACACATATGAAAGAAGAAAGCGAATAGCGGAGCTTGTCAATGAAAAGGGCAGAGTAACGGTGAAAGAGCTTGGCGAGATGTTTGAAATATCCGAGGTTACGGTGCGTATGGACTTAACGGAGCTTGAAGCACAAGGACTTTTGACCAGAGTTCACGGCGGTGCGGTAAGCTCGTACAGGGCATACTATAATATGAGCTTGCAGCAGCGTATGTCATCGGGGATTGATAATAAAAAGGAAATAGCAAAGTATGCCGCAAGCATGATAAAAGACGGCGATACAATTATGCTAAACTCAGGAACGACAACGCTTTTGGTGCTAAGAGCGATACCGCAGAACATAAATTTAAGTATTGTTACAAATTCGCTTGATATTGCTTTAGAGGCAGGTGCAAACCCGAATTTCAGGGTGGTGCTTTTGGGTGGTGCGATAAATGCAAAATACCATTTTTCATACGGCGCCGATGCAAATGCACAGCTTGCAAGATATAATGCCGATAAGCTGTTCTTGTCTGTAGACGGAATAGATTATGAAAACGGGTTTACCACATATTACGATTTGGAAACGGATGTTGATGCGCTTATGCTTAAAAATTCAGTGGCGAAAATAATCGTTGCCGATTCAAGTAAGATTGCAAGGCGCGCGTTTGCAACAATTGCAGCTCTTGAAGAGGCGGACTATATTATCACAAACAAGGATGTTTATGCCGAGAGTGATATTGAAAAGCTAAAAAAGAAAGTCGGAAATATAATTACTGTTTAACTTCAGGGAAAGGATAAAAACGATGAGTAAATTAAATGTAGGCTGGGCAGAGGTCAGCATAACTCCGAGTAAGAGAATTGCACTTGCAGGGCAGTTTGCAGAAAGGATTTCAGAGTATGTTGAAACTCCCATAACCGTAACAGCGCTTGCGGTTACAGACGGTGAGGAACAGCTTATTATATGCTCGTGCGACCTTGTAAGCATAGGCGAGAACCTTATGGAAGCTGTAAGGGAAGAGGTTGGCGCAAAAAACAGCGAGATTGATACCGACAAGATTATAATTTCTGCCATACATTCGCATACCTCCCATGTATACAGCCGTGGCAAGAGCAACACTGCAAAGCGGATGAAAGAAATTTTTGATTCATATTTACCGCCCGAAAAGCAGTACAGGGCAAGGGTATCGCCAAAGGGCGAGGACTTTATGGACGCCGATGAAGCACTTGAATTTTTGATTGACAGAATTTCACAGGCGATTTTAAAGGCGTGGGAGAACAGAAAATCCGCAAAATATGCCCAAGGCTTTGGCAGGGCGGCGGTTGGTATGTGCAGGCGTGTTTGTTACTCGGACGGCTCCGCTAAGATGTGGGGCGATACAAATATGGCGTCCTTTACGGAATTGGAGGGCGGTAGTGACAGCGGAATAGAAATGTTGTTCTTCTATGATGAAAACGATAATTTAACAGGTGTTGTTGCAAATGTTGCCTGTCCTGCACAGGTTTTGGAGCACAGAATGTTTATATCCTCCGATTATTGGGGCAAGGTAAAGAGGTTACTCCGTGAAAAATACGGAAAAGACTTGTTTGTTTTGGGACTGTGCTCGGCGGCAGGCGACCAGTGTCCGAGGGATTTAATACGCTGGGTAAACCCAGAAACGCCTATTGACGACCCGAATATCGAAAGAAATGATTACATAGAACGGAATGCAGACCCGTCAATGTTTGATATAGAGGGCAGCAATCTTGTAGGCAGACGAATAGTAAACGAAATTGATATGGCGCTTGAGAGAGTGCATACAAAATATGATGAAGCAGTATTAAAGCATGAAAAATTAACTGTTGATTTGCCCCTCAGGCGTGTTACACCTGCACAATATGAGCATGCAAAAGAGGCACTTTTGCAGTATGCAGACAAGGTAGTGGATCACATCAATTTTGATGACAATGCAAAAATGCATATCCACACAGGCACGATTATACGCTATGAGGAACAGCATACACGGGATATTTATCCTGTTGAGGTGCATATTGCAAGGCTTGGAAATATTGCAATAGCAACAAACCCTTTTGAGCTGTTTTTGGACTACGGAAACCAGATAAGGGCAAGAAGCCGTGCAAGGCAGACAATTTTAATTCAGCTTGCCTGTGGCAGGGGCGGATATTTGCCGACAAAAAAGGCCGAACAGGGCAGTCATTACTCTGCTTATGTATCAAGCGGTAATGTAGGTCATGAGGGCGGAGAAATGCTTGTTAGAAAAACGACTGAAGAAATAAATAAAATGTTCAAATAATAAAACGGAAAGGAAAAATACTATGACAAAAGTAGCATTTGTAGGCTTTGGCGAGGTTAATACGCCGATTGATATTATCATCAATAAGTGCAAAACCGCCGAGGAAAACCTAAAAAAAGAAGGGTTGGATTTAATATCCGTATACCCCGTAACGGATGATTATGAGGAGCGTGACATAAAAAAAGCTGTTGATGCATTGGTCGGCAAGGATTTTGATTGTCTTGTAGTGTGCATTGCAGGCTGGATTCCGACTCATGCGGTTGTAAAGGTGTGCGAGCATTTTCGTGATAAGCCCATGGTATTGTGGGGCTTGTGTGGCTGGATAGAGGGCGACAGGCTTGTAACAACAGCGGACCAGGCAGGTACAACGGCCATAAGAAAAACATTCTATGATTTGGGATATACATTTAAGTATGTGTATGACATAGTAGGCTTGCCGTCAAAGACAAAGGCGGTATATAACTACTGCATAGCGGCGTCTGCGGCAAAGAAGCTCCGTCATGCAAGAACGGGCATGGCAGGCTACAGGGATATGAATTTATACGGCACCTTGTATGACGGAGGCTCACTAAAGCGTGAAATTGGCCCTGAGATTGAAACTTTTGAAATGCTCGAAATAGAACAGCGGTATAGAAATATTACAGACGAAGAAAAACAGGCGGTCATTGATAAGGCAATGAGCAAATGGAAATTTATAAAGCCTGCAAATCCCGAAAGCATGAAAATGGCGGCAGGGTACTATTTGGCGGTTAAGTCAATCTGTGATGAAAGAGGCTATGGGGCAATATCCCTAAAAGATGTTGACGGTATGAAAAAATTACTCGGCTTCCCGCCTGCACCGATATTTATGCTCTTATCAGACGAGGCAGGGCTTTGCACAATCCCCGAAAACGACGCACTCGGAAACATTACACAGCTTATGGTAAAGTATTTAACAGGTCAGTGCGCAATGTATCTTGAATTCTATGAATTTTTCACCGACCGTGTAATTGCAGGCGTACCCGACTATGTACCTGCTGAGGCTGTTGACGGCGATGTAACGGTAATGCCTGCGGCATTTGGCGAATTGTCAGAGGGAATTTTAAATGTATCAAAGCTAAAGACAGGCACCGTTACAATGTGTCGGTTAACGGCAGTGGACGGAGAGTATTATATGCACATGGTAGTAGGCGAGGGCATAACTCCGAGGAAGTGGGAGGAGGCAGGCTGGACACAGCCGGCACCTCAGTTACCGGGCTTAGAGATAATGTTAGACGATGTTGAGGATTTTGCAGAGAATATAATGTGCCAGCACTATATTATCTCATACGGCGACAATACCGAAAAAATTAAAAATCTTTGCGATATATTGGGGGTTGAAATTATATGAAATACTTAATTGACACAGGACACATAGAGGATATACGCCGCATAAATGAGTTTTATCCGATTGAGGGCGTTACGACAAACCCAACGCTTGTAGCAAAGGAAAAATCCGATTTCTGGGCGCTTATAAAAGAGATACGCTCTATTATCGGTCCTGATAAGGCGCTCCATGTACAGACCGTACAGACTACGGCTGAAAAAATGGTAGAAGAGGCAAAGCTGATTAAGGAAACCGTTGGCGGAGAGCTGTATATTAAAATCCCGATAGGCGAGGAGGGCTTAAAAGCTACAATGGAGCTTAAAAAGCTCGGTATCGGCGTTACAATGACTGCAATTTTCACACCACAGCAGGCATTGATTGCCGCAAAGGCAGGAGCGGATTTTGTTGCGCCGTATGTAAACAGACTCGATAATATTGTGGGCGACGGCGTAGGCGTTGTAGAGGATATAGTAATTGAATTTGATAATTACGGCATAGATTGCCAGGTGCTTTCTGCAAGCTTTAAAAATGTAGAGCAGATACATAAATGCGCACTTTGCGGTTGTCACAGTGCAACCATAGCACCCGATTTATTTAAGGCGGCAATTTCTCATCCTATGACAGATGCGGCGGTAAGCGGATTTACAAGCGACTGGAAAGCAACATACGGCGATAAGACGATAATGGACTTTTAGGAGGGAAGTATGTACAAGGATTTTAAAATAAGACCGCCCTTTTTCGAGATAGGTCCAAAGGCGTTTTTATACGGCGATGAAATGCTTGCTCTTGCAAAGGTGATAGATAAAACTGCGGCAAAATACGACCTTGATGTTATCGTTACACCACAGTATACCGATATTAAGCTGTTAGCCGATAACACAGAGCGAATACTGGTATTTGCACAGCATATGGATTATTTAACGCCGGGCAGGGGCTTGGGCTCGGTTTTACCCGAGGCTGTAAAGGCGGCAGGCGCAAAGGGCGTTATGCTAAACCATGCCGAGAAAAAGCTCACATTAGATGTTGTTAAAAAGACGATAGAAAGAGCCGACGAGGTGGGGCTTGCAACAATAGTGTGCGCAGATACGGTTGAGGAATTATGCGAGATTGCAAAGATGTCGCCAAACTTACTTGTTGCAGAGCCGACAGAGCTTATCGGCACAGGTCAGACAAGCGATGCAAACTATGTAACCGAAACCATAAAGCGTGTACACGATATTAACCCTGATATTATGGTATTGCAGGGCGCAGGAATATCAAACGGCAAAGATGTATATAACACAATAAAATTAGGCGCACAGGCAACGGGTACAACAAGCGGAATAATGAAATCGGACAAACCTTATGAAATGGTTGAGGAAATGTTATATAACCTAAGGAAAGCATGGGACGAAATTCATAAGTAAAAGGGAACAGCGGGGAGGATAACGGATAAAATGGATATGTTGCATGAGCCCGATATTTATATGGCAAGCCCGAAGCGAAGCAGACATTTCTTTATCTACATATGGATAATGTATGCAATGGTTTATATGACAAGGAATTGTTTTAGCTCCGCAATGGCACAAATAGTTGCCCAAGGCGTGTTCACAAAATCGCAGACCGGCCTTATAACGGCGACATTTTATGCGGTGTATGCACCGCTCCAGATACCGGGCGGAATACTTGCAGATAAATATAACCCTGAACGGCTTGTGCAGATTGGTCTTTTGAGTGCGGCAACGGCTAATATGATTATATTCTTTAATCATAATTATTATGTAATCCTTGTCGTATGGGTGTTGGGCGCAATAGTTCAGGCACCGCTCTGGCCCTCGGTATTTAAAATAATTTCATCGCAGATGTCAAAGACAGAACGCCCTAAAATGGTATTTTTAATATCGTTTGGCACAACCTTCGGCTTGCTTGTGGGGTATGTTATAGCGGCATTTATCCCGTCATGGGAGTATAACTTTGCAGTATCTGCAGTGGTTCTTATAATACTTGCCGTTTTAATGTATGAGCTTTGCATCCATTACGGTGAATATGTAAAGAAACCCGACGGGGGACACCAAACAAAAACATTGCATGAAAATAACGGCAATGTAAGCACCTTGGGGCTGTTTGCAAAAAGCGGATTTTTGCTCTTACTGCCAAGTGTATTTTTTAGAAATGCGATTGAAAACGGTGCAAAAACCCTCTCGCCGACCATGCTTATGGAATGTTATGAAAATGTATCCTCATCCATAGGAAATCTTTTAAATATTTTTATTATAGTGGCAGGCCTGGCAGGTCTGGTAGTTGCAAAGGTGCTGATATATCCAAGACTTATAAAGAATGAAGTCGGCGGTATATGCTTTATGCTTATTGCGTGTATGCCGTTTTTGGCTGCACTAAAGCTTGTAGGTATAATACCTGTGGGCGGTGCGGTCATATCGCTTTGCGGTGTTACATTTACAACTACAATTACACATATGTTTATGATGTATTTCTTCACATATTTCTCCCAATACGGGAAAAATGCCACCGCAGCAGGTCTTGTTAATTCACTTGCAAGTATAGGCGTGGTTGCATCAAGCTACGGAATGACGCGTGTGGCGGAGTTGTTTGGCTGGAATGCTGTTACAACCTTATGGATAATTATGATTGCCATAGCAATAGCATTTTCCGTTGCGGCCATACCGCTTGCCACTCGCTTTAAGAATAGTTTACCAAAACAAGTTTAAATAAAATTCACAGGAGGAAAAGAAAATGGAATTTAAAGTTTATCAAAAGGAATTGGAGCTACAGTCAAGAGGCTGGATCCCGACCTTCCACGACATCTCAAAGGAGATAAATGAGATTGTTGAGGCGTCGGGCGTAAAGAACGGAACAGTAAGCATAGTATCGCATCATACAACCTGTTCGGTTATGGTACAGGAGTGTTCGCATGATATTGATTCATTCGACCTTGAGTATTTACAGCATGACCTTTTAGACATTATGCGTAAAATGATCCCCGATTTTGCCGAGGAGCATCAGTACCGTCACCCGGGTCCTATCCATGCACAGTACGGAAGATATGTTGACGAGCCGGGCGACTATTCAAGTATGAACACAGACGGACATTTAAGAAGCTGTTTCTTTGGAAGATCGGAGACAATGACCATAAAAGACGGTATTCTTGACGGCGGTAAGTTTGCACATGTATATTTCATTGACTGGGATCATGTTCTTGCACGCCACAGACAGGTAAATGTAACCGTTATGGGAACAACAGAGGATGTCGGGGACAGAAAATGGAATAACGGCGAGGTTATCGACACAAGGCATAAGTTTACAGACGAGGAAAAGGCATATGATTTACATTATGACCTTCAGCAAAAAAGATAAAAATTAACAATTTGGGGACAGGTAATAAAGTAGGGGAGGATATTATCCTCCCGTACCTGCCCGATGTTCTATAGTATACAAGGGACGGACATTGACTACACCCTGATATAAGTCAATACGGAGAAAATTATGAAATATTTACTCGGAATAGATGTTGGAACGACATCCCTAAAGGCGGCGGTATTTGATGAGAATGCCGTTTGCAAAAAGACGGTTACAAAGGATTATACTCTGTCGGTATCGGGTGACAGGGTTGAATTTGACGCAAATGAGTATTGGAAATTAGCGTCTGAGGCGATAGATGAGCTTGCCTCGGAGTTTGATATATATGCACTTGCAACGGATACGCAGTGCGAAACACTTATAGTTACGGACGATGACGGAAATCCGTTAAGAGATGCCATTGTATGGCTTGATAACCGCGCGGCAAAGGAAGCGGATAAAATAAAGGCGAAATTCGGCGAAGAAACAGTGTATAACATAACCGGACAGCCTGAGGTAACCGCAACCTGGCCTGCAAGTAAAATGCTTTGGATAAGGGAAAACGAGCCTTTTGTTTTTTCAAAAATCCGCAAGGTATTTTTGCTTGAGGACTGGCTTTTGTATAAGCTCACGGGCAGATTTATAACCGAGCCTACATTGCAGTCATCAACTATATATTTTGATATACACAATCACTGCTGGTGGCAGGATATGCTTGAATTTGTGGGAATAGATAAGAGTATACTCCCCCAAATCATACCGTGCGGAACACTTGCAGGCGAGTATAAGGGGATAAAGGTATGCACGGGCGCAATCGACCAGATTGCAGGCGCAATAGGCGCAGGAGTTGTAAAAAAAGGCGTAATAAGTGAAATGACGGGTACTACCATGGTGGTGTTCGTGCCTACAGATACAGTACCCCAATATAACCCTGAGAGTAAAATCCCATGCCATATAAACTATGACGGAAAATACTGTCTGCTGTTGTGGACACCCACAGCAGGTATAGCGCTTAAATGGTTTAAAAATAACCTGTGCGAGAACTATAGCTTTAAAGAGCTTGATAATATGGCAAAGGATATAGAGCCGGGCAGTTGCGGGCTTACATTTTTACCGTATCTTTGCGGAGCGACAATGCCAAGGTATAACCCGGATGCAAGGGGTATGTTCTACGGACTTACTATGGAGCATACGAGAGGTCATTTTGTAAGAAGTATTTTGGAGTCCGTTGCGTGTATGCTAAAGGCAGGACTTGAATACGGCGGTATAGACTGCGATGAGATACGCTCCATGGGCGGCGGAGCGCAAAGTCCGTTATGGTGTCAGATTAAATCGGATATGATTAACAAAAAAATCGTAACCTTAAAGAATGAAGAAACGGCGTGCTTAGGCTCTGCAATATTGGCAGGAGTCGCAACGGGCGTTTTTGAAAATGTGGAGTCAGCGTGTGATTTGGCGGTTGAGAAAAACAAAGAATATACGCCGTCGGGTGATGATTATACGGATTGCTACAGGCGCTACTGTGAGCTTGATGAAAAACTGTTTTAGGAGAGACAGCTATGATAAGTAAAGAAGCATTGGATATGGCACTCTCGGCATACGATATAGAGGCTGAGTGCATAAGAGAAATGAAAAACCACTTTGATAAGAACGCATTTTCAAAGGCGGTGGAGCTTTTAAAGAATGCCGAGCGTATAGCCTCGTCAGGGTGCGGACATTCGGGCATAGCGTGTAAGCATTTTGCGCATTTGATGTGCTGTATAGAGTTGAGTGCAAAATTCATATCGCCTGCCGAGGCGGTGCATGGCGGTACGGGGTATCTTAAAAAAGGCGATGTAATGCTTTTTGCCTCCCGTGGCGGTAAGACTGCCGAGCTTATGCCGATATTGGATATATGCAAAGCTAAGGGCGTAAAGGTAATAACCGTAACTGAGAATTTATCATCACCGCTTGCAAAAGGCTCGGATGTTGTAATAAAGCAGTATGTAAACCGTGAAACGGATAAATATAACTGCCAGGGTACTACAAGTACAACGGCGCTTATTATGATTTTTCACGCATTGCAGACAGCGCTTATTGAGGAAACAGGCTATACATCGGAGCAGTTTGCGCTTATTCATCCGGGCGGTGCTGTAGGTGCGAGGTTAAATGAAAAATAGGATGTACGCGGAGGATAGATAATGGAAGTTAAAACCATAGACAAAGGATATTATGATGTCGTTGTTGTCGGCGGTGGAATAGCAGGTGTTTCGGCGTCTGTCAGTGCGTCAAGATTGGGCGCAAAGGTGCTTCTTATCGAAAAGCAGATAAATCTCGGGGGACTTGCAACGGGCGGTTTAATAAGCTGGTACGAGCCTCTTTGTAACGGAAAGGGTGAGCAGATAATCGGCGGTATTGCCGAGGAGCTTATAAAGCTGTCGGTAAAATACAGCTATGATTCATTGCCTAAAGCTTACGGAGGGACAGATAAAAGTTTTCCTCGCACCGATAGATATGGGGACAGATATGCAACAAAATTCTCGCCCTGTGTATTTTCGCTGGCACTTGATGAATTTGTTATATCAAACGGGGTAGATGTATTGTTTGATACTTATGCGACCTATCCCGTTACGGAAAATAACAGCGTAGTCGGAGTAATAGTTGAAAACATTGACGGAAGATGTCTTTTCCATACGCAAAAAATAATTGATGCAACCGGTAATGCCCTGATAATGCAAAGAGCAGGAGTACCCTGCAGAACCGGCAAGAATTATATGACATACCTTGTCCATTCGATTGATGAGGAGGTTATTAAAGAGTATAATAATGATAAATGCGCATGGAAGCTGCGAAAATGGGAGGCAGTAGGCGCTGATAGGTTGGGTAAGGGACAACCACAGGGCATGGGTACCTTTGAAAATCCGACTGCCAGTGAAGTAACGGATTTTATAACCGAAGGCAAAAGGCGGATGCTTGAAAAACTAAAAGCAAGGGACAGATACAGCTATGAGGTTATGAGTATTCCGACAATACCGCAGCTTAGAACTATACGCCAAATTGTAGGCGATGCGGACTTTAACGGCATAACCGATGAAACATATACCGACTCCATAGGCAAGGTATCGGATTTCCGTGCAGGCAAAGAAGGAAGTGTATATCAGATACCAAAGGGCGCGTTGTATAATTCACAGTTTAAGGGCTTGTATGCAGCAGGCAGAATTATATCCGCACCCACGCATGACGGCTGGGAGGTATCGAGGGTAATTCCCGTATGCGCATTCACAGGCGAGACGGCAGGCAAGCTTGCGGTTTTGGGTGCAAATAATTAAAGAGGAGTAAAAATAATGAACTACAACGGTAATAAGGCAGAGAATGTAAAAATTGCATACATAGGTGGCGGCTCAAGAGGTTGGGCATGGGGACTTATGTCAGACCTTGCAAAAGCGGAGGATATGTCTGGTAAAGTGTATCTGTATGATATAGATTTTGAGGCGGCAAAGCATAACGAAATTATCGGTAACAGAATAAAGGATATTCCCGAATGTAAATCGGCGTGGGAGTACAGGGCGGTAAGAACAATAGGCGAGGCATTGGACGGGGCTGATTTTGTTGTCATATCAATTTTACCGGGTACATTTGACGAAATGGAAAGCGATGTTCATACTCCTGAAAAATACGGTATATACCAGTCCGTCGGAGATACATCGGGTCCTGGCGGAATAATAAGAGCATTAAGAACTATCCCGATGATGGAGGAAATTGCGCTTGCGGTTAAAGAGCATTGCCCAGATGCGTGGGTTATAAATTATACAAACCCGATGACAGTTTGTGTTAAAGCCCTGTACACGGCATTCCCGAAAATCAAGGCGTTTGGATGCTGTCATGAGGTGTTTGGCACTCAGAAGGTGCTTTTAACGGCGCTAAAGGATATATGCGGTATATCTGATGCAAAAAGAGATGATATCAAGGTTAATGTTGTCGGCGTAAATCATTTTACATGGTTTACAAAGGCGCAGTATAGGGATATTGACCTGTTTGAGGTATATAAAAAGTTTGCCGATAAGTATTCCGATAGTGGGTATGAGGAGCAGATTGACGATAACTGGATGAATAACTCATTTGTCAGTGCGGAAAGGGTAAAGCTTGATTTGTTTAACAGGTTTGGATATATTGCCGCCGCAGGCGACAGACATCTGGCCGAATTTTGCCCGGGGCATTGGTATTTAAAATCACCTGAGCAGGTAAAGGAATGGAAATTCGGACTTACGACCGTAGCCTACCGTAAAGACGATTTAGTAAAAAGACTTCAAAAAAGCGCAAGGCTCGTATCGGGCGAGGAGCAGTTCAAGATTGAGGAAACAGGCGAAGAAGGCGTAAACCAAATGCGTGCATTATTGGGGCTTTGCGACCTTGTTACAAATGTCAATATTCCAAATACGGGACAGATAACAAATCTGCCGATTGGCGCTGTTGTAGAAACAAATGCGGTGTTCAGATCTGATACACTTCTTCCCGTTATGTCGGGTGAGGTGCCAAAAGAGATTTATTCATTGGTATCAAGGATTTTGGGCGAGCAGGAAACCATAGTAGATGCAGGAGTTAACAGAGATCTTAACAAGGCATTTATGGCGTTTACAATGGACCCGCTGGTAAATCTGAGTGTTTGCGATGCAAAAAAGCTTTTTGATGAAATGGTTTTAAATACGAAAGATTATTTAAACGAATACTTTAATTAAATAATACATGGCATGTGGCAGTTTATCCGCTTGCAAGAGGCTATATGTATATTATAATATGCCAAATAAATACAGGCTCTCCCTCTCTCTCCTTGTATATTTTGGACAGGTATATTATTTACTCAATCCACAGACAAAATAAATATAAATCAGTTAAATAGGATTGGGGTATACATATAGTCTGTTGCAAACGGGCAAGCTGCCGCAAATTATGTTGTTTGAGCCTTAAAAACATTTATAAATTTATATATGTAAAAATGAGCCTTTTGCATATTGACATGTTTATAAATTATGATAAGATTGTAATGTAGGATGAAGCTATAGGTATGTAGCGGAAAGGATAAGCATATGAGAATATTATTTCAAGGTGACTCTGTTACAGACTGTGACAGACGAAGAGATGACGAAAAAAATATGGGAGGCGGCTATCCCTTGCTTGTAAAGAGTGAGCTGGGATTTGATTTCCCCGGCAAGTATGAATTTTATAACAAAGGCATAGGCGGAAACAGAGTTGTTGATGTTTATGCAAGGATAAAAAATGATATTCTGTATCTTAAACCCGATGTGATGAGCATTTTAGTAGGCGTCAATGATGTATGGCACCAGTTACATCCGATACCAAACGGTATAGCTGCCGACAAATATTTTAAAATATATTGTATGCTTATAGAAGAAGTTAAACAAGCTCTTCCCGATATTAAGATTATGATAATGGAGCCGTTTGCGCTCAATTGCCAAAGCAGAAAAGATGATTGGGATTATTTTTCAAAAGAGGTTCCCAAACGGGCACAAATGGCAAAAAAAGTGGCAGAAAAATACGGCTTGATGTATATAGAGCTTCAAAGTAAGTTTGACGAAGCCGTAAAAATGTGTCCGAGCGAGTATTGGCTTGCTGACGGTGTTCATCCCACACCCATGGGCCACGAGCTTATTAAGCGTCAATGGATAGAGGCTTTTTGGCAATTAGTGAAAGACTGATACTGTTCATTATCGGCTTAGAAAGCTTTATATCGGCAAGGTACAAAGTATTAAAGTGAAATTTTATAAGAGTAGTGGGGCTAATTTAAAATGACGGAAATTAAAAAGAGTGATTTTTTTGAGAGTGGAAAAGACGGAGTAAAAAAAATTTTAACTCCCGATGACAAAAAGATAGACATAATTGAATTTGATGATAAACAGCTTTGCTATGTCAAGAGCTCGCTTGGCTATCCTGCGATATACCCGATGTATGAGACTCATTTTGAGCCTAAGGCGGAGGCAATCCTGATGGACTTGGACGGTACATCGGTACATTCGGAGAGCTTTTGGATGTGGGTAATAGAGCAGACAACGGCAAGACTTTTAGGCAATCCAAGATTTAAAAGAGAAGCGGAGGACGAGCCGTTTATATCCGGGCACAGTGTTTCGGAGCATTTACAGTACATGATAGACAAGTATGCAAAGGGTGAGAGCCTTGAAAAGGCGAGGGAGTATTACTTTGATATTGTAAATTATGAGCTTGACGAGATAATGAAAGGCCGTGGCAAGCAGGATGCATTCACTCCTGCGCCAAACCTGAAGGAGTTTTTAACGACTGTAAAAAGCGAGGGAATAAAGATAGGTCTTGTAACATCGGGACTTTATGAAAAAGCAATGCCTGAGATAATCTCGGCATTCCGTCAGCTTGATATGGGTAATCCTGTTGACTTTTATGATTCAATCATAACAGCAGGGCAGGCATTGAGACAGGGGCAAACGGGTACCCTTGGCGAGCTTGCTCCAAAACCGCATCCGTGGCTGTATGCCGAAACAGCAAGGGTAGGGCTTGGTATTCCGTTTGAGAGACGGCATAAGGTTTTAGGTGTTGAGGATAGCTCGGCAGGAGTTGTGTCAATAAAGCTTGCAGGCTTTTCGTGCTGCGGTATATCGGGCGGAAACATTGATGGCGCAGGCATCGGCGAGCTTTGCGACTACAGGGTAACCGACTTGTTAGACATACTGGATATAATAATATGATGATAGGTTAGTATTTTTTATAATATAGAATTTACATGGCGTACTGCAATCAAAGCAGTATGCCATTTGAATTATGTTTTATAGTATTTTGCAATAAATACGCGTAAGGAGCGTATCAAGGGTGAGGATATATTGAAAGGCTACATAGTAGAAATTCTACATGTAGCTTTTTTACGATTTACAATATAGTAAAACTGCGGTAAAATATGCTTAAACAGGAACGGATTTCTGTGAAAAATGTAATCATAAATATATTTTCGGTACTAAAGGGGGTTTACTTATGAAAAAAATCACATCAGTTGTGCTGGTATTTATTATGGCGCTTGTTCAGGCAGGTATTGTGCCCGTCTATGCCGCAACAGCTGCAACGGTTTTTAGCTGGGATTTTAGCAGCGCAGAATTGCCGAACACAAACTGCAAGCTGGTGGAGAACAACGCCGTAGTGTCAACGATTGCGTATTCGACGGGTGTATACGGAAAAGATGAATCCGATGCCTGTGTGGGAGTCGGTGCCTATGCAAAGAACAGTTATTTTGACTTTGCGCAGGTAGGAGGCAAAAGTATCCTCTATACTGCCGACGGGTACGGTGCAGGGAGCGTGGTTTTGTGTTCTGTAGATTTTGCTTTTGAAAACGAGGGCAAAGTACCGATTTTGCAAATAACGGGAACAAGAAATACAGGCTCAAACATTACAAATCTATATGCCGATGCTGCAAATTTGAATGTTGCATTGTCAAATGTACCTGAGCTTGACGCAAAAAAGTGGCATAATCTGCAAGTGGCAATTAAGATAAATTCTGCAGACAGGACAGTCGCAAGTGATGTAAAAATATGGATAGACAATACCCAGGTGGGAAGCGGTACGGTAATGCCGAATAACACCATTGGGCATATGTTTACTATGCTAAGGCTTACAAATCCAAGCAAGGACGGAAAAAATACCATGTATCTTGACAATGCCAAGGCAGATATATACCGTCCGGGTACTTCACCGCAATTTGACGAGCAGGGCGATGATAACAATGACGACGGTGTAATAAAATTTGACTCACCGTATGAGCTTGTTACGAGCAATAAGGCAACCTTTGCATATCAAAGCGGAATTTACGGAAAAGAAGCGGATGATACCGTATTGCAGGTAACAGGAACAAGCGGATCGGGCTCATTACTTCAAATTCAGGATATTACAAATCTTGTGAGTGTCGGAGTGGGGAAGAAAGTCGAATTTTCTTTTGATGTTGCATTATCGGATATTATAGGTGCCAATGATTTCTTTATAACGCTTATGCTATCGCCGTCAAACGGTGCAACAAACAGCTTCAGAGACAGTGACAATACCGTGCAGAATTATGGCCTGAATTTTACAGACGGCAATGTGGAGTTTTACGGAAAAACAAGTAATCATACGATGGATAGCAAAAAATGGCATAACTGCAAAATTGTATATGATATAACCGCTGCAAGGAATGTTAAGGCTACCCTTTATATAGACGGTGAAAAGGTCAGAGCCGAGGTTTTGTCTACCCCGTATGATATAAATAAGGTAAGGTATGCACGCTTTACCACAATTACGGGAAATACCGCATATCTTGACAATATAGATATTGTAATCGGAGAATCTGAAAAGGTATATGAGGAGGCGGTGTCAGAGGACTTTAATTCATCCGTTATGCAGAATGAGTTTAAAGCCCTTAATTGCACGCCCGAATATGTTGGGGGAGCGTTTGGCAAGGGCAGTGATGATATAAGCCTAAAAATCAATGAGGGCTATCTTGATTTTGCGCCTGCACATGATATTCACGCAAATGACACTGTGGAATATTCCTTTGAGTTTGCTACTGATAATATCGGTCACGGAGCGGTAGAAAAGAAATTCGGACCGATGAATATTTATAACGGTATAGCCGTGCAGAATGGCAGAATGATATTTTTTGACCTTGACAAGGGTGTAACTATCGAGGAGAAAAAGTGGTACAGGGTAACGCTTGAAATGAAGATTTCCGATGACGGAGGCATCGCTGATATTACGGCATATGTAAACGGTCAGGCGATAAGCCTTGGCGAAATTGCATTGGCAGCGGCAGGAAATTCCATCGGCGGACTTCGTTTTGAGCCTGTGGATGGGGATAATCTCTACATAGATAATATATATTTTAATGTATCCCAAGACGGCGGACTTGCTACTGCTTTGGAAATCCCCAACATAGACGCACTTGACATACAGGGCGCAAAGATTATTGACAATGAGGATAAGGTGATTGATATTACGGGACAGCCTGAGCTTACCGTAGGTGATTTTGTTTCTCATGCAGACAATGCAGTTATATTAAGATATGACGGGACAGGTGCCCAAGACTCGGATTTACTTGCCGGCTGCAGGGTATATTCGCTTGGGCAGGGCATTTACTATACAAAATACAGTATCCGAAACAGGGCCGAGAACTATTATGACCTTGATAGCTTTGATGGCAGGGAGGATATAATTAAAAACCTTAATACCGAGTATAGCACGGTTAGCACTCAGACAAGCGAAGAATACGGAAATTCGCTGGCAATAATCGGAAAAAGCAGTGACAGCAATGTAATTACCGCATCAAAGAGCTATTTGCCTATGGCAGAATTTAATTTTGTACATAGCGGCGCGAATGTGTTTACAATAGAGTATATGATGAAGGTTACGGGTAATAATGCAGATTACTCTCTCCAGCTTCGTGACAGTGAAACAAAGAGCAGTTATTTGCCTGTTACATTCAATGCCGACGGAGGAATATCAACACATGATGAAGCTCTGCAAACGGAGGGCAATTGGCAAAAAGACCGTTGGATAGGCGTTACGGTTACGGCATATCCTAAGGCGCATTTGTATGATTTGTATATTGACGGTGAATTTATAGGCTGCGGAACAGGCAGTAACCTCTCAGACCTTAACCAAGTGCGAATTATTCAAAACTACAGCCAGGGAAAAGAAGTATCCGATGTATTGCAAATAGACAATGTGAGGATTTATGCAGGTGTACCTGAGCTTTACGGCATAGAATACTATAAAGACGGTGAAAAGACAGACAGTATTGATAATGCCGATGCTGTTTGTGTAGAGGTAAATAAGCAAAGACAGGCGGTTGCGGTTTTATCCCAATATGATGATAATAACCGACTTTTATCAATAGCTGTAGGAAAGAATGTAAGACTTGACAATATTAAAGACGCAAATTCACTAAAGCTGTTTTTGTGGAACGATTTATCCAAAATGCAGCCACTTGACGGAGTAAAAGTCCTAAAACCGCAAAAGGATATGGTGATGGCAGCGGATGCAAAGGTTTCGGGCGCAATCGGAGACGATATGGTAATCCAGCGTAACGAGCCGATTTCTGTTTGGGGAACAACCGAGTCGCCAGACGGAACATATGTTGAGGTAAGCCTTGACGGTAAACGGGCATACGGTGTCGCAAGCGGCGGAAAATGGGAGGCAATATTGCCTGCCATGGAGGCTGATAATGAGGCTAAAACTTTGACGGTTACCACAATGTCCGGCACGGAGGAGTTTAGCAATATCCTTATCGGTGATGTGTATATGGTCGGCGGACAGTCAAATGCATTTTTGCAGATGTACCGTACCTCGGATTATGAAGAATACCTTGCAAAAGCGTCGGAGAATGACAATATCCGGTTTTTCTATCAGCGCGCAGGTTCAAATATGACAAGCTACTATGCCGATACGGCATTTTCCGATACAAAACGGGATAATCCTTATCCTACAAATTATTGGCAGGTTGCCGATGAAAATACTTTAAGTGATGTAAGTGCATTGGGATATTATACGGCGACAACTTTGCGTGAAGAGGGTGTTGATGTGCCGATAGGTATTATCTCCGTGGCGCATAACGGAACTGCCATGAATCAGCTTATTCCGAGTGAGGTGGCAGAAGAAAACGGTATTTTGGGCGCAAAAAGCTATAACGCATTGGCGGCGCCGTTTGAGAAAAGCAGGCTTTGTGCCCTGCTTTGGTATCACGGAGAAAGCGACTCTTCAAGTACTGTAACTACCGACAGATATGAAAAGCTCCTTTCAGAGTATATCGACTATGCAAGAAGTGTACGAAATCAGCCCGATATAAAGGTGTATTCCGTGCAGCTATCCTCGCACGGACCTACGGGCATAACAAACGCCAATGTGCCAATGATGAGATCTGTTCAGTTTGATTACAGCAAGAATATTGACGGACTCTACCTTATTCCGTCATTGGATAAGGGAACGAGGTTAGGCGACTCTGATGAATCACATCCTCCGTATAAGCGTGAGCTTGGTAAAAGAATAGCAGGTCTTCTTCAGGCTACGGTTTACGGCAAAAAGGAGCTTTCGGAGGTATCGGCACCTGTGCCCAAGAGCTTTGCTTATGATGATACAGGCGTTACAATTACATTTGACTGCGTGGCAGACACTCTTATGCTGTCAAACGGCACAAAGCCTGTAGGCTTTGAATTAACCAAAGACGGTGTTGCTTATCAGGCATCGGCAACGCTTATAGACAGCAATACAATTCGTATAGAGTGTAGCGCCATTACAAAGCCTGACGGTGTGCGGTATGCATTTTATAAATCTGCGCCTCCCTCACTTGCAAATATTGTAAATTCAAACGGCCTGCCTTGCCCTGCATTTGTAGATGCAAATAAGGCGTCAGGCACAACTAATGCAGATATAAGAAAAATCCCTGCATTGAGCGAGGGTGTTGTCGAGCCGTAAGCATGACATAACAAGGTTTAAATTTTTAATAAAGGTATCATAGTACCGCCTGTTGGTAAAAACAGTTGCCGACAGGCGGTATTTGTTTAAGGCGGTAATCAAAAATATGGCGTTCTTATGCGGTAAACAGCGTATAAATATGTGAAATCGTAAAAAATGAACAAACCTTTAATGTAGCTTTTTGACGATTTACAATATAGTGAAATTGCGATAAAATATAATTGTAAAACGGTGCTTTTTTGTGAAAAACATAAAAAGCGTAAGAAATATAATTCTTAATGAAGGGATGGAAAAAATGCGAGCAAACGATAAAAACAGCAGGACAAAACAAAAAAGCAAATTCGCAAAAAGGTTGTCCGACAGCAAGTATTTGTTATTGATGATTGCACCGTGTGTACTGTATTTTATAATTTTTAAATATTGGCCTATGTTCGGACTGATAACATCATTTCAAAATTACAGTGTTTTTAAAGGCATTACCGGGAGTGAGTGGGTAGGATTTAAACACTATAGCACATTTTTCCATGATCCGTATTTCTTTACGGTATTAAAAAATACCTTGCTTTTGGGTATATTTAATACAGCATGGAATTTTCCGATGCCTATAATCCTTGCATTGGTAATAAACGAGATAAGGAGCAATAAGTTAAAGAAATTTACGCAGACAGTAAGCTATTTTCCGCATTTTATTTCGGTCGTTATACTTTGCGGAATGGTAATGTCGTGTTTATCGCCAAGGGGCGGAATTGTAAATAATATCGTTGTTCTCTTCGGCGGCAAGCCGATAAATTTCATATCCGATCCTAAGTATTTCAGAACAATATATATTGCATCGGGGATTTGGCAGACAACCGGCTGGGGCACTATAATATACCTTGCCGCACTTACGGGAGTAAATGTTGAGCTTTATGATGCGGCGGCGGTTGACGGTGCAAACAGATGGCAAAAACTCTGGAATGTAACGCTTCCTGCAATAATTCCAACGATTGTAGTTGTGCTTATTATGAGTGTGGGACGGTCGGTAACGATAGGCTTTGACAAGGTGTTCCTTTTGCAAAATGATGCAAATATTTCAACATCTGAGGTTATAAGTACATATGAGTACGAAAGAGGTATTATAAAAGGCAATTACAGTTATTCTGCGGCTATCGGTTTATTTATGTCGGTTATATCATCGCTTCTTGTTATTATGACCAATACAATTTCCCGTAAGCTGTCAGACACTGCACTGTGGTAAGAGGGGGGGATTATATGTTTAAGAAAATTTTTAACGGCGATACCCTTTTTGAATTGATAAAATGCTTGATTATCATCTTGACAATCGTAGTATCGGTATATCCCTTGCTCTATATTTTTTCTGTTTCGATAAGTGATCCTATAGAGGTTATGAAAGGGAATGTGGTGCTTTGGCCAAAGGGCTTTTGCCTTGACTCATATAAAGAGGTAATGAAAAATCCAAATATCATAACAGGTTATGTAAACACGGTTATATATGTTGTTGTGGGAACGGCTCTATCCGTTGCGGTTACAACATTAGGGGCGTATGCACTGTCAAACAAGAGGTTAATCTTCAGAAAATTTTTCAACAAGATGTTTGTATTTACAATGTTTTTCAGTGGCGGAATGATTCCTACATATCTTGTTATAAAGTGGTGCGGATTGCTGAATTCTATGTGGTCATTCCTTTTGATGGGAGCGGTGTCGGTGTATAACCTGATAGTTATGCGCTCATTCTTTGAGGGCTTGCCCAAGGAGCTTGAAGAATCCGCCTTTATTGACGGGGCAAATGATTTAAGAGTATTTTTCTCAATAATTATGCCATGCTCAAAGGCGATAATTTCAACTATGGTTTTGTTTTATGCGGTTGGTATTTGGAACTCGTTTTTGTGGCCGTTCCTGCTTTTGGACGATAAAGCAAAATATCCGTTGCAGGTGGTTTTAAGGCAGATAATAATTTCAGGCGATACAAAAATGTCAAACTCAACAAGCGATGTATCAACTCTTCCCGAAACCATAAAATATGCAACTATATTCTTCTCCGTTCTTCCAATACTATGCGTATATCCGTTTGTACAAAAGTATTTTGTAAAGGGTGTAATGATAGGCGGAGTAAAAGGTTAAACAAGGTATTATTAAATTTAAATATACACAATAAAAAAGTTTGGAGGGTTTTTTTATGAAAAGAAGATTATTGGCAGGAGCGCTGGCTGTTTGTTCATTATTTGTTACGGCAGGCTGTTCGGGCGGCACTTCAAAAAAGGCGTCCGATGAAGAGCTTAATATTATGGTATTGTCGCATAATACATACAGCTATCAGGACGGCTGGTGGATATGGGATAAGCTCCAGGAGAAAACGGGCATTAAATTAAATATCACCGCTGTTCCGCAGACAAATTACGGTGAAAAATTAAATATTACCGTTGCATCGGGTGAGGCTCCCGATATTATTGCAATGGATGTTCATCAGGGTACGCAGCTTGGTATGCAGGGTGCCTTAACACCTGTATCGGAGCTTGCAAAAAAAGCACCTAATCTTGAAAACTACATTAAGGACAACAAAGAAATATACGGACAGTTCCTTGCAGGTGACGGCGAGGCATATGTTGTGCCTACAGACGGCTATGCTGAGGATCAGAAGATGGGCTGGCTCTACAGAAAAGATATATTTGAAAAGCACAACTTAAAGGTTCCGACAAATGAAGAAGAGCTTTATCAGGTTTTAAAGAAGCTAAAGGAGCTATATCCGTCGTCATATCCGTTGTGTATGAGATCGTATGCATCAAGAATGTCACTTTTCTTTACACAGTGGGGAACAGGCAGAGATTATTATTATGATACCGAGAACAAAACATGGAAATTCGGACCTCTTGATGCAGAATACAAGAAGGCTACGGAATTTATGAACAGGCTCTATGCAGAGGAGTTAATTCCGCCTGATTTTCTTACACTTTCAACAGAGGATTGGCAGAGCTTGTTATCAACAGATCAGAGCTTTATAACAATTGACTATATGGTAAGAATTGATTTCTTTAACAGTATGCTAAGAGGGCAAAATCCTGACTATACCATGGCATTTATGCCACCTGCGGCATTTGGTGAAAACGGAAGAGCAGTTCTTTATAACACTATGTTTGATGCGCAGTCTGTAGGTGTTTATTCAAAAACCAAAAAGCTCGATACGGTATGCAAATTCCTTGATTTTATGTATTCAGAGGAAGGACAGGAGCTTACCACATGGGGCGAAGAGGGCGTTACATATACATTAAATGCCGATGGAGAAAAGGACTTCAGCAAATATGCAAGCAGAACTGATTTTATAAAAGAGTTCGGAATGTATTCATCGGGTACGCATCTTGTTGATAACGGAAACTCATTCATCTGCATAATGTCGGACGAGCAAAGAAAAGCATTCAAAGACAGCGAGCAGTATGACATACCGTTTGATCCAAGACCTATATATACGGACGAAGAGTATGATAAATACATCAATAATATAAGCACACCGCTTTTGAAGTATGTAAACGAGCAGATGTCAAACTTCATTATGGGAACGAAGCCAATGTCTGAATGGGACAGCGTTGCCGATTACATAAAGAAAAACGGAATAGACGATGTTATCGGATTTTACAATGCAGGCACAAAGCGTGCGCAGGATATAATAAGTAAATTAAAGTAACAAAAACTCAATCAAGAGATAATACTAAAGGGCTGAGCAGATAACCCACCTGTCGCCGTAAATGGCGGCAGGTGGGGTGTAGAGGGCATAAAATAGCCGTACAGCTTTTAGGTCAAGAAGGGTTTGGTCGTTATGAAATGGTCATTATTTAAGCTTTTGAAAAACAGGTCGAATACATATAAGCTGTATTTGCGTGCATTTATCATTGCATTTCCGATGATAATTGTATTTGGTATGGCAGAGTTTTTTGTTTCGCACAGTATTGTAAAAAGCACGGTAGTTGATATTTGTAACGACAGACTCGGTAATTTTGCCCAGACCATGGACGAATATTTTAAAAATGTATCCGTAATAAGCTCGGATATGCGATTTATAGATGCCGGTGAATACAGAGACCGTCCTGTGCCAAACGCATGGGATTACAAAGAGCTGGTGGAGTCGGCAAAGAATTTTTCGGATAAAAATTCGGGTATGAGCGTGATTTTCTATACTCCGGGCAGTAATAAAATAAGCTGTGAGTTCGGGACATATGACGCACAGAAGTACTTTGACAGGGTGCTTTCAAGCGATGATAAGGAAAACGGGTTTACCTTAAAAGATTTTAAAGAATGCAGTGAAAGAAAAATATACAAGCAGTCAAGGTATAATCACTCAACCGATTATATTGTATGCCTTATGGACAGCTCGCTTTTACATAATGCAAGGGTGGCATTGCTTATTGACACCGATGTTTTTAATTCGATTTACGGAGATAATTTTGCTATTTTCGATGATGACGGCAAAAATGTGTATGCAGGCAACGAGCTGATACGACAGGCAGATATCCGATTTGACACGGACAAGTTAAACAGCGTCAGGATTGACACTACATCATATGTATACCTTGTAAGACGCTCGGCAATATACAACTGGAATTATGTTGCATTTATTCCAAAGAGCCAGTTTAATTACAGAATGGTTTTACTGCTGTATCTGTTTTGTGCGTTTATAATCCTGTTCTCTCTGATATGGCTTGTATATTCGCTTGTTATGACCAACAAAATATATAAGCCTATACGGGATTTTAAGACAAAGGTAGTTGAGGTTCCGCAGTTTGACAATGCCCGTGACGATTTTGACGATATTTACCGCATTATAAAAGAAACGGGAACAAATCACAGTGAGCTTCGCAAAATGCACAAACTGCTTTTGGATAAATACCATGTTGCATTGCTTAAAAATATGATGGATATAAGCGATAAAGAAGGCTATGACAGTGCTTTTTTAGAGGGAATATTACTCAAAAACTATGTTGTTATAGATTGCTTTATAAGCTGTGCAGGGAATACCTCTGAGACTAAAAATCGCCATGTACAAGAGGTAGAGCAAAGTCTGTGTGATTTTATTGCCGATACATATGACGGTATGGCAGATATTGCAATGAATATAGAAGCAGGCTGTAATGAAAGAGTATTGATAATCACATTATCAGACGGCAATTTTAGTGTCGCAGATTTTGTGCGGCAAATAAAAAGATTTGTCAAAAAGGAAATAATGTATCCGTTCTTTGCAAAAATAGTTATAAGCAATATGTACGAAACAGAGGGCGATATAGAAAAGGCATATAAGTCGGTACGCCAAACTGCCGATTGCCTTTCCGTTGAGGTGGCAAACGAGGTTTTGTGCGAAACGGATAAAAATGATTTTATTGATGAAGTGGGTGCAGAGTTGATAAGCAGGAAGTTTGAAGAGTTAAGAAAAGATAAGTTCAGAAAAATTAAAAATGTATTTGATGATGTGCTAAAGATTGCATCTGATCAAAAGATGCCAAGACACTATATTCGCAGGCAGTTTTTCACTGTCTTTGAAAAGCTGGCAAGTGATATAGGTTTATTTGAAAGTCAGTTTGCAGATGAATGCTTTACCATAAGAGAGAAGATTTTATACGCAAATACAGTTGATGATTTTGATGACATTGCGCAGTCTGTATCGGCAATTCAAAGTGAGTATAAGGTTTCGGGGGCAAACAGCAGTAATAACGACAAAATAATTGAGGAAATAAAGCTGTATGTGAATGAAAACTATAGCGACCATAATCTTTCACTTACATTATTGGCAGATATTTATGACCGCTCGCCGGTGTATCTGTCAAGACTTTTTAAACAAAAAACAGGAATTAAATTTACCGACTATGTTAAGCAAATACGCTTGCGCGAAGCGGAAAATCTCTTGCTTGAAAAGAGCAACGAATACACCGTAAGTATGATTGCCGATATGGTTGGCTACACTGATGTAAATCATTTTATTAAAACCTTTAAAGCGGAGTTTGGCAAGACCCCGGGGCAGATTAAAAATACCAATAAAGATATGTAGTATATCGGGTGAGCGTTATGCCATAAATGATATTTATACTGCCCAAGGTCGCAGAATGGAGATAATTATGAAAGCACATAGATTTTTTATCGCATTAACACTTGCAATGTCCATATCAACAGCTGTATTTGCGGATATGGACATAACTACAAATTCAAATACCGTTACAATAAAAGGTACTGTGCCTAACGCAAAGGGTGAGTATGTAAACATTATTGTCCAATCAAGCAACGGCGATCTTATTTATGTAGGTCAGGAGGAGCTTGATACACAAGGCTCTTTTTCGGTACAGTATGAGCTCTCGGAAAATGAAAAAGGTGAGCACAGGGTAACGGTTGTTTCAGATAACACAGGTGATAAGCCTATGGTAAAGGGATATGTATTTGGCGCACAAGCTGATGAAACAAAGCCCGTTATAAAGCCTTCGGGCGGAGGCAACTCCGGCGGAGGCGGCGGTGGTTCGTCCTCGTCATACATATCGGGCGCGTCAAATCTTATAGTTGCGCAGATACAAGACGGCGCTACGCCGTTTTTGGACATAGCAAGCCACTGGGCAAAAAGCGAGATAGAAAATGCATATACCAATCATTGGATAAGCGGAGTAAGCGAGAACATGTTTGCTCCCGATACTGCAATAAACCGTGCGGAGCTTGCAACCCTGCTTGTAAGGAGGTTTAACATAACCTCCCAAACGGCTCGGAATGAATTTTTGGATATATCTGATAATGATTGGTTTGAGCAGTATATAAGCATTTTACATAGCAAGGGTATAGTTGACGGCTACGGTGATGTATTTTTGCCCCAAAAACAGGTAACAAGACAGGAAGCGGCTAAAATGATAATGCTCGCATCGGGAAAGCGTATTGACGAAATGCTCAATTCCGATGGTTTATTTTCCGATGATGCTTTGATAAGCGATTGGGCAAAACCGTATATTTATACAGCTAACCGTCTGGGCATTATAAAGGGCAAGGACGGTAATGTATTTGACCCTGAGGGTAGAGCAACAAGAGCCGAGATAGTAGTAATGCTTAGCAGGATTGATTAAAGGAGGGCGGTAAAAAATGAAAACAAAAATTCTTGTATTATTGAGCGTTGTTTTTACTTTTGTTCTCCAGGCACACTCATTTGCAGCACCTGCATACAAGTATGATGAAACCTTTGATACATATGAGGCAGAGAAGGCACCGCCCACAAGTGTGTTCCATGTGGGAGGATCGGGAACGGTACTGATAAAGGAAATTGATGAAAACAATGTGCTTTCATTTGAAATGACTCCAAACGGCCAGTACCGTATAAATAATATTGTTCCTGTATACGGGCTTTCGGGGAAGCGCTTTGTGTTTGAAGAAAAGCTCAAAGTCGGAAGCAATGTGTCAATATATGCACAGCTCTATACAGGTATGTCGCAAAACGATAACTATAAGGCAGGAAAAAACCGTATTATATTCAATGCTGTTTCGGGAAATATTCAAAACCATGACGGAAATGTAATCATACAGGATGCATACACTCCCGATACCTGGTTTGGTGTTAAAACCGTATTTTACAAGGACGGGACAGATATAAAATACGATATACATATAGTAAACGAAAAAAATGAGATAGTAAAATCGGCATACGGAAATTCCACCTCCGCCGATTTTGGAGGAACGCTGACAAGCTCGGGAAGTCTCAGAATAAGAAATATGGCGCTTGGCGATACAAAAAACGGACAAACCGATACCGTTTATCTTGATGACATCAGGGTATATGAGGCGACTGCTCCTAAGATAAGCAATATTTCCGTAAGCGGAATAATGAAGGTCGGTGTGGAGCTGGCACTTGATTATCAATATCAGGATGACTACGGCAATGCGGATAAGAGTATTGTTCAATGGTACAGAGACGGAGTGGAAATAGACGGCGCAACAGCTTCTAAGTATGTTTTACAGGAAGCGGATTACCAAAAGACCATTTCCGTTTCCGTAACTCCAAAAAGCACGGTAAGCCAAGCAGGCGAGAGTACAAGCTATAGTGTCGGTCAGGTTTTAAAATTACAGAATAAAATACCTGTTGCAAGTGAGCTTAGCATTGACGGCACAGCCGAGGCAGGCGCTACCTTAACGGCACAATACACATATGACGGTGAAGAAAATGTTGACGAGGGCGACACCCAAATCACATGGTACAAAAAAAACGAATTAACACAGGCAGTTAAAGTCGGAGACAGCATAAGCTATACGGTGTCGCAGTCGGACGAGGGATATTATATATATTTTACCGTTGTGCCAAAGGATAAGGACGGTACGGTCGGAGGAGAGTATAAGTCCGATGAAATTTACATTAACGAAAAACCGTATGTTGAGTTTACAAATTCAAGATTTTATCGTGGCTTTGGCGATATTAAAACAAATCTTTCGTCAATCGCTCAGGGTACAGTCTCATTTGAAGTGACGGCAGGTGCTCTATCGGATACGGATAAGAATGCCACTGTGGTTGCAATGCTTATAAACGGTGATGTGACGGAAAATATGATAGTGTTCCCCGTATCGGATTTAAAGAGCAAAAGAACATATGCAGGAAGTTTTAAAGTATCAACGGCAAAAGGCCGTCAGATAAAGATTGTTGCATATAATTCACTTGAGGATAAGAAGATAATAAGCAGTAGCATTTTGAGCTTGAAATAGGAGGAAACTTATGAAAAAGGTTACTTTATCAGGTATTATTGTTGCAGTCGGCGCTGTTTTGTTATCTGTGGTGCAGACAGCTTACGCCGCCGACACAATAACAATAGACAACAGGCTCTTTTCTGATAATTTTGAGTCATATAATGTCGGCGATGCGCCCGATAATGCTACATATTCCGGTTTTAATGATATATCTTTGCCGACAGCCACGGTCTATTCGGATAACGGCAACAAAGTCCTCAATTTAAGCTGTGACAAGGACACTGCAAGCGAAAAGTACGGAGAAATAGCGTATTCAAAACGCTTCGGAGCATCGGGCGGTTCATGGAAAATGAATGTGACAGACATTTGTGGCAACGGTGTTTTGGGATTGGGCTTTAGAGGAACAAGCTCTGCACAGAAGCTGTTTCCGCTGGTAATTGACGGCGGAAAGTTTAAAAACGGCATTACGGGCGAGTATCTGCTTGACTGTAACCAAAACCAAAATTATGCAATAGAATTTTTGTATAATCCCAAAAACGGCACACTTGAAATTCTTATTGACGGCTCTCGGTCTGTGTCTTTTGATTGGTCAAGTGTTTCCAATGCACCGGATCTTAGCGCATCAACAACAACCTTGAGAATGAAGCTTGAGGGTTCAACAGAGTACAATACATCATATTTCATTGATGATTTGGTGTTGAGTGAACCGAAAATGCAGATTGATAATTTTGCGTATTTTGATGAGTCGGGTGAGGAAATGACTTCATTAAAATCGGGAGAGGTAACGGTTAATGCCGAGTTTACAAATTTTGAGGCTCAGTCAAAGAAGATAGGGATTTTTAACCGCGTATCAAACGGAAAAAAGGTTGTGGAAATTACATATTCGGAATTTGTAATTGATGGGAGCGACAAGGCACAAATTAGGTTCAGCGTTCCCGATGGAGACGGTTATGAGGCTGAAACAATAATCGTTATGCCTGATGATGATTACAGACCGCTATGCAAAAGTATAGAGATAGATTAGTGTACAAGGCATAAGAATGGGGGGATTTTTTGTGAAAAGGATTATTTTAGCTATTTTGAGTGCGTGTCTTTTTTCTACCTGCGCCTTGGCAGCAGGTGTTGACACGGATAACTATGAAGATAATCGGGTAACGGAAAATCCGTATTTGTTTTTTGATACATATGACGACCGTATGGTTGATTGGCCGCTTGTAGATACAGGCTACGGCTATGCAAGCGGAGTTGCAACCAATTTTGATATAAATGTTGTTAATTACAAGGATGATAACAATGTCTTAAAGCTCTCAACAAAACCCCATAAGGCAAAGAGCTCTGCAGACAATAATCTTGCTCTGATTTACTGTATTATGCATGTTTATGACGGTAAGTTTGTGGTAGAAAATGATTTTAATGTATCGGATGATAAGTCAAGCTTGCGGTTTTTTATCAGAGGCACAGCCTCAACAGAAATTGAAAATTTAGTAACAGTTAAAGACGGATTTCTTTGCGCAGGGAATGACGGTGCTAAAACAGGTATAACAGTCAGTGATAATGAATGGCATAATATTGCCGTGATTACGGATATTGATACAATGCATTATGAGCTGATGTTTGACGGGCAAACGGTTTTTGAGGGAAAATTTTCCGTTCTTACCAAGGCCATGCTTTCAAATGATACCTCCTCGTTCAGAATTGAGATGATAACCGAGCCTGAGCAAGAGTCTTACCTGCTCTTAGATAATTTTAAGGTGTACCGAGGCGGTGAAATTTTAGACAATGAGTATTTAGAGCAATTCCGCCCCGAGCCGTTTTTTATAGAATATGAGCCGGGTCTGCGTATGCAAAAATTGCAGAATGCCGTAATTTTTGCGCTTGATACACCCATGGTTAAGCTGTTCTCAAAGAACAGGGAGATTGACAAGAATAATCTCAATATCAAGCCGTTTGTAAAAAACGGAAAATATATGATTCCACTACGGCTTATATCCGAGGCATTTGGTTATGAGGTTGGCTATGACGGAAATGTATATATTACATCAGGTCAAAAGCAGATAAGACTTGACGATAAGGGTAACTGCTCCGTAAACGGTACAGCGTACAAAAGTATTGAGCTTGACAGGCTTTACGGCAGTTTTTTTGCAGATGCGAAGGCTGTTTGTGAGCTTTTGGGGAAGAAAGCGCAGATAACAAAGAATGATCTTATTATAGTCAGCGATACGGAGAACTTCTTTGATGAAAATGCAGAAAAATTCAGCGTAACGGCGATTGGTAATCTTTTAAAGAGCAGTAAATACGGCCCGTGCCTTATATCGGGGGTAAGCGATGAGGAGCTTCAAAAGGTAAGGGATAGAATTGCAAAAGATGAGGAGCCGTATAAAACAGCATGGAATTTAACGCTTGAAAATGCCAATAAAGCGCTGACAAAGGAATATCCAATGGTCTTGTGCGGATATTCGGGCGGTGCAGGGTATAATGACAACGCCTTTGCCGCAGGAAATGCGATACGGGATTTGGCGTTTGTATACCGTGTTACGGGCAATACGAAATATGCCAAGCGTGCAAAGGAGCTGTTGGACCAAAGAGTAAGCGCACCTAATCCGTTTAATGTCTACAGACAGTTTATGGACGGAGAATGGGCAAACTATAACACCTTGGTTCCTGCAAGAAGCGGAGTTGCAATGCTGTACGGATATACATTTCTCTATCCGTATCTTGACAGGGAATTTTGCGACAAGGTCGAGTTGTGGGCAGGCAGGCTTGCAGAGGGCGCAAAATATGTCCAGGCAGAGTGGATAGAGCACGATTGCTACGATAAGCAATATTGGCAAAACCATATGGTGCTTGGCGAAATGCTTATGATTAGTGCAGCTATTGTAAATCAGGATATAGATTGGCTCTACTGGGTTGTAGCAGATCCTGAAAATGAGCGTAAAATGCCCGACCTTATAACCGGAAGTATTATTATGGGAGCGGATGACGAGCTTTATGCAAGCGATCCTACGCTTGTATCGGGTGCGCCCGAGCCTGAACGCGGTGAAATTTATGACCGCTACAGAATGAGAGTGGGCAAGGGCTTCCATTATGCAAACCTCACTGCAAGAGGCCTTGCGGTGAGCGCAGAAATGCTTTATAACAACGGTTATGATTTCTTTGATTATTACGGTAAAAACGGCGAAAGATTGGAATATGTATTTGAATATTACGGCGCTTACTTTGTAGAGGAAAGCGTAGATATAAAAAGCGGATATTATTCGGGCTCGGCGATGAACACAAGCTGTGCTATCTGGCCGATAGGTCTTAAACACTATCCGTATAATACCGAAATACGCCGTACCTGCCTTGATGTGCGTCAGCTTGCGCAGACTGACGGCGAACAGTTAGGCTACCTTTCATGCCTTACCCACGGAGTTGATGTTATTGAAATCAAGGACAGTAAAGCTCCCGATATTAAGGGGATTAAGATAAACGGAAATCCGCTTGATAATTTCCGTCCCGACAAGCACACATATAATATTTCCGTGCTTGCGCATGAGGCGGTCGGGGCAAAGCTTGAGTTTGACACCGATGCAAATATAGTACCGCTTACAAGTGATGACAGATGGGCGCCGCAGAAATATCTTGTTTTTGATAAGGAGGATATGAACAAGCGCGCGGTATACAGCTTTGTATTGGATGTTGTTGCCGATACCCAAATACCTAAAAACGCCAAAGCCGTTCCGTGTACCGTTAACGGAGCGAGCGAATCGGCATCGGGCAACGAGCCTGAGCTTACAATAGATAATTCCTATGAAACCCTGTGGACAGTTCAGGGCACAGGTAACAAGCATTGGATAGAGTATAAGCTTGATGAGATAACCGATATTTCATTTATAACACTTATGTTTACAAAGGGTACGGAGAGAAATTATTTCTTCAGCGTTGATGTGTCCCAAGACGGCAAGAAATGGGAGCGTGTGTTTAATTCAAAAAGCTCGGGTAAAACCGACGGCGCGGAAAAATTCAGTTTAGGTAATGTAAAAACTCAGTATATAAGAATAAACTGCGAGGGTAATACCGCAAACGATTGGAACAATATATGTGATTTTAAGGCGTATACTCTCGATTAAAAAGGGTAATATGGTCAAGCTAAAAATAATACCCGTCTGCTGTTATAATTTACGGCAGTCGGGTTGCCGTAAACATATGACAGCTTGACAGCATCAGATAAAAAAGGGGAACGGTAATGAAGTTTATTTTTGCAGAGGACTATAGCATTTATCCGCCCGGTATGCCTTTGTGTTATCCGGGAAATTCATGGCGGGGACAGATATGTAAAGGTAAAGACAGCTCCTTGACAGTTGAGGCATGTAAGGACGGACGGCATATTCTGAGAATAAAATCGGGAGCTTGTGCCGGGGTGTATACATGGTTTAAAAATGATGCGTCGGTATATATATTTGAAACCGAGATGTGTCTCCCGAATGAAAATACAGCTGCCCATATATATATTGACATTAAGGATAACAGCGAAAAACCTCCTGTTGCAAAGATAGATAAAAACACAGTACGGCAAGGGTATACGGCTTTGGTTTCTCTTAAAATTAACCTGAGGAGCAATATTGCAAGTGTATATATAAACCGTGAATTTTTAAAAACCGTTTCATTGGATATAAAAAGCCGTGAAGAGCATGACAGAACAGATGTGGTATTTATAAAGCTCTTGCTGTCTGGGAAAGGCGAGCTTGATGTTTTTAACACCGTTATATATGACGGTAATGAATTTTGCACACAGGAAGAAAAAGAAAGCGCATTTAAAAGGCTTAATCCCAAATTACACCTTAGCGGAGATTTTGGCTACAGTGCGGATATGTCCGATAAGCGTGTAAAAGCGCTGTCAGAGGCATTGACGAAACATACCGATGAATTACCGCTGTTTGTAAACGATGCGGAGCTTGAAAGTGTAAAGAAAAAAATAAAGCTTAACAAATACCCGTTTCAAAGAGCATGGGAGGGAGTGACGGAGGATGCAAATTCTGCGCTCACAAAGGAATATCCCATGATACTTTTGGGACAGGCACAGCCGTATATGGCATACGGAATTTCAGCGGCGGCGGCTCTAAGGGATTTGAGCTTTTACCATAGAATTACAGGCGATGAAAAATACGCAAAAAAAGCGTTGGAAATTCTTATGAAATGGGCAAGTGCAAAAGCTCCGATACCAATTCATATAAGTCTTGGCTCAGATGTAAACGGGCTTACAATATCCCGTGTGATGGTGACATTTGCGTTTGGGTATTCTCTTCTTTATAGATATATTTCCGATAGTGACAGGAGAGTTATAGAAAAATGGTTCACCGTTATGGCCTGTGCAATCAAGAGATCGCTTGGCTTCTGGGTATCTAATGACTGTTATGACAAGCAATATTATCAAAACCATATTGCGGTTATGGTTATGGGGCTTGCAGTTTTGGGAGCTGCGACAAAAAATGTAGATATTTTGACTTACGCATTGTATGCAGATGATAACAAATATAACTATGAAAGACTTTTAACAGGCACAATAATCGGCTATAAAGACACTGAGATATATTATAAAGACCCATGCTTTACGGCAGGTAAGCCTTATCCTAAGCCGGGTGAGATTTACGATAGGTACCGTGCAAGGGTAGGCAAGGGCATACATTATTCAATGCTCAGTGCAAGGTGCTTGCTCTATGTTGCAGAGGTTATGAGGCACTATGGCATTGACTATTATTCATATACGGGCGAGCATGGCGAAAATCTCAAAATGCCGTTTGAATTTTACAGTGATTTTTACTTATACCGTGATAATTCACTAAAGGGCGGATATTACGGAACAAGCCTTATTCATAACCATGAATGTTTTATCTTTTCCATTGCGGCGGCGGCATATCCCGAAAGCAAAATTTTAAAGAATTTTTGCCTCAGGGCACCGATTGCACAGAGGGATACCGAGCAGTTTGGCTATCTTGCCTCGCTTATATTCACTCCCGTGTATGATGAGCAGGAATGTGAAGATTTACCGAGGCTTGATACCGTAACAATAAATAACGAAAGAATAATAAATTTTTCAAGGGGCCGTTTTTATTACAATATAAAACAATGTAAAAACCCTGTATTTGAGGTAAACGGCACAGTGGAGCTTTGTACAGAGGTGAAAAAGGCGGACAACGGCGAATATGCGCTCAGGGTATGGGAGATGAAAGAGCCTATGCACTTTGCAACATACCGTTTTAGACCGATAGCGGACCTTGAAAAAAGAGATAATATACAAATAGTGTCCGAGTGCTCTTACAAAGGCAAAAATACGCGTGAGATATGGTGTGTTATGGATTTGGGCGAGGACACAAAGGTTTGCTATATCACTTTTTATGCAGAGTGTGATATTGAGGAAATCAATGTATCGGCACAGGTATCGCCGTTTGAAAATGATATTTGGAAAAATGTAAGCTCTGAGCTTACAAAGCACGGAGTTTTATTCAAAATCGAAATTCCAAAAGAAGCTTGCCGATTTGTAAAGCTGATTTTTACAGGTACGGGCAAGGACAAGGTAATGCTTGATACTATCAGGTGCTATAACATTAGGCAGGAGGTTTAAAAATGCATTGTATTAAAAAATTCTTGAAAAAATTATCAGTGGCAATCCTGGCAATGAGTGTGGTTGTGGGTGTTTTGCCGATAACGGCGGGTGCTGCGGACACTTCGCAGGTAAAGGGCGATAAGGCAATTTCCATTGTAACAGCTCTTAACATTATGGACTCTGACGGTGACGGAGGCGAACTCCTTACACGGCAGGAGCTTGCAAAGGTCGAGGCACGCTTAAAGCGTATAGATGTAAATTTAATATCCCAAAACCTTACGGGTAACGCATCATATTCAGATGCCATTAAGGTCATTGTAACTGCTCTGGGCTACGATATAGCCGTATCGGTGACAGATAATGACGATTGGTACAGAATGGCATTAAAGCTGAAAGTTTTAAATGGCGTCAGGGAAGCAAACGGCAATATTACAAGAGAGAATATGGCAATAATGATTTATAATGCACTTGAATCCGAAATGCTTATTCCAAGACATCAGTCTGAAAAGACGGAGTATATAATAGATACGGATAAAACACTGCTTGAGAGTGTTTTTAATGCAGTCCATGATAAGGGAATTATAACCCAAACACCATATTCCACACATACTGCAAATAATTCAAATCATCGTACGGTATATATAGATGATGTTGTATATGTGGATAGGCTGGGACTTGTACCGTCAAGCTATTTAGGCTACTATGTTGATTTTTATGCAGTGGAAAATGATGATGACGAATACGAGGTAATATGGCTTAAAAAGCGTGATTTTAAAAACGATGCCATAACTGTACAGGCGGAGGATATTTCGGATAAATCAACAAGGGAGCAGATGATTTATACAAACATTGCCACAAATTCCGAAAAAAAGGTAAACATTCCCTCAGACGCGGTTATTATTTATAACGGCATACCGACCTCAAATATCAGCAATATTTATCCCGAATACGGAAGCGTAACCGTTTTGGACAGCGATTATGACGGCAGGTATGATTGTGTGATAATCGAGGCGTACGAGGTTATGCGCGCAGAGTATATAGATACAAAAAATGAAACGATATACGACTATGAAAACAATTTCACGCTTGATTTATCAAGAGTAGGTATGTACGAGGTTTTCAAGGACGGCAAGCTGGGTACTCTGGCAACTGTTTCAAAGAACGATACCCTGCTTTTGGCACCGAGCTATTACTCATTCGGAAACAGCATCTCCGATGCCGAAACGATAGCAATTTATGCATCAAATTATAAAATACGGGGCATTGTTGAGCAAATAGGCAAGGATTACATATATGTAAATGATGCAAAGTATAAAATAAGCGACGATGCAAGGGAAGAGCTCCAAACCGGTATTTATGTTGAGCTTGAGCTTGACTATTTTGGCAGAGTTTCACGCTGCACGCCGGCGACTGCCATGAATAATTACGGATATATCCTATCATACGGACCTGAGGACTGGGACAATGAGAAGGCTGTATATGTAAGAATATTTACGCAGGACGGTGAAATGAAGGTCTTTAATTTAAACGACAGTATTATATACAGCGGATATTTGGCAAACGGCACATATACAGAGCAGAGTAAGATTAGTAACGGCACATTCTTAAACCTGCTCAAAAACGGTGCAGAGGCTATGAATGAGGTGGTAACATACACTGTAAATACCGACGGAACAATAAAGTCCATACGCTTTGCAGATACATCAAAGGTGAATGACCCTATGGCTGATAATAAGAGCGTTCTGATGAAAAATTATGACCAAACCTCTGTAAAGGCAAGAAGTGTTTTTGTCGGCACAAGCTACAGAGTAGATTCTCAAACACTCATATTCAGAGTGCCGTCAGGTGGTTATAGCCATAACGATGATGATTATTCGATTTATTCTACAACCAACTTTGAAGAAACAACCTTCTCGCATGTAAAGGTATACAATGCCTCCGAGAACAAGATTGCAGGCGTTATCGTGCTTGAAAGTGACGATGGCGATGAGCCGTCAGAGGTTATCGGCAATAATGTATTTGTAATTGACTCCATAGGCGCGTCAAAAAACAGTGACGGAGACAGGGTTGTGCTGTTAAGCGGAATACAGGCAGGCGTGTATAAGGATATAGCATTTGCAAAGGAATCCATGGAGGTAGGCGGCGGAAAATGGTATAACACAAGAAAAAAGACCTCCGATGACCTTCAGGTGGGCGATGTTATCCAGTACGGTGTCGATTCAAACGGTTATATAAACGCCTATCAGGTTTTGTTTGCGCCGAGTGAGCAGGTATTTAGCTCCAATAAATCCGTAGCAAGAGATAATCAAGGCTATTTAAGCGGTTTAAATACCATAGAGGGCAGAGTTACCGACTCCAACGGCAGGAGCATTATGGTTGACGGAATTGATTTTTCAATACTTACAAGCGAGGGCAGTATCACAGTTGTTAATGACGGAAAGGCAGAGGCCGGCAATCCTGCAAGCATAGAGGTAGGCGATTATGTTTTCATACGCTGTAACAGACTGTATGCAAGGGATATCGTTGTTTACAAATAAAGACTATCAGGAGGCATGATATGAAAAAAAGAGAAAATCGGCTTATTGCATTGTGTATGAGTGTGATGTGCTTATTGCCGTCAGTGCCCTCTTTGGCGCACGGCGGTGTAGCTCTTACGAAAGAGAATGTCAGCATCATAAACAGTAGCAATAGCAGAATTTCATTATCAGACGGAGAATTAAAGGCCGTTGTAAACGGCGGCGGCATTTGCGCCTTGGCAAAGGGCACTGTGGACATAGCGGATAGTAACTCTATTGTATTTGGATTTACGGTAGACAAGTCTGTAAATTTCAGATACGACACAGCCCTGCAAATGGGATTTATCGGTGATGGCTCAAAGGGTGAGGTAACTATAACAGGCAATACGCTTTGTGTAGATGACAAAAGCTTTTATCTTAGTGACGGTAAGCATAATGTAGCAATCATGCAAGATGTGTCGGAGCAGACAATGAGTGTTCGTATTGACAAAAAAACAGTTGGGGTTTTTACATATACAGATAATATGCTTGTCGGAGCAACCGCTTGGCGTATATATGCGTTCTCACCAAAGCATTTGTACAGGGCATCGGAATTTAAGCTAAGAGATATGTATATCTCAACCGACAGGGCTGATTTTGAATTTGAGGAGGAGCCTGAGCCGTTGGATAATACGGCATTTAGGGTATTTGAAACCTATGATGATTTGCCTGTGGATTTTGCGATGACTTATACGGGCTATTCGTGGACGGGAGACGAGAAAGTATCATTTGTACCTAAGGTTATGTCTGACCAAAGCAATCCGAATAACAGTGTTTTGGAACTTGCAAGCACAAGCCGAAGTACGGAAAATGATGAAACAAATTCAATTGACCTTTACGGTGCATTGAATTTTGCATCGGGTAAAAATGTAGTTGAGAATGACATTTTTATACCCTCTGCCGATGATACGGTAGAATTTTCACTAAAATACGGCACAAAAAAGTGTGAGCTCCTACAGATTAAAAACGGCAAGGCAGTTTTGGGTGATAATGACGCTTTGGATATAGCTCTTGGTGAGTGGCACAATATTGCGTTTATAGTTGACACCGCAAACAGGTCATATGATGTGTTTGTGAACAGGGAAAAAATCGCATCAGCCGATATAACTACTATGACGGGCTCTAATTTAAAGTCAGCGGACTGTAATTTTTATCTTACCGTTACAACCCCTGCAATATGTGCCGATAAAATTTTGCTTGATAATTACAAGGTGTATGTAAATGACAGCTTTGTAAGCGATAAAGCGCTGGAAGCAATACGGCCTCAAAGATTTTTTGTGGAAAAAGAAGCGGGACCAAAATCGCAGAAACTCAAAAGCGCTGTTGCAATGGCACTTGATACGCCTGCGGTAAAGGCATTTGGCGAAAATACTACGGCAAAGATAGACGGCGTGGCGGTATCGCCTTATAAGAGCGCAAGCGGTAATGTTATGGTACCGTATGAGTATGTAAAAGAGGTATATAACAAGCAGATTGAAAATAATACGCTTATTGGTGAAACCGTAAACGGAATTACATTTGTAAATGCCAATGACATGGCTAACCTTATCGGCAAAAAATGCCAGCTTACCGATAACGGGCTAATCATTTTCAGCGACAGGGATAATTTTTATAATCCAACCACTGAGAGCTTTGAAATTGATATGCTGTATAAACTGCTTAAAAACAGCAAATACGGCGTTGAGCTGTTTACGGAAAATTCCGACGAGTTCTTTGATATGGTAAGGGAGCGTATAGCGTCGGGCGAGGAGCCGTATAAGACTGCATGGCAAAAGACCAAGGCGGCTGCCGACAGATATGTAAAATCGGGATCGCCCACACTGTATTTATACGGCGGAGTAAGATTTTTCTTCAATTCCGGACTCTCAGGTATAGAGGCTCTGAGGGATTGTGCATTTGCATACCGCGTAACGGGCGATGAAAGATATGCCCAGGTTGCAAAGGAAACGCTCTTAAAGTGGGTTGATGCGCCAAATCCGTTCCCTGTGCTCAAAGAAAACACACAGGGCAGTATCGGGTATGTAAACGGACTGCACCTGTCAAGAATAGGTACAGGTTACTTGTATGGATATAGCTTCCTTGAACCGTATTTAGACGAGGAAACCTGCCATAAGGTTGAGCTTTTATCACAACGGCTTGCCGCAGGAATAAAGATTTCAAAAAAGCAGTGGCAGGATAACGACTATTTCAAAAAGCAGTATTACCAGAACCATATTGACTCGTTCATCATGGGAATTACGGCCGCAGGAATAGTTTCAAAGGATTTAGACCTTTTATATTACGCATTGGAGGACGAGAGTAACGAGCGAAGATTTGGCGATCTTATTACAGGCGCAATAGTAATGGGTCCAAATGATGATTTATGTATATCGGACAAGAGCTTAAAGAATTCCTCATTGGTTCCGCAGGCAGGCGAAATGTATGACAGATACAGGGTAAATTCCAATCGTGGCCTGCAGTATGCAGAGCTTGCGTCAAGGCTGTTGTTCCTGACGGCTGAAATGCTTTATCAAAACGATTGTGATTACTTTAGCTATGTCGGTAAAAACGGTGAGAATTTGAAATTGCCGTTTGAGTTTTACGGTGATTACTGGGTAAATTCCACAGAGGCTTTGCAGACCATAGAGACAGGATATTATGCAGGCGATTACCTGCAGGCAAGGTACCATGCGATATACCCAATGGTACGGGCACGGTATCCTGAAAGTGAAAAAATACAGTATGTTTGCGACAATGTATATCAGCTTGCACAGTCTGACGGCGAGATTGTAGGCTGGCTGCCGTCATTGACGCATTAAAATAACAAAGGAGGGAAACGAAAAATGTTAAAAGGTTTAAAGAGGGCTGTATCATTAGTGGCAACGCTTAGTATGATTTTAGCCCCGTATCAGGCGGTTATGGCTGAACCAAACACAAGGATAAGCTGGGCAATGGAGGATAAAACTTTGCCAAATCAAAATTGCCAGTTTTTAAAGAATGGTTCGGTCTCATCAGCTGTTGACTATAAGACAGGCATATACGGAAAGGGCAGTAATGATACGAGTATGGAAATCGGCGCATACTCAAAGGCAAGCCGTCTTGATATAAGAGCGGCAGGCTCGGTTAATTACAGTGACGAGGGCTACGGAGAGGGTACTACAGTGTACTGCTCTACAGACTTTGCCTTTGAAACACAGGGACAGCTGCCGACTCTGCAAATAGCAGGCTCGCCCAACGCAAGCGGTAACGGAGATACAAACTTTTATGCCGATGCCGCAAATTTAAAGATTGCATTGGACAATTTGCCTGAGCTTGAAGCGCAAAAATGGCATAAGTTGGCCGTTGCCGTAAAATTAAACGGAAATACGGCAGGAACGGCAAATGATGTTACCATATGGGTGGACGGTATTAAAGCCGGTAGCGGTAAAATAACTGCTCCTAAGGCTGTAACATTGGTATGGACACTGTTTAGAATTACAAATCCAAGCACCGACGGTAAAAACACTATGTATCTTGACAACATAGTTGCGCAAATTTATCCGTCAGGTGAAACACCGGACATAACATATACTCCAGAGCCTGAGGAGATTGAGCTTTTAGGGTGTGAAGAATTTGAGAGTAGCTCATCGCTCTCCAAATTCATTACCGCAGGAGGTCCGACGGTAGATATTGTACCAAATCCCGACACAAGCATCGGAGGAAATGTGCTAAGACATTATAATGAAAGTACATCTGCCTCATGGGTAAAAAATGTACCTGCAATTGTACTGCCGGGCTCAAGCGGAACATACGAGGTAGGAACGGATTTATACATACCGTCCTCCTTTAACGACTCAGAGGGCAATATTATAACCTTTGTAATAAATGATAACAATAACTACAGAATAAGGTTTGTGTCCGATAAATACGATCAAACAAGCGGAACGATACAGGGGTATCTTGCAGTAGCGCCTTATGATACATGGTTGAGGCTGGTGTACGAATTCAATTTTGCAACAGGAAAATACAGTGCTTACTTAATGAAGAACGGCAAGGTATATACAAAAATAGTAAATAATGCAAATATCGAAACAGGGGTAATTGAGAACGGCATAAGTACGATGAGAATGCACCTGCAGGGGGCAGGACAAATGATATATGCGGATAATTACGGAATAAAGCCTCAAAGCTTTGGAATTTATGATTTTGAGGATGGCCAATGGAGCGGAGAGCTTGAAACAGCAGGCTCTGCAACATGGTCGGTTGCAAGCGATCCTCAAAACGCAGGGCATGGCAATGTTTTACAATATACCCATAAGGACGGACAGGCAAATTCGTGGATAAGAAATTATGAAACCTTAGGCTCGTATACTACGGGCAAATGGGAGGTAGGAGCAGATCTTTATATCCCCGACACTGCCTTATCCCAGGTAGGGAGCAATATAAGATTTACTGTAAACGGCGACAGCTCACACAGGCTTGAGCTTATCCCTGAGGATATATCGGAAACGGATCTCCAGAATAATGTATACGATACATATACAACAAGAAGTCCGATAAGGACAACGGCTTTTCCAAGAAATAAATGGATAAGAGTGAGATTTGTATTTGACCTTGACAAGGGCGTATACAATGCAGAGATTGTCAGTGACGGAAAAGTTATAACAAGACACTTTAAAGACCGTGACGCCACTTCAGTTCTTGAAAACGGAATAAGCAAATTCCAGCTTTATATTGCAGGCAAGGATCAGACAATCTATGTTGATAATTTCGGAATATCCGAATTTGTTGGCGAAAATCAGGAAAAAGTTCCAAGCGTTAAGTTTATAAGAGTTGACGGGCTTAATATGGCAGGTGAGGAGCTTAGCATATACGGCGACTTTGCAGATGGCGCAACAGCTAATGACCTTACTGATATAGTATGGGCAAAATGCGATACCCAGTACGGAGAATATGAAAGAATACCCGAGGCGGATAATGCGGTATCATATACCCCAAAGGACGGCGGATATTTTATTCAGGTAACGGCAAAGCATGGTGTAACTAACCTTAAAACGATACCTTTATATATCCGCCCTGCAGCATCAAAGATAACGCTAAATCCCTATCTTACAAGCGATGAAGGGAATTTTACGGCAACCGTTGTGTACAGAAACGAGGGCGAGGAAAAAACTGCCGATGCAGTAGTTGCGGTATATAAAAACGGTGTTTTAGAGGATGTCAAGATAAAGCCAATATCCGTACCAAACGGAAACGATATTGTAAATGCTCAATTTAATGCGCCTGAGGATATGAACGGCAAAACAGCAAAGCTCTTTATCCTTGATGGCATTGATAATATGTATCCTTTATGCTCTGCCGTAGGCTTGACGGACAGCTATCCGACGGTTGATATAACAACCGCCTCAAGCGGTTCTAAAATAACGCTTAACGGCGAGGAGCTTGCTGTATTTAAAGAAAACAGGCATATGTATATGCGTGCGACTACCGATAATGACCATTGGTTGGGCACAGAGCATAACCCGATAGATATAGGCTTTGGATATAAGGATAAGGGCATAGCAGGCTTTGACTGCCAAGATGTAAGCTATGAGGTATATCCGGGCGTATTCAAGATTGCGTTTGAGGGAACAAAGCCTGTTTCGGACGCTTTGGAGACGGTTGAATTTATAGGCTTCTGGAATGAGGAAAAGCAAGCGTTTGATTATATCAGAAATGCCTCTCTTACGGCAAAAACCGATACCTGGCATGAAAAGTCAACATGGGCATGGCATAATGAGCTTGAATTGTTTGATTTCCATGTAGGAAGAATGTCAATTCTTGACCGTGTATATAACAATAATCAAAACGGCGACTTGTATGATTATGTGGTATATAACGACAGTGACAGCGAGGTAACAAAAATACCTAAATTACCTGTTGCAAATACAATGCTGCCGGGCACATATTTTTGCGACTTCTATATAAGTCCCGGTGGAAGGTATTATCTTGCCGACCAAACAGAGGGAGGCTGGGAGGCAACCCTGTTAAGCGATACCGCGGATACGCATATAAATATATGCTGGTCATGGTATGACATACATAATACCCTGCGCCATATGGTTCCGCAATTAGGCTCCGATGAATATTTCACCGCAGCACAGTCGTGGTACTACACTGTTACAGACGCAAGCTATGATGCAGATATTATAGCAAAGGCAAAAGAGATTGATTATAAGGATTTACCGAACTATCAGTTACCGGCGTTTAGTAAGACTAACACCTTTGACAGACAGTTTGGCGGAACCGATTGGGAATACGCATGGTGGAAGTCAAGCTATAACTGCGTTATGGACTCTTCAATCGGACATTCGGATACATCAAGCGTTAAGATAACCAATACGGCAAAGACCGTAACATCATGGTACACAGACGGCGTAATAGGCTTCCCGTACAGCTTTGATGATATGGTAGGTAAGACCTATAAGATGTCGGGCTGGATAAAGACCGAAAATGTTTCGGGCGAGGCATATATTGCCGTTGTTCAGGATTCAAGTACTGCTCCTAACGATAACAGCGTCAAGTCACAGACAGTTACGGGAACAAGCGACTGGACATATGTGGAGCTTGAATTTGTATCAAAGCAGTCAAAGGACGCATCAGGCACAGGTATATGTGCAGACCATTATTTCCTCACTCTTAACGGAACGGGAACGGTTTGGTTTGACGATGTTGTAATCGAGCCTGTAGAATAATCGTTTTAAATGGTTTTTAATTCCTAAACGGTGTCCGTTAAATTCGACTGAAATTAACGGACGCCGTAAGGACATTTTAAAATATAAAAGCCAAAGAAAGGGGGAGTTTAAAAAATGATTAAAAAATTCAAAAGAATTATAGCTTTATCGGCGGCACTCAGTATACTTGCCACATTTTATGTAAGCGTTTTAGCGACGGCTACAACGGTTTTTGACTGGAATATCAACGATATGACAATGCCAAACAGCGAATGTAGGCTTGTGGAAAACAATTCGGTTATATCCTCACCCAACTATCCTACGGGCGTGTTCGGGAAAGAGAATAGCGATGCGTGCGTAAGCGTCGGAGCATATTCAAAGACAAGCTATTTTGATTTTGCAATACCTGCAGCCGAGAGCGTATTGTATAGTGCGGAGGGCTACGGCGCAGGCAGTACGGTTGAATGTTCTGTGGATTTTGCTTTTGAAAATCAGGGACAGGTCCCCAAGCTTCAGATAGCCGGCAGAAAATCATCAAGCAGTACAAGTCTTGTAAATCTTTATGCAGATGCGGCAAGCCTTACGGTTCCGTTAAGCGATACCCCTGAGCTTGAGGCGCAAAAATGGCATAATCTGACCATTGCAATCAAGGTAAACTCAGCCGACAGGACTGTAGCAAGCGATGTTACGGTGTCAATAGACGGAGTTCTCTCAGGAAGCGGAACGCTACTTCCAAGCACCACCGTATACCGTATGTTTACACTGTTCAGAGTTACAAATCCGAGTAAGGACGGTAGCAATACAATGTATTTAGACAATGCAAGGGTAAACATATATCCGCCCTCAGAAGCTACAGAGCCGGAGGTAACGCCGACACCTACGCCAACGCCGACACCTACACCGACACCCGAGCCTGAGGAGGACGGCGTGATAAAAATTGCCGCACCGTATGAAACCGTTACCGATAATAAGGCGACCGTTTCATATAAGAACGGGATTTACCAAAAAGAGTCCGATGATACCGTATTGGAGATAACGGGAGCACAGGGCAAAGGCTCTCTTTACCAGATACGGAATATGACGGGCTTACCAAGCATTGAGGTAGGCGAGAGCATCAGCTTTTCGTTTGATGTGGCATTATCGCAGATTATAGGCGGCAATGATTTCTTTATAACGCTTATGGCTACGCCGTCAGGCGGTACAACAAACACCTTTAAGGATACCGATTCGGTGGCGCAGAACTACGGTTTGAATTTTTCAAACGGAGAAATTGAATTTTACGGCGAGCCGACAGGCAAAGCCGTAACCGCAGAGAATTGGTATAACTGCAAAATTGTATATAATGTAACAGGCGATAAGAGTGTAAAAAGCACGCTCTATATAGATAACGAAAATATCATATCAAAACAGCTTACAACACCGTATACTATAGCCAAGGTAAATTATGTACGGTTTACCACCGTTACGGGTAACACCGCATATATCGACAATGTTGATATTACGGTAAGCGAATCTGAAAGGATATACGATAAGCCTTTGTCGGAGGATTTTAACCTGTCCGCTATGGCAAAGGAGTTTACGGCAACAGATTGCACACCCGAATATGTTACGGGAGTATTCGGAAGAGCTGACGGTGATGTCAGTGTAAGGCTTGACGAGGGGTATCTGGATTTTGTACCAATACATGATATACATAAATCGGATACAATCGAGTATTCATTTGACTTTGCGCTTGACAGTATTGGCTACGGTGCGCCCGACAAGAGATTTCCCATACTCTTTAATTCCGCCAAATTAGCGCCGTTGGACGATGAGGACGGAATACGGATACAGAACGGGCGAATGATATTCTTTGAGCTTGATAAGGGCGTGGATATAGAGGCAAAGCGCTGGTATAAGCTCACGCTTGAAATGAAGGTGTCCGAAGGCGGAAAAACCATTAACACCACCGCATATATAAACGGTCAGGCGGTAAGCCTTGCAGCGGTTTCGGTGTCAGAGGCGATAAACTCTGTAGGCGCACTCAGGTTTGAAACGCTTGACGGCGGGGGCTTGTATATTGACAATGTATATTTCAATGTATATGCAGAGGGTGAGATTACCAATACCTTGAGCGTTCCCTCTATTCAAGCTACAGATACTGCTGGCAGAAAGCTGATTGATAACCAGAATAAGGTTATCGACATTACGGGACAGCCCACAATTACCGTAGGAGAATTTCTTTCGCATACGGATAGCTCAAATATCGCAATAATAAAGCCTGATGAAACGGAAGCAGGTGCAGGCGATTTGCTTGCCGATTGCAGGGTGTATACACTTTCTGATAATATATACTATACAAAATACAGTATCCGTAACAGGAAAGAGTATTATTATGACCTTGATGATTTTGAGGGACAGGAGCAGGTTGCGGTAAGTATTGACAGTAATTACAGCGAGGTAATCGCTAAGGACTGCGGCGAATACGGAAATTCGCTTGTAATAGAGGGAAAGAGCAGTGCCGATGCACCGGTTTTAGCTTCAAAGGCTTATATGCCTATGGCTGAATTTAACTTTTCCCATACAGGCGCAAATGTATTTACAGTAGAATACATGATAAAGGTTACGGGAAATAATGCCGATTATTCTCTGCAGCTTCGTGACAGTGCTACAAAGAGCAGTTATATGCCTGTTTCGTTTAAATCGGACGGCAGTATCGAGAGCCATGATATAACGCTTGACTTGCCCGATGCTTGGGCAACGGACGAGTGGATAAGCGTTACGGTTACGGTATATCCAAAAGTACATTTGTACGACCTGTACATAAACGGTGAATATGCAGGCTGCGGAACGGGCAGTAATCTTTCCGACCTCAACCAGGTAAGGATAATCCAAAACTACAGCGCAGGCGCACAGGTATCCGATGTGCTGGCGGTTGATAATGTAAGGATTTATGCAGGCATACCTGAGCTTTACCGTATTGAATATTATAAAAACGGCGAAAAGACGGATACCTTGGAGGATGCCGATTCCGTTTCGGTAAAGGTAAACGCTCAGAAACAGGCGGTCGCTCTCTTATCCGTATATGATGAGGATAACAGACTCATATCATTATCGGAGGGAACGAGCGCAACTCTTGATGACATTGACAGCGCAAATACGGTCAAGCTGTTTGTTTGGGATAGCTTATCGGGAATGACGCCTCTTGACAGCGTTAATGTCTTAAAGCCCCGGTTAAATACCGTAATGGCGTCAAATGCCAGGGTTGCCGGAGCAATCGGGGACGATATGGTAATACAGCGTAACGAGCCTATTATAGTTTGGGGAACGGCGCAGACCTCGGACGGCGCCTATGTAGAGGTAAGCCTTGACGGAAATAATGCACGGGGTATTGTAAACGACGGAAAGTGGAAAGCGGTTTTACCTGCAATGGAGGCTGATAACGAGCCAAAGACGCTTACTGTTACAACGCTTTCGGGTACGCAGGAATTTAAAAATATCCTTATAGGCGATGTATTTATGGTAGGCGGTCAGTCAAACGCATTTTTACAGCTCCCATATACCGCAGATTATGAGGAATACCGCCAAAAGGCGGCTGATAGCGACAATATCCGTTTCTTCTATCAGCGTGCAGGCTCAAGCGCAACAAGCTACTATGCAGATATGGCATTTTCCGCTTCAAAGCGTGATAATCCGTATCCTGCCAATTACTGGCGCAGGGCAAATGCAGATACCGTCAAATTGGTAACGGCATTGGGCTATTATACGGCGGCGGTATTGCGTGAGGAGGGTATTGATGTTCCGATAGGCATAATTTCAATAGCCCATAACGGAACTACTATGGATCAGCTTATCCCGTCGGAGGTTGCATCACAAAACGGTATTACGGGCGCAAAGAGCTATAATGCGCTTGCCGCACCGTTTGAAAACACCAAGCTCCGTGCCATTATCTGGTGTCATGGTGAAAGCGATTCGTCAACTACCCTAACAACCGACAGGTACGAGAAACTGCTTACCGAGTATATTGATTATATGCGTGCTGTGCGCAATCAGTCCGATATCAAGGTATTTGCAACACAGCTATCCTCTGCAGGAATTAAAGCAAATATAACAACCAATCTGCCTGTTATGAGGTCGGTACAGTTTGATTTCAGTAAGAATATCAAAGACCTGTACCTTATCCCGACAATAGATAAGGGAACAAGGGAAAATGATCCCGATGTATCGCATGGACGGTATAAGCGTGATTTTGCCGTGAGGATTGCAGGACTTATGGAGGCTCTCTATTACGGTACAAAAGAGCTTTCACAGGTATCATTCCCGATACCGGTAGGTTTTGCCTATGACGAAACGGGCGTTACAATCACATACGATAATACCCTTGACGGAATAACAATATCGACGGGCGATACGCCTGTGGGCTTTGAATTAACCAAGGACGGAACTGCATACGAAGCGACGGCAACAATTACGGGCAAAAATACTATCCGTGTGGAGTGCAGTGATATTTCAAATCCCGACGGCGTAAGATACGCATTTTACAGGTCTGCCGCACCGTCAATTTCAAATATTGTAAATTCAAACGGCTTGCCGTGTCCGACCTTTGTGGACGCAAACACGGCGCTTGGCGCAACCAATTGGACAATAAGGAATATACCTGCGCTGAGCTTGGGAGTTGTCCGCCCGTAAAAGCGGCGGCAAATTAAACGATCTTTTGTGCCAAACCGGTGTCCGCTATAGCTACACCGCCCTGAAAATGCAGATAAACGGACGCCGTAAATGGCATTTAAGATATAAAAACTAAAGAAAGGAAGATGTAAAAAATGTTGAAAAATTTTAAAAAATTTGTAGCAACAGTGGCAGCACTGGGCTTGCTCGCAACATCATATGTAACCGTTTTGGCAGCACCGACAACGGTTATTGATTTGGATATGAGTGCAAGCGGATCAGAAAAATTGTTTAAGTGGAATGGTACTAAAATGGCTTCATCAACTAAAAGTTTCACAGCTCTTTTGTATGGTAAAGCAGCTGATGACAAAGCATTTACAGTTCCGGCTGATAGCGCACATAATCCGTATTTTCAGCGCGACAATCTTACTGAGTCACTGAGTGTTGGCGATACGGTAGTGCTTTCTGCTGATTTTGCTTTCAGTGAAGATGGTAGCACTCTACCACAGGTTAATATGGCAGCTGTCAGAGCTAGTAATTCAAGTAGTTACACTGCATTTTATGTTTCTAATTATTCAGGTATTGATACAAGTGTTACAGCCAAGGTGTGGCATAACATATGTGTTGTTGTTCCTATCAGTACCTTGGCTGCAAATCAACCAAATAATTTTACGGTATATATTGACGGTCAGCAAATACAGTCAGGGACATATAATGTCAACGGACAAAATATTGTTAAAATAGGTTATGTGCAAATTTATAATAAAAGTGCGGTCGAAGGCAATACCATGTATCTTGATAATATAAGGATTGATAAGTATCCTCAAGGTGAAACTCCGACAGTTACATTCAATCCTGTCGGGAGTGGTGCAATAAATTTTGCTATGCCGTATAGATTTGTTAGGGATAATGGAGCATCTATCTATTATCCGACAGGGATTTATACAAAAGATTCAGATGATACTGTATTTCAGATTACAGGACAATCGGGCAAAGGCTCTTTGGTTCAGATTCAAGACATGACCAATTTTTCAAATATAGGAGAGGGCAGCAGAGTTGAATTTTCATTTGATGCGGCATTATCTGAAATTATTGGAGCTAATGATCTCTATATAACACTTATGGCTACGCCGGCAAGCGGTGCAACAAACACCTTTAAAGATACCAATTCAGTGGCACAGAATTACGGTTTGAATTTTTCAAACGGTATGCTGGAATTTTATGGTAAATCCACAGGTCAGACTGTGAACGCAGGACAATGGTATGAATGTAAAATGGTATATGATATATTGGGTGCTAAAAAGGTAAAGGCTACTCTTTATATTGATGATGAGCCGATTGCAACAGAGATTTTGACAACAGAATATACTATAGCCAAGGTGTTGTATGTTCGCTTTTCGACCTATACAGGAAATACAGGATATTTTGACAATGTTGACATTGATATTTCCAACTTTACAATTCCGTCAGTATCAGCTACGGCAGATAATCAGGAGCAGGGCGGCGTTAAATATATGACATGGGACGCTGAACCAAGTGTAGATACCGGCTATGATGTTACAGACTGCGGCTTTGCTTTTATCAATGATGAAGAGATAACAAGCGGTAATCCTATCGTATGGCAGGAAAGCACAATTCGTGAGAACGGCTCATTCGGTGCGGCAATCGCACAGGATTCCGAGGCTACAAGCTCATCGATTTACGCTATTCCGTATATCGTAGGCACAGGCTTTGCAAAGCTTGGCACAGCAGTTCCGTCAGAGTTTGTAACCGAATAATTTTAATAGGAGGAATAAACGATATGAAAAAATTATATGTAAGTCCTGCTATTGAGGTTAGCGCTTTTGTAGCAGAGGATATATTATGTGCAAGCACAATTTCATTTGATGGCGGAAATGCCTATGATGTTGTATCAAGGGGTATAGCGGTTGACGGAAACGGTCAGCAGGTTGTAAATGGCTCAGATGAAGCACCGGCATTTTTCGGTGATTGATAGCCTTTAAAAACGAGTAACGAGGAGGATTAAAAAATGTCAAGAAAGTTAAAAACGGCAATATCTGCAATTGCCGCAGGTATGCTCTTAACAGCGCATACGGGCGCCTTTGCAAGCGATACTGCCATATACCGTTTCGCACCCGAATATAAGGTTGATTTTGAAGACTTTATATATAACGGTGAGGAATTTCCGTATGACACCTCCCAGGGCTTGTATAATTACGGTCACATAGCTCTAAGCAGTGATACCGTAAAGGAGTATTTAGAGCTTGCCACGGACGGAGAAAAAGGCAATGTGCTTAAAATTCTTCCTCACGAGGCGGTATTAACAGATACTAACTTTAAAACTGCCGCTGACCTTACAAAGGTATTTGCAACAGACTATATAAATGTGAGCTTTGATTTATATATACCCGAAATTGAAGATGATACCTTAGAAATGCTTTTTCAGGCATATGACGGAAAAACGGGTGTATTGTTCAAGGCTGATAAAGACGGTATTTATCAAAGTAACGGAGCTACAAAGGTCTGCGACCTTAGCGAGCTTGAGGATAAGTGGATAACATGGGAGGTTGAGTATGAGGTTGTAGAGGGCGGTGCATACCTTAGCTCATGGTACAGCGTTGACGGCGTGCGTACGCAGGTGGAAAACGCCACCTTCTACAATAACACTTTTGCAAGAAATATTGCAGGCTTTAAGGAGTTAAGATTTTATTGTGCAAACAATAAAGGCGCAATCTTACTGGATAATATTAAAATAACAGGAAAATCCAAAAGCTCCGAGACTGTATTTGATGCAACAGCCGATTATATAATTCCCGATTCAAAATCGGACACCTTTTCAAAGAATTATGTATCGGGCGTTGGTTCAAATGCCGACACTGTTGCAAAGCTGACAGCACCGGCGTATTCTGCAGGACAGTATACCTATCAGACAAGAAATGCATTTACATTAAATACATTCCTTGATGATTATTATGAGTATACGCAAGCATACTATTTCCCCGAAAATGCAAATATAACGCTGTTTACACAGCTCTTATCACTTGCAAAGGGTGAAACAGCTGCAGGAAATTCAGGCGTAAACCGTTTCCTGATACCGTTTGAAATTAAAAACGGACAGATTATGCCATACAGTGGCTATAGCAGTGCAAACTTTGACACATCTGCATTTAACACTGTGGAAATACCGACCGATCAGTGGTTTGAGTTAAAAACAAAGGTATATAAAGAAGATATGGCAATGTATTTTGCCCTTGATATGCTTACCGATAACGGGCTTGTAAATCTTTTGCCGAAAACCCCTGTTTTGTGGAATGCAAATGATTATGTAGACCATGGTCTGTTTACATTCAGAAGCACAGTAGCGCAGGAGAATGCGGAGCAGGAGGCTGTTTTCTACATCGGCAATGCAACGCTTACAAAGGCGCCGTGTATTGAATACAGTCCGTTTGCATGGCGTGATACGGAGGATATGCCTGTTACAGGCAACCTCACAGACGGCGTCGTTATACCCGAGGTAAACATTACAAGCTATAAATATGGTCAAACACCCGTAAATATTTTTACTGCTGCATATGATGCCGACGGAAATCTCATTGATGTTACAGTTTCTTATGACAGCTTGAATGAGGGCGTTCCAAAGGTCATAACGGCAGATAAGGCAATTGCGGTTGATAATGCTGCATATGTAAAGGCGTTTTTGTGGAACAGCGATATGCATTCATTGATACCCTTTGCCCAAATAACACATTAAATAGCTAAAACTTAAAACTCTCTCTCTTTTTGGGGGCTATGGCGATAAATGCCATGGCTCCCTTTAATATTGTTAGCTTTCAGTAGTGTAAAATCTACTTCAGATGTAGATTTTTAACGATTTACAATATAATATCTGCTATGCTAAAATATACTTATAAAATATACAGAAGGGGTGGGGATGACTAAAAATGAAGCTTTCAAAAATTCCTATAATGAGTATTGTGTTAATTCTTATTTTAAATCTTTGCCCGACCCGATTTTATGCATCGGACACTGACGGCTGCTATGAGTGGACATTTAACGAGGGCACATATACAGACGGCGGACAAACCTTGTCCGATGAGTCGGGAACAAATACTGCCACTCTTAAAAAAGGAAAAGCAAATCCAACCTTTGAAAACGGGCTTATATATCTTAATAATTCCTCCTTTTACTTACTGCAAAAGCCCATAGTGCTTGCACAGGATAAAAAATGGCGTGTCGAGTGGAAAGGAAAAATGGAATCAGGCACAAAATACGAGTGTCAGACAATCTTAGGAAACGAAGGTGCGGTACAGTATGTAATGTACGGCGCAAATTCTGTTTTCTTTGGCAACAAGGGTAATGAGCGTGTAGAAATACCCTGCAATAAAGATGCAGTCGCTTATAAGGATACATCATATATCTTAGAGGGCGACGGTCAAAGACGGGTAAGGCTTACATACCGTGTTACGGGTGAGGATACTAAGGTTGTAAGCGATTGGTATGACTATCCCGCCTCAGTTGGGGATATAACGGTTTCGGCATTGTTCGGAAGCTATCAGAGTATACTCTACAAGGGATATCTGGATTATGTGCGTGTGTGGGAGGATTATTCACACGGGGTTTTCCAAAAGCTGAAAGTTGTAAATTCCGATGGCAGCGAGGCATCGGATGATGATATATCAAAGGATTTGTTCTATCTTACGGGAACTGTCGAAAACCTTGAAAAGACAGACGATGCAAATGTGCTTTGTGTACTTGCGCTGTATGACAAGCGCAATCACCTTAAAAATGTAGGTGTGGGGCATATATCAATACCTGCAAGAGCGGTATATTCTATGACCGCTGAAAACGGTGTACGCATAGAAGGCGTGCCGATAAAGAGGGGAATGAAAATGAAGGTGTTTTTGTTTGATGATAAGACTATTGAGCCGTTGGCAGATCCGTATGAAACAGTATTTGATAAGGATAGTGTAAACTCAATTAAAATGCTTTCGATAGGCAACAGCTATTCGATTGACGCATCAACCATGGTACATAATATTGCCGCAGCCGACGGCGTGAATATTGACATTTTAAACCTTCATATCAGCGGCTGTACTCTTGAAAAGCATTGGGCAAACGCCCAAAGCGGTGAGGCTGTGTATTCTTCACAGTTAAACGGTGTTACGGTAAGCAATGCCGTATCCATTCCTGACGCACTTGCACAGGAGGACTGGGATTATGTATCTTTCCAGCAGGGCAGTCATGAAAGCAATGACTTTTCAAAATTCTGGACAGAGGAAAAGCCGTATCTTACAAATATGTCTGACTATGTAAGTGAGCGTGCGCCTAATGCTGTGCAGCTGATACATGAAACCTGGTCATATCAGAACAACCGCGCCATTGAAAGACTTGGGTATATGGGTGAGGAGCCTCTTGCACGAAATGCAATGTTTGCAGATGTAAAAAATGCGTATTTGTTGGCGGCGGACAAGATTGGTACAGATATTTTACCGTGCGGAGAAGCCGTATATAAGGCGCTTAATGAGTATGGCTTTATGGAAGCGGATATATACCGTGACGAGAGCAGCCATCTTACCAAGGATAAAGGGCGCTATCTTGTAGCGGCGGTTTGGTATTCATGTCTGAGCGGAAATTCAATTTTGAACAATTCGTATAAGCCGAGCAGTATCACAAATGATGAATGGCAAAGATTAAAGCAGGCGGCATATGATGCCGTAAATATGTCGGAATATAAATGGAGATAGTTTGAAGGTAAGGGGAATATTATGGATAAAAACTGTATCAAGGATAATATGGACTGGATAAACGGAGTATGGGAAAAGACAGAGCAAAAGCTAAGGCAGGTTGCCAAAAGAAGCCGTAACAAAATTCCGTATTCAAGCGTGGACGGCGTACACACCGAAAAAGAAAATATCGAGTGGTGGACAAACGGCTTCTGGGGTGGTTTGATGTGGCTTCTCTACAGCGAAACCGAAAATGAGGAGTATAAAAAAACCGCTCTTCGCTCGGAGGAATTGCTTGACAAGGCTTTTGATAACTTTTGTCTTCTTGACCATGATGTCGGATTTTTGTGGCATATTTTAAGCGGCGCGCATTATAAGCTGTTCAATGACGAAAAAGCGTTTAACAGAAACCTTATTGCCGCAGCGTCGCTGGCATCTCGCTATAATGTTGACGGCGGATATATAAGCGCATGGAACGGAAAAGGCAAGGAGGGGTGGTCAATTATTGACTGCTTAATGAATTTATCCCTGCTTTATTGGGCATCGGAGGTGACGGGAAATGACAGATTTTCCCGTATCGCAATTCATCATGCCGATATGGCGGCAAGGGACCATGTGCGCAAAGACGGCAGTATTAACCATATAGTTGAGCATGATGTAAATACAGGTGAGGTTGTGCGGGTTTACGGAGGTCAGGGCTTTAGCGAAACCTCATGCTGGACAAGAGGACAGGCGTGGGCGATATACGGATTTATTATTTCGTATTATCACACTAAAAAGCAGGAGTACCTGGATATGGCAATAAGAAGCGCAAATTATTTTATAGCAAATTGCCGTATGTATGACTATAAAACACCTGTAGATTTCAGACAGCCCCAAGAGCCATGCTATTATGACAGTACCGCAGGTGTATGCGCCGCGTGCGGAATGCTTGAAATCTCAAAATATGTTACAGAGGCTGAGTCAAAAATGTATACGGCAGAAGCAATAAATATATTAAAGGCAACGGATAAGTATTTCTGCGATTATAACGAGGTCACAGACTCGCTTGTTTTATACGGAACGGAAAAATATCCTCACAACGACAGCGCAGGTCTGCATATCCCGATAATTTACGGGGATTTCTTCTTCGTGGAGGCATTGCTCAAGCTAAAAGGTAATAAATTTTTTGTGTGGTAAACAGAGACTTTCTTGCGCATTTTGTATCGAGTTGAATTATTGTTGAATTATTTTTAAAAATTTTACAATTTTTGTCAAAAATAAAAACCGCCTGACAGCCTGTAAACGGCTTTGTTAAGCGGTTTTTTATAGTTGCAGAGGAAGGACACAGAACCTGTGAGAAAAATAGCTTACCATTCCCACTTTGGTATAAAAAACACCTCATAAGCATATTCGCTTATGAGGTGAACTGGAAAAGGACTATAATTTTGATAAAATGCACCCCCTGTAGAGATTTTCTGCACCCACTAAAGAAAATGCACCCCCTCTGTGTCCGGTTTTAGTTTACCAATACAACCACTACATGCTACATATGCAGGCTTACGCCTCAACCTCAACACCGTTTACAAATTTGAACACTATAGTGCCATCTTTGTAAACGGTAGCGTGGTCGATTGAAGCAATCCATAATTTATTATCGAAAACTGTAGGTGGCTTCGGTAGTTCCATGACCTCAAACATAAATGCGCCGATGGCTGTATATTGCAAATGCCGTTTGTTTTTCAAATTATTTAGATGGTTTATCCTTGAATTGAGTTTATTATAGCGTTCATCATAATTTTTATATTTTGCCATGTAGCCGTTTTGGTTGAGAGCCTTTTCCGCATTTTCTTTTATACTGTTTCGTATAATACCGTTCACAATTTCAATTTCCATAACCGGATTATCTATTTCTTCATCAATGGCTGTTGTATCAGTCAGTGCATCTTGCATTATACGGCAATCTTCAAGGAGTTGTTTTCTGTTATCCGAAATCTGTAAAATGGCATTCATAAACCGTTCCTTTATTTCTTTTTCTTCTTGGTGAGGAAATTAACTGTAAAACTCTTCTGCAATAGGGCAGAGCCTTTATATTTTTCATTTGTCAAGATGCTGCGTATGTAAAAAACACTATTAACAAAAATTTGCACCCTGTAAGAAGAGTGCAAATTATGTTTTTTAGTTTCCTTATATTATTATTTCATACAGGCATTTACCCATTCAATGAAATTCTTGTCAGATGAATTTTCGGTTTGGTCGCCTCTTTCTGCTTTTGTATGTCCTTGTCCCCATACCATTTCAAAATCCACATCCGAGCCGTATTTTGAAAGTGCCAATGCAAGGTTTATTTCGGTTGAAAGTGCCGTATCGCCCTGATTGATACCTGTGCGTATTCTAAAATATTTCGCTACATCGGAGGTTTTGTACCCATCATACATATCATCAATGTAATACATCGGAGTGTACATATTAAGTCTGTATGCCACACTGTTTCCGAGTGCATCTGTTTTTAGAAGGTCGCTGTTGTAGCTATCGGCATAATCTGTGCCTTCAAGAAGCTTTGCCATAATAGGGTCAAAGTGTGCGCCCTTGCCGTCACCATAGCCAAACAAGGTATTTTCACCCTGAGAGGCGTTAAGGTCATCAAATGCACCTACACTCTTTGAAGCATTTTTGCATGCTTTAACAAATGCTTCTATGCTTGTTATTTTTGCGGTGTTTGTGTTTTTGTCATATACTATCCATGCACTGTCACCGTTTAAGTCTGCAATATATTCCTCCGCTGTCTGATATGTCTTATCCTCTTGTGTGGTTTGTGTATTATTTGTATTTCTGCTTATGCCGTCGACTGCTTCTATCGGTAAATTTTCGGTATCCATACCGCCAGGCTTTTCGCCATTTGCAAAATCAGGCTGCTGTCCTCCGAAGCCACCGCCCATCATGCCGCCAAAGCCTTTTGATGCCTGTTTGGTATATGGGAAAGTAGTATCGGCAAGGAAGTTATTAAGAGAGCGTTCAATTTTCGATTTTACATATTCATAGTATGTGCCCTTTGTCCAGTCGCCGTTCTCATCCTGTTCCAAAAGAAGTACAGTACCGTTTGAATCGGTCAGTTGTATCTCGTTTATATAATCTGCAAAAGCATCTTTAAGACCGTTTGAGAGAGTAGCTGTTGTGTCGTCTAAATCGGAGCGTGTAACCCCCATATTCCACTCATACGCTTCATTTGCAATATCAAGATTGGTTATAGGGCACCAGCACATAGAGCCTTTGACATCGTCTTTTTCATCTGCCGCACCTATCGCATTTAAATATGGTGTGTACAATTCACTGTTTCCCGTTGTGCCTATAAGTGCGCTTTGCGCTCCGCCGCCTGACATACCGAAGGAGAAAATACTGTCTTTATCGCCGGCTAATACATCTTGGTTATAGCGGATATATCTTATGGCGGCCTTAAAATCGGTAACACCTGCCGGTGCACCCTCGTTTCTGCCTCTTGCACCCGCATATACATAAACAAATCCTGCATCTGTATAGACGGCGGTTGAGGAATCATATCCTGACGGCGGATTCATTGCACTGTATCCGGGTGTATTGATAGGTATAACAATCGGTGCGGTTTTTGCAGTATAGCCGTTTATGGCACCGCTGTTGTTAATTTCACAGGTGTATGTTCCGTCTCCGTTGTCGCTTGCTGTCATATACGCAGAAGGTACATAAATACCGAGCGTTTCATATGCTGTATCGGCAGGTGTGGCACAATAAGAGATACCCGTCTGCCAATAGACATTATTGTCCTCATCAAACTGCCATTTGGTGTTGTCAATTTTTGCAAGAGTATTATCTTTTGTTATGGTAACAGACCTGTCAGCACCGTTCCAATTAACAGTTGCACCCATGTTTTCGGAAATGAAACGAAGTGGGATAAAGGTTCTGTCATTTGTTATTCTTGCAGGGACATCTAAGGTATATGTCTCATTGTTTACGGTAGCTTTATCGCTGTCAATTACTAATACGATCTCTGTATTGTTGTTCTTTACCGTAACAGTTCTTGACAAATCCTCCCAATCAACAGAAAAGTCCATACTTTCAGCGATTGCACGAATTGGAACAAGTGTACGGTCATTTTCAATGTACGGCAGTACATTGTCATATGCGGAAAAATCAATTTCCGTACCGTTTACGCTGACTTTAATTTTATCGTCAGCATAAGCGGTAAATGCCATTGCGATAAGCACCATAGTGAGTAGTAATGCTATTGTTTTTCTCATAATAATCAATCCTTTCTTTTGATGTAAAAAGCGTAAGCCCAATCCGGACTTACGCTTTCGCTACACGATTTATGTCATTGTATCACATTTTTGCCAAATAAGCAATATTTTTCGGTGTAAAAATCGGAATTTAGAAATCAATTAAAAAATTCCTGTAAAAAAACAATACTTTTCTGTAAAAAACGACACCTTTTGATTTCGCTTTTTTTGCGCACGAAGGGAGGAGCCCGTTAGGGGAGAAAATACCTGTAGAGATTTGACCGGCCGCTTCCTATAAAAATTTTCTAAAACTCTTGACACCATATATGACACCGTGGTATAATGATAACGAAGAAACAACAAGGAGCATATATTATGTCAAGATGGTTAAAACTATTAGAGCGTGTGTGTTTTTTGTCCAATGATATACGTTTTGAAGAACTTAAGAAGATACTTGAAAGCTACGGTTATGTTATGAAAGGTACATCAGGTGGCAGCAGTCATTTTACATTCCGAAAACAAGGTTGTGCTCCGATAACAATTCCAAAGCACGAGCCGATTAAAAAAACATATATTATAATGGTCAAAGAAATAATCGAAAGCGAGGAGGCTAACGATAATGAAAACGATTGATGAATACATGAAGTTACCGTACCGTATGGAAATCGTAGAGGACACATCAGAAGGTGGTTTTGTCGCTTCGTTTCCTGATCTCAAGGG
>JAFSXU010000002.1 GCA_017443895.1 Clostridia bacterium
CGAGACCGTAAAATGTAAAGTTACCATAATCATTTAATATCCTTTTTTAAAGTAAATATAATTTTACCACAATCCACACCGAAAAGCAAGCCAATACCTCAATTTTTCTAGGTCCCGGCTTATCGTAATGCCAGCCGTCCACAGTGGAGTTCCGATTACCTACCGAACACCCTCAAGGCCGATGACCTCGCCGGCTCGTGTATAGCTGTCGCTTATCTTTCCGGCTCTGAAAAAGCAGAGGGTATGTCTGCTTCTGACACACCCTCCGTTGTTTTCTTTATTGCAAGCGGTTTCATTTCTTCAAGTGAGTTCCATAACATAAGCTCATCGCCGTTTTTAAGGTCTTGAATTGTTAGTGTTGCCGCACTGTTTGTAAATGTAAGGTCTTTATAAACATTCATACTCTTTAACGCTCCGTTTTCGCGTTTAACTCTTATCAAAACTCCGTCATCTGCTCCCGTTATTGTCACGGTTTTGTCCGGGCTGACAGCTATAGCTGCCATATCCGTCGCGGATTGGGGCTTCATTATCGTGCCGTCAGCCATAAACTGTTCCGCCGCCGCAACTGAATATACGCGCTTGTTATCGCTTTTGGTTCCGATGTTTGCCGATGTCGGATTGTTGTTACTATCTCTTGCTGTCACCTCAAGTGAAGCATTGTCGGTATATGTGTAAGCGTAATCGGAGGTTTCATATCCCTACATTTCCCACGCATTCTCTGATTTGCTTGAAAAGAATGGTTTGCCGCATATTCGGTTCCATGACCTCAGGCATATCGTAGCAACATTGTTATTAGGCTCGGAAGTTGACCTGAAGATAATACAAGAGATTTTAGGTCATTCCACAATATCTACAACCGCAAATATATATCTGCACCCCGGCATTGAAGAGAAAAGAAAAGCATTTGGGAAAATTTCAGATATATTTCAGCATATGAGTGCATAAAAGGCGGCAAGAAAAGTTTGGTGGCAATTTGGTGGCAATTTGAATTTTTTATAAAATATATTTACCTCTTTCAAAAACAAAAACCACTAGTAAACCAGTGGTTTTTATTTACGGCATATCTGCCTATGCAAACCGGAATTCATCTGTTTTCCCTAATCATCATTACTGCTACCAGAGTTAATAGTATTGGGGATATAAAATTCGTTCTTATGCCCCAAGCACCCGATATCACCCCGCCAATTCCTGCACCGATTGCAAAAATTATAATTATGCCAAAAAAGTGAAGCGCCTTAAAACAGCTTGTTAGGTTCGTTCGTCTCCGATGTTATCGGGTTGATTACAGGCTGCATATTGTCTGTCCAGATGAATATGTTGTAATCACCTGTCTGCTTAGGTATAATTGCCGCCTTGCTACCGGCATCGTCTGCAAATTCTATCTTGTTTACTGTTTCAAGCTTATTGCTGTTATATTTTGCAACATAGATTGCGAGCTTAGGCAGTTCGCCGCCATTATTATCCTTATTTGAAATAATCAGTGCGGTGCTGTCCTCTGTGCCCTCGGTCTTTTCTATTTGAATTGTATTTTTAAAGCTGTCAAGCAGGTCAAGGTATGTCTTTGTCCATTTATTCAGTAATCCGCTTGTGCGTCGAACATCATAGCCTTCGGTCGGCGTGATTTCTGCCGCGTCAGATGTGATTACAAAACGAGCGTCCTCTGCGGCGTTGCC
>JAFSXU010000061.1 GCA_017443895.1 Clostridia bacterium
AATGCTTGCACCTGCATCATATAAACCGCTTATGATAAATGTAAGATAAGTTCCCGCACTGCTGATTGTTTGCGGTTCGTCAAAGTTCTTTTCAAATGTCTTTTTTACCTTATCCGAAGTAGTAACAGTCCATGTTATCTTGTTTATAACATCATTTTCGCCTATAACCTTGTTTGCCAAAAGGTTTGAAACAAAGCCTGTTGCACCGCCGTCACCCTCATTTCTTGCAACGGCAGGTCCGTTACTTTCACTTCCGCTTTCGCTGTCGATATTGTTTACAACCGAGCTTGTAACAACCTCTTTCGGGTTTGACGCTGTAAGATTTTCTATAACGGTATTATCGTCACCGTTGTAGCAGATAACAGCTTTTTCACAATTTGTAAATGCAGTTTCATCTACACTCTCTACGCTTGCAGGAATTGAAACGCTTTCAAGATTTGTACAACCGCTGAAAGCACCTTTTCCGATAGTTGTTACAGTATCAGGGACTTCAATGCTTGTAAGACTTGTACAACCGTTAAAAGTATTTTTTTCAATGCTTGTAACACTATCGGGTATCTCAATGCTTGTAAGACTTGTACAACCGCTGAAAGCACTAATTCCGATACTTGTTACGCTGTCAGGAATTGTAACACTTTCAAGATTTGTACAACCGTTAAAAGTATTCATTCCAATGCTTGTAGCGCTATCGGGCATTTCAATATTTTTAAGTGATGTACAGTTTCGGAATGCAGTATTACCAATACTTGTTACGCTGTCAGGAATTTTAATGCTTTCAAGTGATGAACATTTATAAAATGTATTATCAAGAGTTTTTAGATTATTTCCCGAAAATGTTACATTTTCAAGGGCAGTACACATACCAAAAGTTCCGGTCAAGTCTGTAACACCGCTACCTATAGTTACACTTTTTAAGCCTGTGCAATTTTGGAAAGTAAATGGTCCCATGAAAGTTACACTGTCAGGTATGATAATTTTTTCAAGACTTGTACAGCTGTCAAATGCACTGTCATCAATTGATGTTACGCTATCCGGGATAATAATTTCTGTTATATTGCTACATGCATAAAATGCATACGCGCCTATGCTTTTAACGCCGTCAGCAATAGTAATCGTACCGTTAAGGGTTGTATCCTCATAATATTGCGCATCATCAATTATTGAAGCGCCTTCTCCGACTGTAGTATCTGCTTTTGCGGTTATGGGCATTACAAGGGTGGTAAGTACCAATGCTGTTGAGATAACTGTACTCAACAATTTTTTCATTTTCATTTTTTCTGTTTCCTTTCTTAGATTTGTTTATTTTTTGCGTGTTTTTTGGCTTTCCCCCTACTGTCGTCACACGCACCGACATAACGGGATAGTTGCGCAAAATAAAAAATGCGCCAACACGAAGTCAACGCATAAAAAACGCAAACTCCTGTTGTCGCCAAACAAACCTTATACAATACGAGATACATCAATAATAACGCACATATTAGATATTGGAATTCGCGCTTTTAACAAATTCAAATCTAATATGCACGAAATCAAAGTATAATATTCCCGTAAAGAAAAAAATATACCTCAATATTGTAATATTCAGTTCGTTTGGCAATTTTCAGTGTATCATATATTTTATACAAAATCAATACTTTTTTGCAATTTTGTTTATTTTTTTTACAAATAAATCAGCCGTTAAATTTTGGGTTTAAACGGGTATTAACCCAATGTATTGTAGGGCAGGGGCTTGCTCCTGCCGTGTCTCCGATAACGCATATTTGGAACGGTTGGAGCAAGCCCCAACCCTACACCTCATATCAATTTATGGTTTTTTAAATGGTACGCTAAACCAAAATTTACGGTGCAGGAGGTCAACAAAAAAACAAGCCATTTAAAATGACTTGTTTTTTGTCAAAATCCATTATTTTGTTCCGAAAATTCTATCGCCCGCATCGCCGACGCCCGGTAAGATATATGCGTTTTCGTTCAAGCATCTGTCAACATGGCCGACATAAATCTGAACATCGGGGTGCGCTTCATGGAGCTTTTCAATACCCTGCGGTGCGGCAATTATACAGATAAACTTTATCTTCTTTCCGCCACGCTTTTTAATCATACTAATCGCGTCAATGGCGCTTCCGCCTGTTGCAAGCATCGGGTCAACAACAACGATTGTTCTTTGGTCGATAGGGTTTGGAAGTTTACAATAGTATTCCTGCGGTTCAAAGGTCGTTTCGTCACGGTAAAGTCCGATATGTCCAACCTTTGCGGTAGGAACCAATGCCAAAATTCCCGATACCATTCCCAAGCCTGCACGAAGAATTGGGATAATTGCAAGCTTTCTGCCTGCAATCATAGGAGTTTTGCATACCTCAAGCGGAGTTTCAATCTCCACATCCTCCAAAGGTAAATCGCTCAAAGCCTCAAAGCCCTGGAGCATTGCAATCTCGTCCACAAGTTTTCTGAACTCGTTTGTACCTGTGTTCTTATCTCTGAGCAATGAAATCTTATGCTGAAGTAACGGATGTTCAAAAACCGATACATTGTCTAAATCTTTATATTTAATCATTTTTCTGTCCTTTCCTGCTGTCTATCAACCTCTTGCATCAAAATGCAAGCCACGGTTCTCGTTTGCCTTGCTGTCCTCTACAAATTCATAGTCATTGCCCGGTAATACTATATTTAATACGATACCTACAATTGCTGCAATTGCAAGACCTGTTAATGTTATTGAAACACCTGCAATATTAAATGTCAGACCGCTTGAGAAGCCCAAACCGCAGACAAATATTACACCTGCAATGATAAGGTTACGGGATTTGGTTAAATCAACCTTATTTTCAACCACATTTCTTACACCTATCGCTGAAATCATACCGTAGAGCATAAAGCTTACACCACCGATAATTGACGCAGGCATTGTGCTTATAACCGATGAAACCTTTGGAATAAAGCCTAAGATTATTGCAAACACTGCCGCAATCCTTATAACTCTCGGGTCATAAACCTTTGATAATTCCAAAACGCCTGTGTTCTCGCCGTAGGTTGTATTTGCAGGTCCGCCTACCAAGCCTGCAAGCGTTGTTGCAAGACCGTCGCCTATCAATGTTCTGTGAAGTCCCGGCTCTGCAAGGAAGTTCTTGCCTACTGTTGCCGAAATTGCCGACATATCGCCAACATGCTCCATCATTGATGCAATGGCAATGGGCGCCATTACCAAAATTGCTGTTATATCAAACTTACAAAGTCGCATCGGAGGTAAGCCAACCCACTTAGATGCTCCGATTGCGCCAAAGTTCAAGATTGCGCTACCGTCAGGATTTGTAACTCCCAACGAGTGCAGGATTACCGCAACGATATATGATATTACAACACCCATAAGTATAGGTATAATCTTAAACATACCCTTGCCCCAGATATTGAATATTATAATTACCGCAAGCGCAATAATTGCAAGGAACCAGTTTGTTGATGCATTTGAAATTGCCGAGCCTGCAAGTCCAAGTCCGATACAAATAATGATAGGACCTGTTACAACAGGAGGCAGGAAGTGCATTATCTTCTTAACGCCCACCAGTTTAATTATAAGCGCAAGCACAAAATACATCAAGCCTGCAACCGCAATACCACCGCAGGCATACAATACCTTCTCGTCTGCCGGCATATTTGCATACATTCCGTTTTGCAAGCCTGCAACTGTCTGAAATCCGCCCAGAAACGCAAATGATGAGCCTAAGAATGCAGGCACCTTAAATCTTGAACATAAGTGGAACAGGAGTGTTCCGAAACCTGCACAGAACAATGTAACCTGTACAGTCATTGCAGAGGTTAATTCTCCGCCGAAGTAGTTATTTACAAGTATTGGTACCAAAATAGTTGCACCAAACATCGCAAACATATGCTGTAAGCCTAAAATCAGCATCTTGGGTATACCAAGCTGTTTGGCATCCCTTATTGGTTCGTTTGTAATTTTCATAAAAATCCCCCTTGTGTATTTAATTGTGTTTTTATGATATTGGTATATCATTTTTTTCATTGCATAATATTATATCACACTTTTTTTACATTAACAACAAAAATTTGTCATTTTAAGAGATTTTTTATTTTTGCCGACATTTATATATGTTTTGTGGCAAATCATACACCATTTAACAGCACCGAAAAGTCAAATTACCCGTTTATATATTTTTCTTTGACACATTGCATATTATATGTTATAATAACTCTACACTGTGGTATGGTAAAATTATTTCTTTGAGGTAAGTATAAATGAAAGTAAATGAATCTGCAGAAAATTATCTTGAAAGCATTTTAATGATAAAAAATGACAAAGGCTATGTAAGAAGTGTCGATGTGGCTAACAAGCTATCGTTCACAAAGGCAAGCGTATCTGTTGCGATGAAATCGTTTCGTGAGTCGGGATTTATAATCGTTGACCGTGACGGCAATATAGAGCTTACAGACGAGGGCTTAAAAATTGCTGAAAGCGTGTATGAACGGCACAGAGTTATCGCCACGGCGCTTATGGCAATCGGCGTGTCTGACGATATTGCGTACAAGGATGCGTGCATGGTTGAACACGATATAAGCGAGGAAACGCTTTTAAGATTAAAAGAGTATTTGAGCAACAAAAACATTGAAATTGTAAAACAAGGCGCAAAAAAATGAGGTTTTTTCATATGCGCCCCCAAAGTCGAGACACTTTTGGGGCGTATATTTTTTTAGCCTCATTTTTTATGCTATCGTATAACTCCTCCGCCGATAACAATATCATCATCATACAGCACCACTGCCTGACCTTTGGTTATTGCACGCTGTGGGTTGTCAAATTCAACATAAATTTCATCATCGCCCGTTTGCTCAACCGTTGCCCATTCCTCGCTTTGGCTATATCTTATTTTCGCCTTCAAGTGCAACGGAGTTTTTATATCATCGCAGGCAATCAGATTTATGTCGTCTGCATACAGCGTTTTTGAAAACAAATCCTCGTTATCGCCTAATATTACCTTATTGGTTTCAAGATCGGTACGGCAAACATACATCGGCTTTGGCAAGGATAAATTCAAGCCCTTTCTTTGACCTATGGTATAGCGTATAATGCCCTTATGTGTGCCTAAAACATTTCCCGAAAGGTCTACAAACTCGCCGTCGGGGTATGTCCTGTGGCTATACTGCTCGATAAATTCTGCGTATTTTCCGTCGGGCACAAAGCATATATCCTGGCTGTCATGTTTTTTGGAATTTACAAAATTATTCGCCTCGGCAATTTCCCTTACCTCGTCCTTTGTCATTTCGCCAAGCGGTAAGAGAATGTGTGAAAGCTGTCCCTTTGTAAGCGAATACAATACATAACTCTGATCCTTTTTATGATCCTTACCCTTTTTTAAAATCGGGCGTTCTCCGCCGTGAATAACCTGTGCATAGTGTCCGCTTACAACATACGGATACCCCAAAACTTCGGCTCGCTCCAAAAGCCGTTTAAATTTAATAAATCTATTACAGTCGATACAGGGGTTCGGTGTTCTTCCGTTTTCATACGCACAAACAAACCTGTCAATTACCTGAGATTTGAAATCGTCCTTGAAATTAAAGGTATAATGCTTTATATGAAGCCTTGACGCAACCGCTTTTGCATCCATAACATCGTCTGTTGAACAGCAGGTTTTATCCGACGACCCAATATCTTCATTATCAAAAAGCTTAAGAGTTACTCCTATTATGTCATAGCCCTGTTGCTTCATCAAGTACGCCGCAACAGAGCTGTCCACTCCGCCACTCATTGCAATTACCGCTCTTTTTTCCATTACTGTTTATCCTTTTAAAAAAATTCAGAGGGCATTATATAACGCCCTCTATATTTTAGCAAACATATTCCCTAAAGTCAAATATTATTCAAAAAACATTGTGGTTGACAGGTATCTCTCGCCCGTGTCAGGCAAAAGCACAACAATATTTTTATCCTTGTTTTCGGGACGCTTTGCAACCTTGCTTGCCGCAAACAGTGCCGCACCCGATGAAATTCCAACCAAAAAGCCCTCTGTATTTGCTATTGCCTTGCCCGTTTTAAACGCATCTTCATTTGAAACTGTAACAACCTCATCATAAATTTCAGTGTCCAATACATCAGGAACAAAGCCTGCTCCTATTCCCTGTATCTTATGCGGTCCTGCTTTGCCCTCCGATAAAACAGGCGATGACTGCGGTTCAACTGCTACTATTTTAATATCAGGGTTCTTTGACTTCAGATACTTGCCTACGCCCGTTACCGTACCGCCTGTGCCGACACCGCCCACAAATATATCAACCTTGCCGTCTGTGTCGTTCCAAATCTCAGGACCTGTAGTATTTATATGCGCCTTTGGATTTGCAGGGTTTACAAACTGTCCCGGAATAAATGAGTTTTCTATCTCCTTTGCCAACTCCTCTGCTTTTTCTATCGCACCCTTCATACCCTTTGCTCCGTCTGTTAATACCAGCTCAGCACCGTATGCACGCATTAAGTTTCTGCGCTCCACACTCATAGTTTCGGGCATTGTAATAATAAGCCTATATCCTCTTGCCGCCGCAACCGATGCAAGTCCGATACCTGTATTTCCCGATGTCGGCTCAATTATAACACTACCCTTTTTTAATTTGCCCGACGCTTCGGCATCGTCTATCATCGACAGCGCAATTCTGTCCTTTACCGAGCCTGCCGGATTAAAATATTCAAGCTTTGCCAAAAGTCTTGCAGGAATGTTATATGCCTCCCTGTATCCGTTTAGCTCAAGAATGGGCGTGTTCCCTATTAAATCGGTTATTTTTGAATAAATCCTTGCCATAATAAATACCTCACTTTCTATTTTCCTATTTCCTATAGGTTTAGTATGTTTTAAATTATAGCATATTTTTTCCGTTTGTCAATAGTTTTTTTATATTTTTTTTAATATAAAGCAAAAAACACTCGGTGGATTGATTAAATTCTGATACATAATACAGTTTTTTTAGGTTTTTAATGACTTTAAGCAGTAACACCTTATGGCAACCGCTACATAAAAAAAGAACTTCAACCCAAACGCCGAGCGCTTGGAATTAAAGTTCATTTTGCCTGACTGATAACCTTATTTTGTAATTATCTGTGATTATATATACTATATTTTTTAGAACAAACCTCGAATTATCTCTATAATCTTATCCTGTTGTTCGCTTGTCATCTTATTATCGCTCGGCAGACAAAGACCACGATTGAATATATCCATTCCCACATCAAGAGGTTTTCCGTCTGCGCCCTTTATACCGCCTTCAACATACACATTGGTTTTTGTCCTTCCGTCCCCCTCTCGGGTAACAAAGCCATTCATTCGGTACATGGGTTGTACATGCATCGGTTTCCATATAGGCCTGCCCTCTGCGTTATATTTTGCAAGTGTTTCAAGAATTTCCGTAGGGCAAGTTTTGCCATGCTCCGACACATATGATGCCTCACGCTCGCCACGCACCTGTTTGCACATAGCATCTTCATCTATAAGCATACAGCTAAGCCAGAAATTCGGCTCGCTGTTCTTTTCATCATACGGATTCATCTTGATCGGCAAGCCATTAAAGCCGGACTTATATCTTTCATATATAGCTCTTTTTTGTGCTATATGCTCATCCAAATACGGGAACTGCCCTCGAACCACGCCTGCAATAACATTGCTCATGCGGTAGTTATAGCCCATCTCCTCATGCTGATACCATGGTGCATTTTCTCTTGCCTGTGTTGACCATTTCCGCACCTTGTTTGCATCGTCAAGGCTGTTTGTTAAAAACATTCCGCCTGCCGAGCCTGTGATTATCTTGTTACCGTTAAAGGATATTGCGTTATAATCGCCAAAGTTACCGGTCTGCACGCCCTTATATAGAGCACCCAGGCTTTCTGCCGCATCCTCTATTATCTTTGCTCCGTATTTATCACATATCGCCCTTATACGCTCAATCTTGCACGGGGTTCCGTAAAGATGTGCAACCACTACAAGCTTTACCTCGGGGTATAATTCAAACGCTTTTTCAAGAGCAACAGGGTCCATGTTCCATGTGTCGTATTCGGCATCAATAAATACCGGCACCCCGCCCTCGTATACAACCGGATTGACAGTTGCACTAAATGTCATATCCGAGCAGAACACCTTATCTCCCGGCTTTACACCCGCAAGTTTCACACACATATGCAGTGCCGCCGTTCCGGCAGATAACGCTACAGCATATTTACAGCCCACCTTTTCACAGGCAAGCCTTTCAGACTCCTCTATATTCTCACCAAGCGTAGACATCCAGTTAGTCGCATAGGCGTCTTTTATATATTCAATTTCAGGTCCGTGCATGGTTGGAGATGCCAGCCATATCTTTTCCTTAAATGGTTTCATTAGGTATGTTCCTTCCTGTTGTTTATACCGGTGCCATTTCCTTTGCCGATGTACGCTTATTTCTTACATACGTCGGCACCACTTTTGCAATCGTATCCTTTATAAGCTCATTATCGTCACTCTCAACAACCGTTTCAAGCTTTGACAGCATAGCAACAAGCTGTTCCCGGTCTACATCTATAGGCTTTCCGATAAAAATTTTGTTATGGCTTGTGTTAGTCAAGCCCTCCTCGTCCATAAGAAGCTCCTCATAGAGCTTTTCGCCCGGGCGCAAGCCTACTTCAACTATATCTATATCCACGCCCGGTCTGAATCCCGAAAGGCGTATAAGATTTTTTGCTAAATCGTATATCTTTACCGGCTTACCCATATCAAGGACAAATATCTCTCCGCCCTTTGCGTAGCTTGCCGCCTGTAACACGAGTTGCGCTGCCTCCGGTATGGTCATGAAGAAGCGTGTTATACGCCTGTCAGTTACCGTTACAGGGCCACCTGCTTCTATCTGCTTTTTAAAGAGTGGTATGACACTGCCGTTTGAGCCTAACACATTTCCAAATCTGACACATACAAACTCTGTTTTGCTGCTATGCTGTGCAGTCTGCACTATCATTTCACATATGCGCTTTGTTGCGCCCATAACATTTGTAGGATTTACCGCCTTATCGGTTGAAATCATTACAAACTTCTTTGTGTCATACTTACTTGCGCATCTTGTAAGGTTTAGCGTTCCAAATACATTGTTCTTTATCGCCTCACCCGGACTGTCCTCCATAAGAGGTACATGCTTGTGCGCTGCAGCATGGAATACAATATGAGGCTCATATTTCCCGAATATATCCTCAAGCCTGTCCATATCCCTGATAGATGCTATTACAACCTCCGGCTTATTTAACGGATACTTACGGTTTAGCTCCATTTGCAAGTCATAGGCATTATTCTCGTATATGTCAAGCACTATCAACTGCTTCGGTTTGAACTTCATTATCTGGCGGCAAAGCTCAGACCCAATTGAACCGCCACCGCCTGTAACAAGCACTCGCTTATTTCGTATGTAATCTATTATTTCGGTATTGTCAAGCTTTATCGGTTCCCTTGCAAGCAAGTCCTCAATATTTACCTTGCGCACCTGGCTTATCATATCATTGCCGTTATACAATATCTGATCAACACTCGGCATAATCTTTACCGTGCAGTCTGTTTCATTGCAAATCTCAATAACATTCTTACGCTCCTCAAGCGCTGCAGACGGCATTGTTATCATAATCTCATCTATACCGAGTTCTTTTGCAAGTCTTACTATATCATGGCGTGTTCCCATAACCCTGATGCCGTTTATTATTACATTTCTCTTATTGGGATCGTCATCTACAAAACACACCACCGTATAATTAAGATGTATATTTCTCGCTATATCTTTAAGTATCATTGTCGCAGAGGTCCCTGCACCAACTATCATAAGTCTCTTACTGTTATTATCGGCAGTAACCTTTGCAGAATACAGAGTATTTACAGCTCTTACACCCATACGAAGGCCTGTTATTAAAACGCCCGCTATGATAACCACAAAAAGGCTTAACTTGAGAAAAAATACTTTATAAAAAAGCTCATTAAACAATACGGACGGTATTGCTGCCAACACGCAAGCCATCCCTATTCTCATATAATCCCTTGTTCCTGCAAAAATCCACATCGTGTGGTATATATGAAACAGGAATAAAACTGCTACAAACATAACCGCAGTAAATCCTACTGCAACAATGTTCTTTAAAAATATGTCGGTAGTTTCATATATATTATAGATAAGCAAGGTTACCATAAAATATGATACAAGAACAATAAAAACATCAAAAATAAGCAAATTCCGATTTCTGAATATGCCTCTTATTTTGTATCTGCTACTCATTGCATCGTACTGTGTATCTTGCACTGCCATATCTCCTTATAACCCAACCCGTAAAAATTTTCTCTATAAGTTTTAAATATCACCTAAAAACTATAGATCATAAAGCAGACCTAACTTTATTTTATCATACTTCACAAAAAATTGCAAGATGTTTATCCGTCTTTAAAAATATGGTTAATTTGTAATTTAGTTGAATAGCTGATTGACTTTTGTTGCTATATGGGTTATAATGACTGTGTATGCAAATTTAATTTATATAGAAATAAAAGGTAAATAACAGTTATGAATGATAAAACAAGGTTTAACATTGAAATTGCAGGAGTAGCGGCAGCTATTGAATGTACATACGAGCATAACCGTGATTTCTTGCATGATTATATGACCGACAAAACGCCGGAGCTTTTTATTTCCCCTTCCGAGGAGGATTTGCAGTCAATATTTTCAGAGTTTCAAAAATCTGATGAATTTCAAGAAAATCCCGGTTTTAGCTATAATAATTATTTTATTGAAAACAACGCCATACATGCACTTTTGGCGGAGAGTTTAGTGGATTTTAATGTCCTCCTTATGCACGGTTCGGCAATTGTTATGGATAATGAGGCATATATTTTTACGGCGCCCTCCGGAACCGGAAAAAGCACTCATACAAGGCTTTGGCTCCGGAATTTTGGTGACAGAGCATATATAATAAATGATGATAAGCCGATGCTGAAGGTTTCAGATGAGAATATCTTGGTATACGGAACACCATGGGACGGAAAGCACCATATAAGTCGCAACACCTCTGCTCCCCTAAAGGCTATAATACAGCTTACAAGGGACGAGGAAAATCATATAGAGCCGCTTATGCCAAAGGATGCATTCCCTTTATTGCTCAGGCAATGCTACCGTACAAAGGATGCGTTAAGGATGTCAAAAGTCCTCCAAATGGAGCAACGCATTTTAGAAACAGTCAAATGCTATAAGCTTGGTTGCAATATGGATCCGTCTGCTGCGATAGTGGCATACGAAGGAATGAAATAAATTATCAAGGAGAAAAAATATGAAATTAAAAAAGGAATTTGTTACACAAAATATGCTTGATGAACAGGTTATGTTCGCAACCGGCGACTCAAAATTTAACGGCGTTGTGCGAAGCAACAAAACCGCAGCGTTTATAGTGGACTGTCTGAAAACCGAAACAACTAAAGAGGCTATAATAGACGCTATGAACAAAAAATACAACGCAGGTATTGAAGAAATTACAGAGGATGTCGAAAAGGTTCTCGATACCATGCGCCGTATAGGCGCCTTGGACGAATGAGCCAAAGCAAGGCACAGACCTTTGAAGAGGTCATAAACAAGCGCGGTTCGATTGTTTACAGGACAAGCGGTGTCAGTATGCTACCGATGCTCAAGGAAAACAGGGATCTTGTATTCATAGTAAAGCCTACGGGAAGGCTGAAAAAATACGATGTGCCGTTATACAAGCGTGGTGATAAGTACATCCTCCACCGCATTATTAAAGTAAGGGAAAATGATTATGTTATCCGCGGCGACAACACTTATCAGAAGGAATACGGAATATGCGATTCTGATATTGTCGGTGTTTTGAATACATTTGTCCGCAACGGAAAAGAATACAGTGTTAATGATATAAAATACAAGATATATTCACGCATTTGGTGTGCATTGTATCCTATCCGATACGCCCGCCGCTTTTGGCGTCCTACACTCGGAAAATTAAAAGCACGCTTATTAAAATCAATCAGGGGGAAATGAATATGCGAGAAGATGTTAAAAATTTAATATATCTTTCCGCCTGCGCCATTCAGGGAATAACGCCTGACACTAACAGAGTATTAAATATAAACCACGGTGCGCTTTGGGCATTAGCATCATCACACAACATGACATCGGTTGTAGCTTCAGCGCTTGCCTCTTCCGCTCCGTTTAAAGAAAAAACTGTCAGTGAGGCTGTTATACAGAAGTGGTCAAGGTCATATTACATGGCACTTACCAACGAGCTTAAATTTGATGCCGAGCGCAAGGTAATACTTGATTTTATGGAGGAAAACGGTATCTGGTATGCACCGTTAAAGGGCATCATCATTAAAACCCTCTACCCCAAACGAGGTATGAGAGAGATGTCGGATAACGATATTCTATTTGATGATAACTATGCCGATATGATGCGGGAATTTATGGAGAACCGCGGTTATGAAACGGAAACCTTTAACCTGTATCACCATGACGCCTATTTAAAAGAGCCTATATATAACTTTGAACTCCATAGAACCCTTTTTGCAGAAAAGGACGAGCCTTTATGGTTTGAATATTATAAAAACTTAAAGTCAAAGCTTATAAAAGACGATAACAATAAATTCGGCTATCATTTTTCTTATGAGGATCTTTATATACACACCATAGCTCATGCAAAGAGACACTACACCGAAGGCGGAACAGGTTTTAAAACCTTTATGGATAACTATGTGTTCCTTGAAACCAAAGGTGATACTCTTGATAAGGACTATATAAACCGGGAGCTTATTAAGCTTGATATTGCAGACTATGAGAAAAAGCTGGCAGATATGAGCTATCGGTTATTTGCAAATCCCGAACGAATATTTGAAGATGAATTCAATCCCGAAGACGAGCATTGGCTCTATGATACCGAGATTTCAGGTACATACGGGTCCATAAAAACCTCGGCATTTCGGAAAATGAACGAGATTTCAGAGAATCAGGAAGGTATGAGCCAATCCACAAAGCGGAAATATATTATGGGTCGATTATTCCCAAAGCCTGAGCATATAAGAAAAAGCTATCCGCTTTCCGATAAAGTTCCAATTCTTATTCCGTACTTCTACATACACAGGATTGTCAGGAATGTTGTCCTAAGAAAAAATGCTATTGACGCCGAGATTGCATCTGCCAATCAAATTCTTGAGCATGATAAGCAAAAAAGCAAAAAAGCCCGTTAGGGCTTTTTTAATATACACTGAGACAATTCCATTTTATTTCACCCCAACTGTTGACAAAGAGCCATTTATATAATACCGCCATAGTGATGTGCGTACTTTATCACTACAGCGGATATTATCGCATTATAAAAGCACATCGGGTGATGTGCTTATTAGGTACTATGCTATTGTTAAATATTTTTTTGTGTGTTCTGTTTGCTCAAAGGTAAGCCCTTTATCTGTTTTTGTGATTTTAAGAACTATAGGCATTGGAATGTCCTGTAATAAATCTTTTCTGCTGTTATGTTTGTCATAATACTGCAGGATAACATCATTCTTACTCCAACACTGCGACATATTTCTTGCTTTTTCAAAACTCAAATTGTTGTTCTCACAATACTCCTTTATCTGAGGAGTCCACTCGTCAAATAGCTTACACATACTTATTACTCCTTTCCAAAAGTTCTATAATGTCCCATAGAATTATATATAACACTAATTTCTTGTTTAAAACACTTTAAAATATTCTTATCTCCCGGAGAAGGTGTAGCGAAATCATCTATAACTCCGGGATGAGTATGTCCGCTCCATCTATATCCTTTATCATTTAGCTGTTTCGCAAAGTTTTCATCAACATTTACATTGTATTGATTTCCTCTTATTACAAGTCTTTCATGTCCTTTTGTAAACAAAGCAAATTCATCACCTGTATAAGCTGTAAATGCTGATAGATCTTTCATGCTTACATCTTTTTTGTCGACAATCACTTGACTGTCATATTCAGGCAGTTCTTCTAATAGTTTTTTCTGCCGATTGTTGAGAGGTCTATCCGCATGAATTATTGCACTCGGATTTCCCTTTCCTGTATTGCGCTGTTCTATAGGGCTGTCAATATTGTTAATATTCATTATTTTCCCACTCCCTACAATTATTATACCACTTCCGCCGCCATTGTCAACAAATTTTGATATTTTATCTTTTTGCTTCGGTGTAAGGTTTTGTTTCCATTCCTTGAATGTAACATTGCCGTCAAGCCTATAATTTTCGCCAGTTTCGGGATTTTTTGCAAGTCGGGTATTTGTATCTACACCTGCCATTACTGTAGTACATCGGCAATTTGGGTGCATCGGCGGATAATTTACACCCTCAGTGGCATCTGAAACATTAAAGGTCTGATCGTCAAGACCTGCACATTCATCACAGGTGCGCTCAGGGACATTGTATAAGAAAACTCCTTAGAGTTATCTACCACCTTTTAACTACATGGCAACAATTCAGTCCTGAACTTTTGGTGTAAGCAACAACTGATTCTCCCTTTACAAAACGCCTTCTTTTTGAATGTTTATTTGCTATGCTACAAACTCCACAATTATTTATATATTTTCAATGTACAGTATTTCGCTAACTAATTTTATTTTTTTGAAAAACTACTTGATTTTTATATAGTTAGCTCCTTATGGCATAAAAATTAAGCCTGTTTTACGACTATTGCTCAAAGTCAATTTATATAATACCGCCATAGTACTGTGCGCACTTTATCACTACAGCGGACATTATCGCATTATAAAAGCACATCGGGTGATGTGCTTTTAAGATTTATTTAGTTATACTGCTTGATTAAGAGGCGTTTGCTTATTTTTCAAATTCTCCTCTCTTTCTATGCGAGCTATTTCTTTTTCCAATTCTTCGGGAGTCATATTTTTTATATCTTCAGGAATATCTAATATATCATATGCAAAATATTCTTTCTCTTTCATAATATGATTACACCTCCTTAAAGTCTATTATACCGTTTTCTGCTATTTTTCTTAGCGCCTTTATTTGAGAATGGTATTCGTTATCTCCCTGTATTTGAAACTGTTCTACATACATTGAATATAGACGCTCATTTATCTTCTCTTTTGCAGTGTAACGGAACACCGAATCCTGTCGTCTTAGCCATTTGAGCATTTCATAATGATTATCTCCATGTCCGCTTTCATTTCCGATAGACCACAAAAAATAGCTGTATGATTTTTACCTCTATGATACGCCCTCACAATTCTGTCCATAAGCAGACCTTTAAATTTAGGATCGGAACAATTTCATGAAACCTAAACATGTCCTGCATCTTCAACTAAATAAATCATTTATTCGTCTTAGTCAACTAAACTCTATGATTCCTATTAGCATACTTTATTCAACTAATTTTAAAAAGCCGATACAATTCCGTAATCCGCATATTCAAATATGCGTGCATCCTTATCGGGGTTTATTACAATAACCGTTTTTGCACCCTCTATTGCACATGTATGGTGGACTGCGCCTGAAATCCCTATTGCAATATAAATTTTGGGGTTTACCATTCTTCCTGTCAGTCCTATCTGCATATCATACGGCGCTTTATTCATATCCACAAGTCCACGGGATGTGCCAACCTCTGCACCGATTTTTTCAGCAAAGGCATATAGCTTATCCATTTTATCGGATACGCCCCTGCCACCCGAAACTATTATTTCCGAGCTTTTTGACTCCGTCCTTACGGTTGCCATTTGCGGATATGTAAGGCATTTTATTTTTGCAATTATATTTCCGCCCTGTGCAGGTCGGTACATTATAAGATTTTCACCGTCAGAGTCAAGTGCGGTACAATCGGCGCACAAGCCTGTATTTAAAATTGCTGCCGTAACCGGCGCATTTTTACGCCCCCAAATATCGGCATTCCATAAAATCACCTGTGGTTTTTCTTTTAACGCCATTTGCGCAATTTTATACGGTGTGTTTTTATCAATAACCGTAACCTCATTTGCAATATTTTTTGCAACAGTTGCCACCTCTTTGCCTACCGCCCATACGCTCTTTAGTTTCTGACCTTTAAATTCCTGTTTTTTATCAACGGTATTTTGTTTTTTTAGTTCATCAATAAGCACAAACAACTCGTCCATTGAAATGAATTTACATTTTCTTCTGCCACGCTCATTTTCAAAGGTTTCAAGAACTCTTGTAGGCGAGCCTGCCAAACCGCATCTTTTAACATCACAAGAAAGCATTGTATTATCAATAATATCTACAACGCCTTCCTTTGAAAATATACTCGGAAATCTCAGCACATATCCACGCTCTACGCTTACCAATGCAGGTAATTTTGACATTTCTTCCCCAATACGGGTTTTTGCCATAACCTCGTTATCGCTACAGCTTACCTCCATTGCATTTGTTATAAGCGGAAGCCTTAGCATCTCGGACAGCATAGGACCTACCTGGGCGGTATCTCCGTCAACGCTCTGCCGTCCACACAGTATTAAATCATATTCCATTTTAGCTATAGCGGTTGATAAAATGTACGAGGTTGCAAGTGTGTCCGAGCCTGCAAAAATGCTATCACTTATTAAAATCACCCTTGCACCAAGCCGTGTAAGCGGTTTTAGGGCACTAACGGTTGATTTTGGACCCATTGATACTACAGTAACATCATCAGACAGCCTTAATGCACATTCCAATGCAGATTCGTCAAACGGGTTTATTTCGCCCTTTATAACCTTGGCACATACTAAGATTTTCATAACTCATCACCGTTATAGATAGGTTCTAAAGCCTTTTGTATTGCTTTATACCTATCAAACAATTTCTCGTATTTCTTTGTGTTATTATAATCGGGTATAGTCTTTGAAATCACTTTATTGCAAATTTCAACTGCATTTTGAGGCGATGAAAATACTCCAACCGCTACACCTGCAAGCATTGCAGAGCCAAAGGATGAGTCGGTGTATTTCATTTGTAAAAGCTCGATACCGAGCGCATCACAAACCATTTGCCGCCACAGCGGGCTTTTTCCTCCGCCTCCGATTATAACAGCACTGTCGCCATGCACAACATCTAAGCTATCAAGCGTTTTTTTGCAGTCGAGCATTGACATAACAACGCCCTCAAGCACCGCTCTTGCAAAATGACCTTTTTTGTGAATTGCCCTGACTCCAACAAAATCAGCGCATAATTTCGGGTTTGCATACGGGGTAAGCTCGCCGTTTAAGTACGGGTGAAACACAAGACCGTTTGAACCTATAGGAATATTCTCTGCCAATTTGTCAAGCTCTTTATAGTCACCGCCAAAGGTATCACGAAACCACCTATACGATGCGGCACAGGATTTTGTGGCCGTGCCGGGATAAAAATATCCGTCAATTATATGCGAGTAGTTTATAAGGTTTGTATCGGGGTACGGCTTATCCGTAACAACACAAATTCTGCCTGCCGTCGCAAGCTTTAATGTCATTTGACCTTTCTTGACCGCACCTGATGCAAAAACCTCCATAACGGTATCGGTTGTTCCGCAAATAACCTTTGTTCCACTGCACAAACCTGTAAGTCTTGATGCTTCATCGCTTATTTCCCCGACCACATCGTATGGCTTTACAATCTTTGGCATAATTGATACATCAATACCCAAAATATCGCAAAGCTCCTTGCTCCATTGCATGGTATTGACATCAAAAAGCATAGAGCCTTCCGCCTCAATATAGTCGGTAACATAATCGCCCGTTAATGTATGGCGCACATAGTCCTTTGCAAACATTATCCGCCGTACTTTTTTCCAGTTCTCAGGCTCATTATTCTTTATCCATAAGAGCTCGGGCAATGACCATATTGTATCAACCTTATGAAGTGCCTGACGCTCAATTATATCACCGTAATTTTCTTTTAGATATTGGACCTCTTTAATACTTCTTGTATCTGTCCAGTAAATTGCAGGCCGAATTACATTAAAGTCCTCGTCTGCTATTATGGCGGTATGGGTTGCCGCATCTAAAGCTACAGCATATATATCCTCAGGTGATACCTTGCTCGCTTTTAGTATTCCCGATATATTCTCACAGGTCGCCTCAACCCAGTCGTCGGGATTTTGCTCTGCATAACCCGGCTTTGGATAAAAGGTCTCATATTCAGTTGTATGTGTTGCTACGACTTCTCCGTTCTCACAAAGCAATGTTGCCTTTGATGCACCGCCGCCAAAGTCAATTCCAAGCAAATATTTCATTTATAACCTTACTCCTATTTATTAAGCCAAGCATGCTCCTCGTCCGTTGTCATAAAGAAGCCTCTGTTCTTGCCTGCCATTATCCATAACATATAGTTTTTGTAGCCCGGTGCGCTGTGGAATGGATGATATCCTCTTGGTATTTCTACAAAGTCGCCTGACTTAACTGTATATGTTTCGTCAATATCGCCTTCCATTGTATAAACCCTCTGAATACCAAAGCCTTGCGGCTTATCAAACTCGTAATAGTATATCTCCTCCGTCTGTGCCTCACAAGGCATATTATCATCATCATGCTTGTGCGGAGGATAGCTTGACCATTGTCCACCTTCTATCCAGCACTCGCCAATATATATCTGGTCTGCCTCGACTCTTTCATCCAGAACAAACATAGCATGTCTTTGCCAGCCAGGTTTGCCTAACTCCTTGGCAATAACATCCTCAGGCTTTATAAGTACAGGCTTATGGTCTTTATTTGACGGACACTTGCTGACTGCAATTGAAACCTCCCCAACACCTGTTATTGTGAACTCCATGTTTCGGGGGATATACACGCAGGTTGCATTGCCATCAAAAACAGTTTCTCTCTCTCCAATGTTTTCATAGTTGAAATCCTTGCCTTTAACACTGCACTTACCACCCAAAATAAGTAGTCCATACTCCTTGTCACTTTCTGAATATGTTTTGGTCTGTCCGTCTGCAAGCTTAACCATATCTATTTCAACATTCTGACAATAACTGTCTTCCTTTGAGAAAATTTCTGACTTACCAAATTTTTTAGTCCAATTTCTTTTAAACATTTATTCCACGCTCCTTTAAAAATTCCATAACCTCACTGTATGAAGGTGCTCCGTCTCTTGCGCCTAATTTAGTGCATTTCTTTGCCGATACGGCGCTTGAAAATACGCACGCCTTGTAATAATTATAGCCGTTTGCAATGCAAAACGCAAACGCTCCGTGAAAAACATCGCCCGAACCGTTTGAATCTACAGCATCAACCGTAAATGCAGGATAGCTTTTTATTTCACTTCCGTTATACATTATACCGCCATGTTTTCCCTGCGTTATAACAACTACTTCGGGGCTGTATTTATCAAAAAGTATCTTTATAGCGTCCTGTGCGGTTTTTGCACCCGTAAATTTCAGTGCAAATTCCTCTGACGGGATCAAAACATCGGCATATGGCAATAAATCCTCAACCCCGTCATACAGTCCACCTGCATCATATAACACCTTTGTAGAATTTGCCTTTGCAATTTTTACAGCCTCTAAAGCCGCCTGCATTTCGTTTCCGTCAATCATCAGCACTTTTGCATTGGCTATTGCACTTTTCTGTCCCTCTGAAAGCGACCATTGGGGTATATCACCCTTATCAAATACGCAGGTTCTTGTTGCGCTGTCCATAGCAAGGCAGATATATGATGTAAATGATTTATGTCCCCTATCGACTGTTACATAATCCGTTAAAACTCCGTATTTTATAAGGTCGGACATAAGAAACACTCCTGCTCCGTCATCGGTAAGAGTGCCGATATATGCGCACTTACCGCCAAGCTTTGACGCTGCAACAAGACCTGTTGCACATGGTCCGCCGCCGCTTTGCACAACAGAATTTGCCCTTAGTTTTGTGTCCTCTGTGGGATAGAGCGGTACAGTTATAAGCGTATCGCATACATTTGCACCTATTCCAACAATATCAGCCATTTTACAAGTACAAGCTCCTTTCAAATCAAATTCGTCAAATTAAGCTTTGTTTACGACAAGTCGCATTTAGCTTGACTGCATTACCTATCACATATATATTTTACGCTTTTTGGTCAGCTCCGACAAGCCTTATTTTTTCCATTGCCAGTTTTTTTACCGACTCAATGGGGTGTTTCATAAATATGTCCACCGCCAGACTTCTGTTAGGATCGTCAAGCACTTCCTTTGTACCGTCTGCAAAGGCACAGCATACATCCGTTCCGATATTCATTTTGCGGACACCTGCAGAAATCGCAGCCTTTACCTCTTCATCCGGTATTCCGCTTCCGCCATGGAGTACAAGTGGAATATTACCCGTTGCCTCTCTTATGGCTTTTACTCTTTCAATATCAAGCTTAGGCGGTTTCTTATAATGTCCGTGTGCATTGCCTATAAGAACAGCAAGGCATACAACATTTGTCCTCTTTACAAATTCTGCCGCCTCATTGGGATCGGTAAACTCGTCCATAGCTTCATCATTTACACTTCCGATATGTCCTAACTCTCCCTCAACAGATACATCAACAGCATTACATATATCCACTATATGCTTTGTATTTTCTGCGTTTTCTTCAAACGGCAGGACAGAGCCGTCATACATTATTCCTGTTGCGCCCCATCTTAGAGCCTTTTGTACCTCCATTTCAGACGGACCATGGTCTAAATGGAAGCAAATGGGAACTGTCGCTTTTTTTGCCGCCGCAACGATTGCAGGACAAAGGTAGTAGCCTACCTCGTCATTTAAAAGCCTTGGGTATACCTGAATAATAACAGGCGCTCTTAGCTCCTCTGCCGCCTTTGCAACACCCATTACTGTTTCTGTATTATACACATTAAACGCAGGAATTGCAAAATTTCCCTTTTCCGCTAAATCTATTACATCTTTAAGACTTACAAGCATTTTAATACTGCCTCCTCTATAGTCATAAGCTCAATATCGTCAGGCTTTACCTCCATCAGTCCCATATACTCTGCAGGACATTCGGTTACAAGGATTTTTGCATCCATATTTTTAGCATTAACCCATCTGTTCTTTGCGACCTTCTTCATAACATCGCCCATATATTCATGCATTATTGAGTTTCCTGCAAGAACGGTTTCCTTTCGGTTTAGAAGCATCTCCCGCAAATTACCGCATGCTGATAAAATATTCCGTACAGGCTGTGTTTCTTCAAGATCACGAGCCAAAAATGCGCTGTCCTGAGGTGTAAACACCAAATCGGTTTTGTTTACCTTTAACTTGCCGTCCTTGATAAGTCCTGCCACAAATGCCGTAAAGGTTACAACCTCCGGTTTTAGCTCAATTCCCCATTCCTTGTATTCACGGAGCATTACCTTTGCATCTGACGGATCATAGCAGATAACGGTTTTATAATTTGATAACACCTTAGCGCATTTTTCCATTACTGCCTTTGTTTCGGCTGATGCACCCAACATAAAGTCCATGGAATATCCGCTGTTTGGCTCGTCTTTTAAGACTGTAAAATCAACGCCTGCACGCTGTAACAGCTCCACTGCATTTTTTGCACAACCTTTTGCTCTTGTTACCTCGCCTATAAAGAGCAAAGTATCGCTCGGCTTGAAATCCGGGATTTTGTCCGTGTCAATTTTTCCGTAAATACTGCCTTTTTCCATTACATTTGATACCATATCCATTATGTATTTTGGGAGATGTCCGTCCAATGCAGCTTTTAATCTTGCCTCTTTTGTAAACATTACAGGGTCCCAACCCGTTGTACAGTCCGCCACGCAAGCTCCGCAAAGCGCGCACTCATACACATTTGAAATTACATCGTCAGAATAGTCTATTGCATCCCTTGCCACAAGTGACAGACTGAGCGCTCTTGCTCTTGCCGTATTTCTCTCAAGTCCCGTTGCGTTTCCAATAGGACAGATATGATGACACATCCAGCAAAAACGGCACGAATCTATATGTTGCTTTGATTTTGGTGAAAATTCCATTGTTTCTACCTCCTTACAGTCCCAGCTTGTACGGATTTAAAATACCGTTTGGATCAAGCTGTTTTTTAAGTCCCTCAAACACCTGCATTGCAGGTCCGTACTGCTCTTTCATCAATCTGCCAAGCTTTATGCCTACGCCGTGGTGGTCGTTTACAACACCGCCGTTTGCAAGTGCCGTTCTTACACCGCAGTTCCAGATTGCATTATGCAGTCTTAGTGCCTCGTGCGGATTCTCAGGAACATCGTCAACAATAAACCGGTCGTAAATCATACAACCCCACTCATACCAGTGCGAGAAATGAGCGATAAATTTCGCCATTGGGAAGTTTGTTTCAATAGCCTCTTTCATTGCCCAGTAAATCTTTTCAATCTTGTCATACGGTGCGATAGAGTCCATAGTACCGAACATCTGCGGTAAGTCCATCATATATCCCGGATAGAAGAATGTAATCTTCTCTTTCCACCACTTTTCTCCGTACTCTGAGCCCAAATCCTCTGCGCCATACTTTGCAAATGTTTCAAGTAACAGTTTTTCCTCAACTTCTACAATTTCCTTAACACCCTCAATGGCTATGTTCATAAATGCGCCCGGCTTTTCCACGCCTACAATCTTTTTAATAAGTGATGCGGTTTCCGCCTCGTCGTATAAACGCATAACCGACGGCTTGAACTTCTGTAAAAGCTCCCTGCCTGCATTAAATGCATCGGTCATATTATGGAACAAAAAGCCTCTGAATTTTCTTGATTCGGGCTGTTCAAAAATTCGCATCTGCGCCTTTGTCATAATGCCCAGAGTACCCTCCGAACCTATGAAAATCTGGTTAAGATCAGGACCTGCGGCATGCTTTGGCGCAGGTGAGGTTTCTATAATATCACCGTTTGGCAATACTACCTCCATCTGCAGTACCATATCGTCAATCTTTCCGTACTTGGTTGATGAAACTCCTATACCACGGTGTGCAAGGAAACCGCCAACCGTTGAGCAGGTCAAGGACGAGGGATAATGCATTGTTGCATAGCCTTTTTCGTTTGCCGCCCATTCGATATGCTTATATATCGCACCTGTGCCACATTCTATGTACATTCCTTTTTCGTTTACATCGTAAATTTTATTCATACGCTTTGTATCAAGCACGATACCTCCGCATACAGGTATTGCACCGCCCTGTGTGCCGCCGCCTGCACCCCATGTTGTTACGGGTATCTTATAGTAGTTTGCTATCTTTAATACCGCAGATGTCTCCTTTGCATCCTTAGGAGATACTACAATATCCGCCTCAGGCATTCTTAAACCCCTGTCCGCCCACATTCGGGACAGCCAGAAATAGTCAACGCTGTGCGTAATCTTATCAATCGTTCTTGTTGAACAGTTTTCTCTGCCTACCGCATCTTCAAGCTCCGATGCAATCATATCAAATAAAAAATCTTTCATGGTTTTGTATACCTCCATATATAATTTACTATTCTATCGGGTCATATGTAAGGTTTGGAATGAATTTACAAAACTCCTCCAAAACCTCTGCATATTTTCCTCTTGTCTCACTCATATGATGAATATACGGCCCGTTTATAAGCTTCTTTTCAATCTTTGACAGGTCACCAAACTCCGCCCACATATATGTTCCGAATGTATAAGGACCGTCGGTTGTGTGATATTCACCGCCCAAAAGCGTATAATGTCCGTCATCACCCTGAAATCTTGCGATTGTATAGTCTCCGTCTTTTGCCTTAAAGCTCGGCTTTGTATTATAAAGTCTTGCCTTTGACCTTTCGTCTTTTACAGAATACGGGAACGGTCCGCAATGCCATAAAAGCTCGGCATTTCTGTTTTCGGGGTGGCGTACCGTAAATTCGCCAAACATCGGCGCGCTTTGACCTCTTGTTGCACACATCAGGAGCGCATTTGTAATTGCGCCGTGGATATCCGATTCGCAGGTTACTATATAACCCATATCATAGAGTATACTCATTGCAAGGCACGGATTTGCACCAAATGCCAAAGGCATAGCTGTCCAGCATTCGCTTGATAAAACATCGGCTTGGGTATCGTCAAAAACTTCTTTGTATACATATACGAATGTAAGCATCTTCTTTAGTGTTTCATCGTCAAGCTCCCCGACATCGTATTTTGACTTTATATCATCAACATCGGCAATAAGCTCGTATGCTTTTGAGTCAAGCAATCTTTGGAACTTATCCTCGATTTGCGCCATATTTACATTGTTGAGGTTTATTCCGAATTTTTCGGTCAACTCAAGCTCGTTATACATAACGCTCTTAAACGGATTTAGTCTTGTTCCCACCTGTGTAACGGTTAGCTTTTTAAAATTCTTCACCATCGTTACCACTGACAGGAATTTATTTAGCCCGTCTTTAAATATTTCACTTTCAACAGGGCAGTTTTCTATATATGAAAACGGTATGTGGTATCTTCTTAACTGCTTGCTTATCGCAAACAATCCGCATTGCACATCGGTATACCTGAGTCCGTCGGGCTCAAAAACCATATCCTGCGGTCCCCATAAAAGAACCGGAAGCCCCATTTCCTTTGCAACCCTGCCTAAAACCTCTTCATTACCGAAATTACAGTTGATAAGAAAGATTGCATCAACCTTTTGCGCTCTTAAATACTCACAAACTCGCTTTGCATCAGTATTTTTATAGAGCACACCCATTTCATTTAACCATTCCAAATCACAGAACTCGGTTTTTTCGTCCTCAAAATTCTCTTTGATAAATTTTACAACCTTGTTCTTGTTCTCGACACCTTTCGCAGGCTCAAAGATACCTTTTCTTGTTGCAAAATCGCCCAAATCCCGAACATCGGGGACCAGTCCGATCTTTACGCTGTAGTCAAGCACTAAAACCACTCCTTGAAAATTATTTTCATTTTTGATTTTTAAAATCAACTTAATTATAGCACTGTATGAAAATTTTTTCAATAGTTTTTATGAAAAAATTTTTTAATTTGACAAATTATTTTTTTTATGTATAATGTATTTATGAAAATATTTTTCATCAGAGGTGGACTATGGATAAAATTTCACTTAAAATAAAAATGATGTATGACGAAATGGGAAAAGCCGAGAAACAGATTGCTGACTGGATAGAGGAAAATCCCGGCAAAATAATCTCATTGTCGATAGTTGAGCTTGCGGAGCAGTGTAAGTGTTCGGAGGCTACGATTGTAAGATTTTCAAAGAGGTTGGGACTTAGCGGTTATCAGGAGCTTAAAATATCGTTAGCGGCAGAAAACGGCGGATCGCCCGTAAGCACGAATATATCCGAGGAGGACACACCGTATCAGATATATGAAAAGGTTTGTAACGATATTTATTTATCCTTGGAAAAGACGAAAAAATCACTTTTGCCCGAGTCTCTTTTGCTTGCCGCAAATACGATATGCAAAGCACAAAAAATAGTTATCTTCGGGCTTGGAAATTCTGCATCTGTTGCGATGGACGCAAGTCATAAATTTATGCGTGCAGGACTTAACTGTGTTGCATATTCGGATAACCATATGCAGGTTATAGCCGCATCACATCTTAAAGAGGACAGTGTTGCAATAGGTATCTCACATTCAGGGTCATCAAAGGATATTGTTGACGCTTTAAAAATTGCAAAAGAACACGGCGCAACAACTATAGCAATAACCAATAACGGTAAATCCCCCATTTTAAAGCACAGCGATATTGTGCTCTTTACCTCTGCTGATGAAACAAGGTACAATATTCTTGCCCTTAATTCAAGAATTGCACAGCTTGCAATTATTGATACTCTTTATTTCTATGTTGTGTATAACTCCTCCGAGGAGGCGTTTAAATCCATAAGCGATACGGAGCACTCGCTTTTATCAAAGAAATATTAACGCTTTTACGGTGTTAAATCAAAAACAGTTATATACAAAAAATGCGGAATGTACTGTGTACACCGCATTTTTTGCCCTCTTTTCATATATTTTTGAGAGAGGATTGAAAGAGAGATATTTAAAATTTTAGATGTTTTTAGTTAGTGTATAATATTAAAACCGACCGTCGGTGTTAGTATTTAGTTTTATAAAGAGAGAGAGTTATAGTACCCACAACCAACGATAAAATGGTAACCGACGGCCGGTTTTTTACATAAATAATCGCGTTGGTTTTTAACTCTGTTATTTGCCGGGACTTTAACGGCAATGCCGTAGATATTGCCCACCAATAAATTTACTGACCGAAATATGTATCGGACATTTGCGCGGTGCTGATACGCTGTACACCGCCGTCATTAACAGCAACGCCGTCTTCTATGACATCGTAATTAACGCCGTCAAACGAAACAGTGCTTGCACATAAAATATCCTCTGCTATAAATTTGGTAACCTCAATAGCAGGACTTTCATATAATTTTTTCATATTCTTGTTCCTCCTATCAAAATCAGTTCCATTCAGACGGTATGATACCGCCAAATATCGGATTACCGCTTATAATTATATACGGTATCGCCCAAATCTCGGACTTTTTAGCGCCGCTTACCTTTTTCATCGCTGCGCCAAATACACCGTTATCTACTGCATTGTTTGTCCAATATGCCGATAAACCTGTGCTGCCCTCAGCAGCAGATGTGTTTACAAAGCCAAAGCCTGCCTGTGTAATCTCATCATTATCAGGGTTTGAAATCTCACCCTTAAATGTGATGTAGTCAGTTTCGTCATTTGATGTTGCCGTAACTGCCGGAGTAGGAACCGGTGTCGGTGTCGGCGTAGGTGTTGGTGTTGGTGTCGGGGTTGGTGTTGGTGTCGGCGTCGGCGTCGGTGTGGGT
>JAFSXU010000062.1 GCA_017443895.1 Clostridia bacterium
GATAGTGTAAAGTAGGATATGAAAAACATGAGTAAGGCAAAAGTCATCCGTCACCCTTGACAGCTTAGTCAAAACAATGCTGAAAAGGTGTGCCGACGGTGAGAAACTCAAGAACGAATCTGATTTTGCCGTCGCAAACAACAGTGTAGCATTGTTTTGCCACACTGTAAAGGGCAAGCCGCAAGCGGTGACTGCAATGCCTCCGGCTCAAAATCTAAGAACGAATCAGTCTTAGGCTGTTTGGTTTTGAAGGTTCAATATGGTTTTCTGTCCCAGATAAATAAGCAGAAGCCATTTATCCGGCATAGTATCAGCAGTATCAAGAATATCTACCTTGTTTAAAACTCTGTAGTTATTGATGCTGTGTGGGCGCAGGAAGTTGTAATATGCAACCCATAGAGCGACATTGTAATTGGCACCTTCAAAGTTATCGTATCCACAACTTACGCGGTATGAAGCTTTGAAGGTACGGTTCAGTCTCTCGACAATTTGCTTGTATGGTCTAAATTCTTTTGATACCTCATCATCATTGGTAAGACCTATGACTTGAGTAATATCAAATTTAAATTTCTCGCCGTACTTGATAAAGAATTGTTGAGCAGCCAACGGATAAGCACTAAAGCCATCGGCAATAAATTTAAAGCCGTCAGGCAGTTTATCTTTGAAGTTACGGAAAGCCATACGCATGGCAAGTATGCAGGGACCAACACCACGGTTATCGGATACTTGATAACCAAGTATAGAGCGTTTGACGGCATCCATTATGAACCAGACATAGCCTTTGACACCGCGAACCTTTATGTAGGTTTCATCAGCGGTAATTGTAGGAGAAGGGGCATAATCATATCCGTCAACAAAGGGTTTAATAACGAGGGCAGCAGTCCTTGCATAATTGGCAACCTGCTGATGGGATATAGAAATGTTGTAAAGGTCTTTAAGAGCCTGAGCTGTTTTGCGGAGTGACAAGCCGAGATTAACGTGCATAGTAAGACATAGAGACATGATATATGAGCTATGCCTTGAGAACTGCAAAGAGGAAGCATTCTTAGGCAGAGAGGAAATATCCATCTTAAAGAAGTCTACGGTAAATTCGCGGTAGATATAGTGCAGCTTGTACTTGTTCTTACCATACGGCTCAGACAGGTGCTTTTTATCAACTTTTTTGAGATTATGCATATAATATGGGCATTTGGGATTGATGCATTTATGGATAACAAAGTGCTTACGGTCTTTTTTATGAACAAGAGAGTGAGAGCAATGCGGACATCTTAAAATGACCTTATCAGCAAAGGCATGAGCATCAGATTGAGACAATCTACTGCAAACTTTACACAATATCTGATTGTGGGAACCGTTGTTTTTGTAAAGGAAGTCCTTAGGCGCATTGCAATAAGGACAGATAAGATCATCGGGGATATCACAAGCAGAGCGGCGTTTAATAGGCTTAATATCATAGTCATAACGCCACTTGATATATTTAATAAAGTCTTTGTAATACCAAACCTCGCGGTTAAGGATCAAAGGAGGCTCATCAACCTTAAACTTTTGATACTTAGGTGAATGAGAATCATCATGGATCCATTGCTTAAGAGGGATGTATTTACAAATAAAATTCAAAAGATACGAAATAATCTTTAAAAGGTATTGATTTTGTATCAGTAAATAGTGTATAATAGGATTCATAGCAATAATACTCCTTTTGGACTGTTTATTTAATTGTTGTTGTTGAATCAATTATACAGCAAAAGGGAGGTTATTGCTATATTTTTATTCAAAATTATGCAAAAGCCTCGTAAAAGCAAGGATTTTAATAAAAATAAAATCAAAAAACGGGGTGTCGATTTGACACTACCCCTAATACTTAGGAGGTAGTTTAATGAAAAAAAACAAACTTGATGCAACTTCATTTTGCAAGTTTTTTGATATGTTTGGCGAGGAAGCTGCAAGAGATACCTTGAAGGATGTTAACGAGGGAAGAGTGAGGGCCTCTACCATCGAAAAACATCTTTATACTGATGAAACTAAAGAAGAGTATTCCAAACGACTAAAAGAGAGGTACAAGGATTTTGAGTAATAAATTGAAAAATTCACATATTCAGTAATGAGACAAACCATTTAAGAGGAGGAAAAAATGACACGAGAAGAATTAAAAGAACAGATTGACGAATTAATGCGTCAGTATGCCGATGAAGAAATTGACGGAGTCACCTATGCACAAAAAATGATGGAGCTAACCCCATCTGCACAGGGTGAAAAAGACAGAGATTAATGAGGACAATGTTAAAACCCCGGTTATCGGTAATCAATACGGTAGCCGGGGGCTTTTGTTTTATCCCTCAATATCAACCGTGATTTCGGAATTGAATTTCGCGGAAAACCGCTTTTCAAAAACGATGATTTTGGAGATAAGCTGCTGGACGATGATTTAGTCAAATTCGCTGATATTGGTGGACTGCCGGCGGATGAAATCCTGTAGGTCGCTGAGTTGCTTTAGCTACTCATCCTTGACAACGCTGTCGACCTTGGTCTGTTTTTGCAAATAGCGGTGGCATAGCTGTTCATCACTTGAGCCGCATGATCCGTTTCACTGTTTTATTGAGGCGGTTTTATTGATTGGTTTTGACCCTTTGCTCCATAAATGTAATTGACAACACACAAAAACATGGTATAATATTTACATAAGACACCGGAAAAAGTGAACATTGAAATCCGAAAAGCGAACATTGACGACAAGAAAGTGAACATTGAAAAGTCGTTTACAGCGAAAACTGCTGCTCATGCTTGTAAATTGCTGGAGGAATACGGTTTTCAGACGATCTTTGGCAGATCGGATGTGCGGGAAATTCTCTGTTTGAAACCGACCAGAAGTACTGCATTGCTAAAAGAGATGGTCGAAAAGGGGTTCATAGAACCGGTCACATGGCATGGAAAAGGAAAACATGAGTTTAAGCTTCAGGATTGTGATGACAGCAGAATCGGCAAATATGTCAGATAACCAGAATGCCTGTTGGTACAGGTAAGAAATATTGAACACAGAAGAATCATTCACTAATGTTAAAATAGTAAAAATGAATAAAGAGAACATTTAGAAATAAATATTACAGTGAGGAAAAAGAATGAGTGAATTACAAATACATTATCAAATTATTTTTAACAATTTTAAAGAGCGATATATAAGTGATGATCCTGGCATTGTATCTTCACTGCTTGCTGATTTAAGGAATGAAGATATGGATATAGCACGGAAAACATTTAGCCAATATGCTCGTGGGGATTTTGTTTTTTCATATAACTACTGCACCACTTTACATGATTTGTATGTTGAAATATATAATCATCTTGGGTTTGAAACAGAAATAAATAATCGTGGTATAATGAATCCAGTATACATATACGAAAAACTATTATATATAAGAATACAACCATCAAGTCATAAACTTGTTGATTTAATAAAAGATTTTAGTATAGGAAAAGACCTTAATATATATTTGGAATTTTGTTCAACTGCAGGTAACTGTTTTAAAAATAACGAGTATGATGAATTGCGCTTTTTTATGCACTCAAATGAGAGATGCGGACATAATCGTCCTCATGTTCATGTTGAGTGCGGAGAGACGAATGCATCTATAGATTTGTTTACATTTAAAATGATAGGAGATCTTCCTTATAAACTGTATAGAAAGGCTGTTGATGTTATTAAATTAAGAAGAAAAGATTTGCTTGTTTATTGGAATTATCATACGAACGGATTAGATGTTGATATAGACATGGCTATAAAAGAAGAAAGGCTTGTTATTGCTCAAAAATAACATTTTACTCATCTTTGTAACACAGGGGAGACGGTTCTCTTTGTGTTTCCCTTGTGTTACAAACGAAAGTGATGGAAGGTAACAAATATGCAGGACAGATATGCGGGAGATATAGGCGATTATGGCAAGCTTGGCTTGCTGCGCATATTCGAGCGCGAGGGCTTTTCTATAGGTGTAAACTGGTATAAAACGCAGCCGCTCGCATCGGAAACATATGAGGATGGCAGCTTTAAGCATCAGGATGGGCGACACAGAATCCCCGTCAATATATCCGATTGCGATCCGGAGCTGGCGGCAAGACTGTCAGATATATTTGAAGGCAGGCACAGGTACGGCAGAAGCATAAGGGCTCTTGAATATGAGGCGCTTATACCGGGAGCGGTATATTATTCTGAGGATATGTCTGCGGCGGAGCGAGATATGTGGCATAAAAAAGCGATGCTGGCGCTATCGGGATGCAGACTTGTATTTCTTGATCCGGATAACGGAATGGAGGTAAGCTCTGTCGGATATCATTCTGCTAAAATATCGAAATATGTGTTGTATGAGGAAGCTGCAGATTATATAAGAACAGGAGAACAGTCGCTTGTGATATACAATCATCGTCCGAGAAAAAAGGAAGCTGCATATTTTGAAGAGCTCAGAAGCAAATTTCAGACTATGACAGAGTTTCAGGATAAAAAAATGTGGGCTGTCACATTTCCCAAGAGTTCGGTAAGAGACTATATTATTATAGCTGCAAACGAGGAGCATGCTGAGACAATAGAAAGGGCACTCTCCGTGATGCGTAACAGTAAATGGCATGAAAAACGAGTGTGCCGCATCCGTCAGCTCAGCGGGGGCGATATTGACTTAATAAACACATAGCAGCAGCGGCGAACGGATTTATTGGTGAATAAAAAGAAACAGTGACAACTGTCCCAGGGTCAGACGGGGGGACGGTTAGACGGGGGGACGGTTCGAGACCACTGACACGTAAAATACACTTGACATATCCCGTATGAAGTGTTATAATGCATGTAAAGCATGCTTTACATGTAATTGGGTGGTGGTAGTATGAAAAACAGGATAGAGGAAATGAGAAGCAGCAGAGGTATTCGCCAGGATGAGCTTGCCGCAGAGCTGGGCGTATCGCGACAGACGATCTCATCACTCGAAAACGGACGGTACAATCCATCCATCATGCTGGCACACAGGATAGCAGAATATTTCGGCATGACGATAGAGGAAATATTTATTTTCGGGGAGGAATGATCATGTATAATAATAAAAGGCTTATGTTGAGCATATTTTGGATAGTTCTCGGTGCTGTGCTTATAGCGCTTTCTGTCATGGAAAAGCTTGATTCTTCCACGTACTCTGCGATGGGCGGAGTTCTTATTGCAATAGGAGCACTGCAAACGATCAGAAACTTGAGATACAGACGAGATACCGAGTACCGTAAAAAGATCGATACTGAGGTAAATGATGAGCGTAACAGGTTTTTGAGTATGAAAAGCTGGTCATGGACTGGATACATCGTTGTTCTCGTTGAGGGGATCGGAGTTGTGGTTGCAATGATAGCCGGACAGCAAACCTTGCAGCATATATTGGCGTATTCTGTGTGTCTGATAGTGGTCGTTTACTGGATAACATATCTGATACTCAGCCGAAAATATTGACATCTGCACGATGGATAGGTTGTGCTTGACATCTCAGTGATAGCATAAATCTCATAGGAAGCATTGAAGCTCCGGCTATGGAAACAATATGAGCATAACAGGGATGCTTATACAGACGCAAAGACGGATTTCATCTCTAAACGGACGGCAGAAGCACGAAAGGAATATGGAGACCGATACTGACAAATTCCGGCTTGTCGGTCTGCCGATGAACGCGCGAGGACGGTTCGAGACCACTGAAAAAGTGGCTGTTTTTCGTCCGTTATTACCCTGAATTTGGCAAATCACGATAAAGATTTTGAAATCGGCGGCAGCGTCCGGAGCTGTTGCCGATTTCTTAGATTTTTTAGAGGATATCAGCTTGCATATCCTCTTTAGATTTACCGCTATAACCGTTAATTTTACTTGCTTTTCGACACTAACTAACCCATACCCTCCGGCACGAGCTAACCCATGAAACC
>JAFSXU010000063.1 GCA_017443895.1 Clostridia bacterium
AAAACAGGCAACGATGTAAAAAATGATGTGGCAAACTGTGTTCTGGCCGGATTGGTCGAAATAATGCTGTATGAGTTATCCAGTGAGATAATTCCTGACGAGTTCACCTATAAGATTGGTGACGGTATTATAAAAAAAGGCGTTGCACTGACATTAAATGAAGATTTGAATATCAAGTTTGGGAAGTAAGCACCGCTTTCTGCCGCAGATCTGTCCACCTGAAGAGAGATAACAAAAACGCTCCCGAGCCGATGTGGTTCAGAGGCATTTGCAGAATTTTTGGACAGTACAAGCCTTGATTCAAGACAGATTTATTTCGTTAATCAGATTGTTGAATACATTGTGCATAACGGTATGTTAAAAGACTTATCCGTGTTGCAGGACGCTCCGTTTACCGACCGTGGCAGTGTGGTTGAAATATTTACTGATAAGTCTGTATGGTTGGGTATACGAAAAGTTATTGAAAAAATAAATATGAACGCTGTCGCATAAAATAAAGCCCCCCGAAATTGGATTGCCGTTTCGGGGGATTTTTTGCCCTTTAAATTTTTACAAATATTGTCGGTTTAGATATTGCCAAAATGCGAATATTGTGATACAATATTCCCAGTAAGATATTTTAGAGGAGGAGTTTTTTTATGGAAAAGGAACAAGTTTTACAGAAGTTACAAGACGGTGGTCTTGTTGCCGTTGTAAGAGCAAAAAGCGGTGAAGAGGCTATAAAGATTTGCGATGCTTGTCTTGCAGGCGGTTGCTCATCAATCGAGCTTACTTTCACAGTTCCGGGAGCCGATCAGGTTATGAAGGAGTTGGCAGCCAAGTATTGTAACGGCGAAATGCTTTTAGGTGCAGGTACAGTTTTGGACGCTCCTACAGCAAGAATTGCAATCTTAGCTGGTGCTAACTATATCGTATCACCGGGCTTTGATGCAGAAACTGCAAAGCTTTGCGGTACATACAGAGTACCTTATATGCCCGGTTGTATGACAATTACAGAGTGTATGACAGCTATGCGTGCAGGCGCAGATGTATGTAAGATTTTCCCTGCTGATTTATTCGGCCCTGCAATCATTAAGGACATCAAGGGACCTATGCCACAGTGCAAAATGATGCCTACAGGCGGTGTTGATGTAAGCAATGTTGATCAGTGGATTAAGGCAGGTGCCATTGCCGTTGGCGCAGGTTCATCTCTTACCAAGGGCGCAAAAACCGGCGACTATGCCGCAATAACCGCTACAGCAAAAGAGTTTATAGCAAAGATTAAAGCTGCAAGAGCAGAAATGAAATAACAGAACGAAAAATAAGTGGCGCATCTCACTGATTTTGGCGGCTTGAAGTATCAATGGTCAGCAACTTTTGGCAGAGCCAAAAGTCAGCCTTAAGGCTGCCGCACATCTTTGCGGTGCATAAACGACTGCGCTTGCAAAAACAGCAATCTGCTTGCTTCTTTTTCGCCCTGTGCGGTGCAGATTATAAAATAAATTTATAAAAAATAAGGAGAATACATAAATATGGCAAAAATCGTAACAATGGGTGAGATAATGCTCAGATTATCAACACCTAACAATGAAAAATACATTCAGGCTGATGAGTTTGATATTAACTATGGCGGCGGTGAGGCAAATGTTGCCGTTTCACTTGCAAACTACGGCCATGACGCTGAATTTGTAACAAAGGTACCCGAGAACCCAATCGGTGCTTGTGCAGTTGCAGCATTAAGAAAATACGGTGTTGAAACAAAGCATATCGCTCGCGGCGGTGAAAGACTCGGTATCTATTTCTTGGAAACAGGTGCTTCAATGCGTCCGTCAAATGTAACATATGACAGAGCGCACTCATCAATCTCAACAGCTGAAATTTCAGACTTTGATTTTGACGATATCTTTGAGGGTGCAGACTGGTTCCACTTTACAGGTATCACACCTGCAGTTTCAGATAAGGCTGCAGAGCTTACAGAGGCGGCTTGTAAGGCTGCAAAGGCTCACGGCGTAACTGTTTCTGTTGACTTAAACTTCAGAAAGAAGCTCTGGTCATCAGAGAAGGCACAGAAGGTTATGACAAACCTTATGCAGTATGTTGATGTATGTATCGGTAACGAGGAGGACGCTGAAAAGGTTCTCGGATTTAAGCCGGGCGAAACAGATGTAACATCCGGCGAGCTTGAAATGGCAGGTTATCAGGATATATTCAATCAGATGTGCGACAAGTTCGGATTTAAGTTTGTTATCTCATCATTGAGAGAGTCATTCTCAGCTTCACATAACGGCTGGTCAGCTTGTATCATGGACGGCGAGTCAAGAGAGTTCTACCGTTCAAGAAGATATGACATCAACCCAATCGTTGACCGTGTAGGCGGTGGCGATAGCTTTGCAGGCGGTTTAATCTGCGGTCTTATCGACCATGCGGACAAGGCACCGGTTGACAGAATGAAGGCTGCTATTGAGTTCGCAGTTGCAGCATCAGCTCTCAAGCACACAATCCCGGGCGACTTTAACCTTGTAACCCGTGAAGAGGTTGAAACTCTTGCAGGTGGCGACGGTTCAGGTCGTGTACAGAGATAATAAAATTTTTGGGAATATTTTATAAAAATCCAATATTTTGTATAAAAAACCGTAAAAGGGAGTGCAATATGCTTGCACTTCCTTTGTTTTTGTGGTAAAATTAGCGTATATTTACAAATTTTTAATGGGGGTAGGAAAATGACTACTAATATTTATATCTTGGTTTCCATTGTCGCATACCTTTTGGTAGTATTGGGTATCGGCGTATGGTGTTCAAGTAAGAACAAAACAACTGACGATTTCTATTTGGGCGGAAGAAAATTAGGTCCGTTTGTAACGGCAATGAGTGCCGAGGCATCGGATATGTCAAGCTATCTGCTTATGGGTGTGCCCGGTGTTGCACTGCTTACAGGTATTGCAGACGCTTCATGGACAGCCATCGGACTTGCAATTGGCACATACTTAAACTGGCTCTTGGTAGCAAAAAAGCTCCGCCGTTATTCAAGCAAGGTTGATGCGGCGACGGTGCCTGCATTTTTCTCAAACCGTTTTCGTGACAATTCAAAAATTTTAAGTATTATTGCGGCTATTGTAATTATCGTATTTTTTATCCCGTATACCGCATCGGGTTTTGCGGCTTGCGGAAAGCTGTTTAATACGCTCTTTGGTGTTGATTACACCTTTGCAATGATAGTTTGTGCGGCGGTTATCATTATGTATACAATGCTTGGCGGATTTCTTGCCGCAAGTACAACGGATTTTATACAAAGTATTGTTATGACAATTGCGCTTGTTATTGTTCTTTGGTACGGCACAGTTCATGCAGGCGGAATGGATAATGTAATTGAGAATGCAAAGACATTACCGGGTTACTTGAGCTTTAGTCAAACCTATGTAGACGGCACTGCAAAGCCGTATAGCCTATTTACAATCTGTTCTACTCTTGCATGGGGACTTGGCTATTTCGGTATGCCTCATATCCTGCTTAGATTTATGGCTATCGAGGATACAAAAAAGCTCACATTATCAAGACGGGTTGCCTCAATTTGGGTTGTAATCTCACTTGGAGTTGCAGTTTTAATCGGTATCGTTGGTATGGGAATGATAATGAACGGCGCATTAACGCTTGACGATCCTGAGCGTGTTTTAATCGGTATTGCACAGCTTATAAGCCATCATGGCGCATTGGCGGCAATAATTGCAGGTGTTATTCTTGCAGGAATTTTGGCGGCTACAATGTCAACTGCCGATTCACAGCTTTTGGCTGCATCATCATCAGTTTCGCAGAACATATTAAAGGAAAAGCTTATGCCAAACTTAGAGGAGAAAACAACAATGCTTATTGCAAGATTTACTCTTGTTGCAATAGCCGTTGTTGCGGTATTCTTAGCCCGTAACCCCGATAGCTCAATCTTTAAGATAGTATCATTTGCATGGGCAGGCTTTGGCGCGGCATTCGGACCTGTAATGCTGTTCTCCCTGTTCTGGAGAAGAACAACAAAATGGGGTGCTCTTGCAGGTATGATAGTCGGCGGTGCAATGGTATTTATCTGGAAATACGGTATCGCAAACCTTGGCGGTGTGTTTGCAATCTATGAGCTGTTACCTGCATTTATCTGTGCATGTATAGCAATCGTGATTGTAAGCCTCGTAACTCCTGCTCCGTCAGAAGAAATTTTAAAGGAATTTGACGAAGTTAAAATGATGAGAGATTAAGAATTTAGTTACAGCTAAATAATATAACTTCAAATGTGGGTATTGTCAAAATAACAATGCCCGCATTTTTTTTGTATAATCCTGTAAATTTGAGTGTTGACATATAATGGAGTATGCATTATAATAAAAAATACTAATCATGTATGATAAGTATGAATTAAAAATTCCGCATGAGAAAAGAGGGGAGAATATGAGTGAAAAAAATGTAAGCGAAAAAACGAAAAAACTGGTAACATCGGCAATGCTGACGGCGATTGTGTGTATTGCGACAATGCTTATAAAAATCCCGACACCGCTTAAAGGGTATTTAAACTTAGGTGATTGCGCAGTGCTTTTATCGGGTTGGATTTTACCGCCTGCGTATGGCTTTTTGGCGTCAGGAACAGGCTCGGCTTTTGCGGATATATTTTCGGGGTATGCATTATACGCCCCTGCAACATTTATTATAAAGGGCGTTATGGCGCTTGGCGCATATTGGATTTTTACTGTTTTGAGTAAGAAATTCAGCAATCTTTTGTCAAGACTTCTAAGCGGATTGGCTTGTGAGATAATAATGGTTTTGGGGTATTTTATATTTGAGGGCTTTTTATATGGATTTGTAAGCTCTGCTGTCAATATTCCAATCAACGGCATACAGGGTGTTATAGGGTTAATATTGGGTGTGTTGCTTATAAAATTATTAAAAAGGCTGTAAATATCTTTTTCTCTTTACTAAATTATACCGTAGTGATATACTATAATCAGAGAAAAAGGGGGAGATATAAATGCTAAAGAAAATAAATGCAATAATTATGTCGTGTGTGATGCTTGTCATATCGGCAGGAGTTGTAAGTGCGGATAATGCAGTTTACACCTTTTCGGGGGTAAACCTTGTAAAAAACTGCAATACGACCGATATTGAAAATGTGAAGCTCACAGACGATATTTTGGTAACAACCGCAGGGGATATGAACTATAAAACCGTTGCGATAACGGATATTGAGCATAATAAAGACTGCGGTTATTACCCGATTGACGAGGAGTTTACATCGGACTCGTCATATATTTTTATGGGTTGCGGTAACACGAATGAACATTCACAGTTCATTCTGAATTTGCCCAAGATTTCTGCAAATTCCAAGGTAACCCTGACCTTTGCAAAGCCTGTTATAACAAATAACGGCTCAACAAGGCGTAATGAGTATGATCCATATGCGTATTTTACAATTGGCTCGGCAAAACTTTCGATTAACACAGATACCGAGTTTAATAAATGGTATACAAAGTCTGTTATAACCGATACCGAAACCGATTGCATCACCTTTGACTGCTCAAAATGGGGTGCGGTTGCAATCTCAAAAATTGAGGTTGAGCCGACAGATACACCTGTCTATAGCTTGAATATCCGTTCAAATCAGTATGCAAACATAACCGCAAACGGAATTAAATACTATGCAGATAATGAGGGGAATTTGAGTATCGGCTCCTTGACCGACGGTGAAACTGTTAAAATAACCGCCGCAAAAGACGGATATACACAAAAGAATGACGAGGTAAAAATTGACGGTAAAGATAAAGATATTAACATAAGCCTTGAAATTGACGGCGACTATACATATTACGAGTCGGATTTCGGAAATTCTGCAGGCGTGCTTAATTTTACAGAAGGTGATGTATTCTTTGCACCGTTTGAAAATAACAAGTATATATCCGCTTCCGTGACATTTAAGGAGGGCGGTGCGCTCTATCTTGGCTCAATACGCATAGAATACAGGGGCGATACAACAATGTTTGAGGGTGACGCTTTTGTAAGCGACAAGGGCGGAAACACCGTAAAGGACAAGGGCAAGGGTATATTTATAAATGATGAATTTATAACCTTAAAGAACAATATGGCATTTTCTATATATCCTGATGCAAAAACCGTTACGGTTTATCAAAACAATTCCAAAAAGGAAATTGCATATGACGGTGATATTGCAAATGCTATGACAGGCGAAAATGTAAGCGTTGACTATATTGCAATTTCTGATAATCTGCCACAAACAAGAGCTGATAATAAGGAATTTAAAGACAGCCAAACAGCAAATGTTGATAATATATCAAGCTACTATATAAAGGGTGTTTCAAACGGCGAACACTGCTATGTAACAAACACGATTGTTGATAATGCAAATATTGTATCGTATCGGTTGATAAGTAAATCGGGCAAGGAAACGGATATTGAGCCGACACAGATACCTGCAACAACGGTTACCAAAGACGGAGTTGTTATCTGCACCTATTATGATGATAACAAAAACATTGTAAACACAAGATATTTCAAGGTAAGCGCAAATGATAAGGTTGAGGTATCACAGGATAACAAAAATGTATACTTTAGCGATTACAAAGAGCTTATAAAGCTTGAAAATCCCGACACTATCGCATCAGGCTTTGATGTAACTTCTTTGGGGGCAAATGATGAATTTGAGATTGCGCCGATTTACAGATTTAATGATGTGGGCGATGTAAAAGAGGAAAAGGAGCTTTGTACCGTTCCAAACGGGTTATATGATATAACTCTTAAAAAAGCCGATACATGGCGGGGCGATATATTCATAAACGGGTTTATGGTCGGTAACAATGTTGACCAGGCAGATGCAGACAGGAAGGTAACAGACGGAGCACAGTATTTAGCTGAGGATATAAAAATAAACACAGGAAAATTGTGTGTATCTATGACCGACGGATCAACAATGCTTGACTATGTTGAAGCAGTTAAAAAGCCTGATTTTTATCAGAGGCCTCAAAGACTGTATGTAATCGGAGATTCGCTTGCGTGTATCTATTACGGCGATTATAAACAGGAGGTAGGCGGCGGCAGAGCAGGCTGGGGACAGCAATTAGAAAACTTTTTAAATATTCCCGTTACCGACCTTGCAAACAGCGGTCAGTATGCAAAAGGGCTGTATACTACAGCGTTCCCGGGGGTAATGCATAATGCATACGAGGGCGATATTTTGCTTATCGAATGCGCATATAACGACCGTAACTATTCAACAAGAGAGGAAATGACAAACTGTGTGCGTGATATGATTGCACAGTGTAGGGAGCAGGGTATAAATCCAATCCTTGTTACACCCAATGCATCAAGGCATGATTATAAGAGATCTGTTGCATGGAGCGGATATTTAAGGGATATTGCCTATGATACAAATACACCTATGATTGACTTATCAAAGGAAAGCTATGACTTTTTGTACTCACTCTATGGCGATGATAAGGATAATGTGGTAACTATGAACTATAACCTTACCGCAGTCGGTGGAGATACTCTTCATTCATCATATGCAGGAGCAATGAAGTGGGCGCAGGTTGTTGCAAGCGGTTTGTCAAGGCTTGGATATAACGACATTGTAAATTATGATTATAAGTATGAGTTTAAAGATACGGTAGGACATAGAATTAAGGTACAGGTAAATAAATAATCGTGGCTTACACTAAATTTTGGGTTATATGCGTAAATGGGTATCACAAATTGTAGGGCAGGGGCTTGCTCCTGCCGTTATGAATATGCGTTGTCGGGGACGGTTGGAGCAAGCCCCAACCCTACGACCATACCAATTTACGATTTTTTAATTGGTATGCTAAACCAAAATTTACCCCCAACCGCCATATTATAGAAAAATCGGAGATTTTTCCACCATAATTATTCATTATTCATTATTCATTTAATCAAAATTACACCTCTAAACCCAAATTTATCTTAAATTGAACAACCCTCAAATTGCGTAAAAATAAGGGACTGTATGCATTTTTAATGCACACAGTCCCATTTTCTTTATTACTCTTCTTCAGTTGTTACAGGATTTACCGGCGGTAAAATCTCACCGTTTTGAGCTGCAAGGTATTCATCATAGGTCTTGTATTCAGCCTTATGAGGAGTAGCCTTAAAATCAGCCTTGTAGGTTGTTGTATAGCTTCCTGTCTTTTCTGCCGTTACCTCGCTCTTATCACTGTTCTTTGGAGCAGGCTTTTTAGACTCCTTTTTCTCATAACGGGGCTTTGGATTTTTAGGTGCTATAACGACCTTTCTGTATGGCTCCTGACCTACAGAGAAGGTTGTAACATCTGCGTTGTTCTGGAGATTTGAATGTATAATTCTTCTCTCGTACGGGTTCATCGGCTCAAGAGTGAATTTCTTGCCTGTTCTTGAAACCTTGTCCGCAAGTCTGTTTGATAGGGCAATAAGTGCCTGTGAACGCTTCTGGCGATAGTTTTCGGTATCAATTGTAACCTTTATATAATCGTCTGATTTCCGATTTACAACCAATGATGTAAGATACTGAAGACTGTCTAAGGTATCGCCGTGCTTGCCGATTATGATACCCATATTATCGCCCTCAAGTGAGATATTTAACATATCCTTATCAAGGTTAGCGCTAATCTTTACATCAAGCTTCATTGCCTTAAACAGACTGTCAAGGAAAGCTGTTGATGCAGAGACAATGTCGCTGCTGTCCTGTATACTTGATACAGAAACAGTATTTTGCAAAATCTTTTCTGCCGTTTTTTTAACTGCCTTTTTAGGCTCTGATTTCTTATCTGCCTTTTTTGGCGACTTTTTCTCGGCTTTTTTGTTCAGTGTTACATTTACGATTGCGTCCTTTGCGCCAAATCCCAAAAAGCCCTTTGAAGCCTCTTGTATAATATCTATTGTAACCTCATCTTCTGTGGCGTTAAGCTCTTTTAAAGCGAGAGCAATTGCCTCATCTGTGCTTTTTGCGCTTTTTTGAATGAAGTTGTTTTTGTTCTGGAATGTTGACAACTATCTCATCCTCCTTCTTTTTATCAAAATACAAGTTTAGCGCAAGCTGCTGTATTATTTGGGTAACGGAGCTTACTATCCAGTAAAGGCCGATACCTGCGGGCAAGGTCAATGTAAAGAAGCCTGTCATTACAGGCATCATCATTGTCATTGACTTTGACATCTGGTTTGCCGTTTGCGCTGCAGCGTCGTCGGATTTGTTATTCTGACCCGATAACGACTGTGAAATTTTCATAGAACCGACTGATGCAAGAACTGCAAGAATCGGAATTATAAGCAAAAGTACAATGCTAAGATGCTCCATATTCCCTGTAAACACCTCGCCGATATACGAAAACGCCTTTGACGGAATGTTTGCAAGGTCTAAGAAAAACATCTTGAAATTGATTATCCAGTCCTTATCGCCGTTTAGCTGTGCCCACTGTGAAATGTTTATCTGATTCATATTTGCAAGCTGTTCCTCTGTTCTTGTAATCAGCTTTGAATCGGCATACGCATCACGGAGCGCATAAACCCTTCTTATTACATCGGGGTCGTTGAAATTAACATGTAAAAGGTACGATAACGGCTTTTGGATAACCTGGTAAAGACCGATAAGGATAGGCATCTGAATTAGCATCGGAAGACAACCGCCTGCCATTGAGATATTGTTCTCCTTATAGAGCTTCATTGTTTCGCGATTAAGCTTTTCCTGGTCATTTGCATATTTTTTTTGTAATTCTGCCAGATACGGCTGAATTTTCTGCTGTTTCCGCATTGATTTTTGAGATTTAACATTCAATGGGGTTAAAATCAGCTTAATAACAACTGTGAACAGAATAATCGCAATACCGTAGTTTTGAACAAGGTTATATATAAACTCTATTATATAACCCATAGGTCTTGTGATAATGTATTCAAACATAGTTATTTATCCTCTCCGCTGTCTGATGCTTGTCAAGGTACGGGATCGTATCCGCCCTTGTGTAGAGGGTGGCATTTCAGCACACGGCGTATGCTAAGGTATCCACCTTTTATGGCACCGTATTTTTCAATCGCCTCCATTGCATACTGCGAGCAGGTTGGGGTAAACCGACAGCAAGATGCCCCTTTATACGGTGAAATAGCGTGTCTGTAAAATTTAATTAAAAAAATCAATAGCCTTTTCATTCAGTTTGCCTCCAAAACCATTTTGACGGCGTAGCTCATATCCCGTTTAATCTGGTCTAAGCTCTTGCCCTCGGCGCGGTTTCTTGCAACGAACACAAAATCAAAGCCGTCGGGCAAAGTTGGTTCAAGTATGCGGTAGCTCTCACGCATAAGCCGTTTTATGCGGTTTCGCTTTACTGCCTTGCCGAAGGATTTTCCGACGGTAAGACCGATTCTTTTATCATGGCGGTTTGTTTTTAGCATATACACTACAATATATCCGCCTGCATAGCTTTTGCCTTTTTTATAAAGACGCCCGAAATCTCTGTTCAGCTTCAGAGTTGAAGTATTTAGCATAAAATTACCTCTTTAAAATTTAAAAGGGCATAAGTCATAAAGACTAATGCCCGACATAGCTAAATGTTTATGCAGTTAAGGACTTTCTGCCTCTTGCTCTTCTTCTTGCTAAAACCTTTCTACCTGCTTTGGTAGCCATTCTCTTTCTAAAGCCATGCTCTTTCTTTCTATGACGCTTTTTTGGCTGGAATGTCATCTTCATTGTGCAGCACCTCCCAATTCTTAGTTAATTATACAGTTCCGTTTAACTGTCTTATTTTACAAAATAATCAGACACTTCCCATATTATATAGACTTTATCGTAAATTGTCAAGCCTTTTTTGCAATTTTAGCAGGAATTTTCGCTAAAATATGTTTGCAAATGAAATTGTGTTGTGATATAATCAAGATTGCAAAACACATTCGGTTAATGCACTTTAGCGTTTAACCATCATTTACATTTAATAATTATATTCAAACGACGCATAGTACATTTGATAAAAATGTATTATGCTCCGATTTAATGTGCCTGTTTGAGTATACCGATATGTTTTTGATGGTTTATCAAGGTGATTGAATGTGTTTTGCGACTAAGGAGCGATACATTTTTTGCGTCGCTTAATATGCGACGCTTTTTTTATGGAACGGAGATGATTTATTATGAAAATTTACGGGCAGACACAGGACATTATTGTACGGGAAATGGTAAAGAGCGATTGCGAAAAATTTCTTGAAATGATGACAGAGCATGGAACAAATGAGGATTTTACAGTTTGGGATATTGAGAATTTATGGGAAATTCGTAAAAAAAGGAAATATATACAATGCACAGTTACAAGTATTGACGGCTCTGTCGTCTACGGGTTTTGCGGAGTAGTCCATGGCAAGTTGTGCGTTGACCTTCTTAGAAATTATCTTCAATATGAGGAGCAGACAGAAAAAATTACGGAAAAATTGTACATAAGTTATCACGAAGCATTGAAATAACTCAAACGATTGGTAAAATAGGTTGACTTTATCCTATAATTTATATATAATAATCATAGGAGATGATATCATATGAACATAAATACAAATACTATCGTATCTATGACAGAGGCAAATCAAAATTTCTCTAAAGTTGCACGGATAGTTGAAAAGAGCGGCGAAGCTGTGATTTTTAAAAATAACAAGCCCAAATTCGTTGTAATTGATATTGACCGGACAGACTATATAGATATTTCCGATGATGAAAAAATAGATGTTGTGGCGGCTCGTATATTAAAGAAATTCAAGCCTGCATTTGAGGAGCTTGCAAAATGATAAAATTTAGTCAAGAGAAAGTTTTATTGTTGCACCAGTTGATAACGCAGGAGACGGGGGGCAGCAATGAAGTCAGAGATTTTAATTTGCTTGACAGTGCATTGGAAAGTGCATATGCGACCTTTGACGGAAAAGAGCTTTACCCGACAAAGGAAGAAAAAGGGGCAAGGTTAGGATTTGCACTTATTTCAAATCATGCATTTGTTGACGGAAATAAGCGCATCGGAATGTATGTTATGCTTACCTTTTTAGCGGTCAACGGGATTGAAATTGAATGTACAAATGAAGATGTTGTTACAGTCGGTTTAGGCATAGCCTGCAGTGAGATTGGGTATGATGAATTGCTTGAATGGATTAAAGAGCATATAATAAATTAAATCGGAGGTATAATCTAATGCGTGAGAAAATTTGTATAAACGATAACTGGAAATTCCATTACGGGGATATAATATCCGTAAGAAACCGCTGGGCGTGGGGAAAATCAGGCTCATGGAACCAAGGGCCTGAGAGCGCAGGCTTTGACGATACCTCATGGGAGGATGTAACCCTACCGCATGATTTTGTGATAAAAACAGAGCCGTATGAATATACAAAACAGGAGTTTAACGATGCTGATAATGCCATTCCGCTTATGGAGGATGTCGGGAATATTCATACAACAGCAGGCTCGTTTGCAAAAAATGCAGGCTGGTACAGAAAGAGATTTTCATTAAATAAAACCGATATTGGCAGGCGTATCTACCTCGTTTTTGACGGTGTGTACAGGGATATGTCACTATACCTTAACGAGTTTTATATAGGCTCCCACAAAAGCGGATATACAGGCGTAACCTTTGATATTACCGATTTTGTATTATATGATGATGAAAACATACTGTCCGTAAAAACCGATGCAAGAGAGGCAGAAGGTTGGTTTTACGAGGGCGGCGGAATTTACAGAAGCGTCTGGATTTTAAAAACAAGTCCTGCGCATATAAAGGATGTGTTTGCCGATTATACACTCGATATTGATACAAAAGTGGCAAGCCTTAACTTTAAAACCGAATTTGAAAACCCGAATAATGAAGCCTTGTCAGTTACGCATTATATTATCAATCAAAACGGCGATACGGTAAAAACCATGACTAAAAACGGCGATATTTCCAAGGTTTTAGGCACAATGGAGAATGTGCATCTTTGGGATATTGATAATACATATTTATACACCGTTAAAACCGAGCTTATTTCAAACGGCGTGGTAATAGACAGTTACACCGTTCCGTTAGGGTTTAGGACAATAGAATTTAGTGAGAACGGATTTTATCTAAACGGCAAAAAAACAAAGATAAAGGGTGTTTGTAACCACCAAAACCATGGCGGTATCGGAACTGCACTCACAAGCGAGATATTTAACTACAGAATACAAAAATTAAAGGAAATGGGCGCCAATGCTTACCGTTGCGCACATTACTGGCAGGGCGAGGCGGTGCTTGATGCTTGTGACAGGTACGGGCTTATGGTTATGAGTGAAAACAGGCTGTTCCAAAGTGCCGATGATGACCTTACACAGCTTGAATTTGTAGTAAGAAACAGCCGAAACCACCCGTCTGTTATACTCTATTCAATAGGCAACGAGGAGGCGCAGTCGCAGACATCAAAGCAAAGCGGAAGAATTGCAAAAACAATGGTAAATACCGTTAAAAGGCTTGATAGCACAAGACCTGTAACCATGGCGCTTTTGATGTGGGATTTAAAGCACAAAAAACCGCTTGAAAGCGTGGATATGATAATGGGTATTGCAAATGAAATTGATGTTGCAGGCTTTAACTACCACGATTACCGCTGGGAGGAATTTCATAATAAAAAACCGCATCAGCCTATGATTGCAACGGAGCAGGACGCAATCCATTCGACAAGGGGAATAATGAAAACGGATAGGGCGCTTTGCCACCTTGCTTTAAACGATACCGATGATGTTAAGCATTTGGCAGGAGTGGGGCAGTGGCAAAAGACCGACAGCACCGATTATGTATGCGGTACATTTATCTGGACAGGCTTTGATTATTACGGCGAGCCGACACCCTATGCATGGCCTGCAATTTCATCACAGTTTGGTGTAATGGACTTGTGCGGATATAAAAAGGACACATACTATTACTATAAATCGTGGTGGGATAATAACACCGATACAGTGCATATCTGTACGCATTGGAATTTAGACGAGGGAACAGTGGAGAATGTGCATATTTTCTCAAACTGCGATACAGTCGAGCTTTTTGTAAATGAAAAAAGCTGTGGCAAGCTTGAAATTTTAAAAAACGGCTATGCACTTTTTGAAAATGTCAAGTTTGAAAAGGGCAAAATTTCCGCCATAGGCTATAAAAACGGCATAGCAGTGTGTAAAGACGAGGTTAAAACCGCCGATGTGCCATATAGGGTTAAATTAAGCGTTGATTATGAGGAAAATGATATTTTTATTATTAAGGCTCAGATAAATGACTGCAACGGAAACACTGTTCCGTATGCGGATAACGAGATGCTTATAGATACGCCCGATGCCATATTCTTAGGCGCATCAAACGGCGACCCCTCAGACCACACCTTGGTAACAAGCAAAAAGCGAAAAGCATTTTGCGGTCTGGCACAGTTTATTATAAAAGGTAAAAAAGGCACAAAAATTGCCGTTACAAGTAACGGCATAATCGGCGATGATATTATAATTTAAAATCATCGGGGTCAAAGTCGGTTTTTAACGGCTTTTTCCTGTGCACGGTTTTTTTGAAAATATCATATGAAAAATGCTTGCAGGCATCGCTTATGGGAGTGATGCCTGTTTTTTTCTTGTGCTTTATACAGTGTATCGTATCAGCGTCGGCTTTGTAGTATTTGCAAAGCGAGCAAATCCTGTCTATATCATGTGAATAAATCATAATACCCCCCAAAAAAAAATTAAAAAGTTTTATAACGGCTAAAGGTGTTGTAATAATATGTGCGGTCATACGAGATAAAACGGTAGGTCGGTTTTATTATAACTCTTTTCCTGTTTACATCATAAATCCCGTAAAGAGTTTTATCTTCGTTTGAGAACACCGCATACCCATCGTCATAGAGGGATAGAGATACCTCATTATCATTCATTACAAAATCGCCCTTTTTGTTTATTATCCCAAATCCGTTTTCGGTTTTTACCACCGCCATATCGCAAGCCATAAACTTATCTGCGCTCATAAACCGTGGCTCAATTTTTATTGTACCCGTTGTGTCAATAAATCCCCATTTTCCGTTAATGTTGACTCCTGCAAGTGAGCATGGTGAAAAATCGGTAACATCCGAGTAAAATTCATCGGTAACAGCCCTTCCGTTACGGTCAATAAATGTCCAGCCCATTTTTGTATGCACTGCGCACAGTCCGCATACAAAATCATGAACACTGTCATATTTAAAATCTATAACCGTATGTCCGCCCTTGTCGATAAATCCCCATTTTCCGTTTTTCTTCACCGCCGCATATCCGTCATATGAAAAATCGCCTGTTTCGTCATATTCAAAGTCAATTGTAATATTGCCGTCGGAGCGGATAAATCCCCATTTACCGCCTGCCATAACGGCGGCGTATCCGTTTTTAAACGGCCTGCCGTCCGAAAAAGCGCTATCGCCTAAAGCATTACCCGATTTTGTGATGTATAAAACCTTGTTATCCTCTGTGGGAACAAGCGCATATCCGTCATAAAAGCCCGAAACCTTTGAAAGGGTCATAGGATACGGACCTAAAACCGTCTTTTTTGCTCTTGATATATAAAAATACTCGTTCTTGTCGGTGCATACAGGGGCAAGAGAGTCCGAAAACGAAAATGCAAGCGTGTATGACGGCTTTATTATAATACTTCCCGATTTATTTATATATCCCCAATAATTGCCGTCATAAACGGGTGTTAAATTATCAAAAAACAGATATTCGTCAGATGCTTTGTATCTTGAAAGGTTACGGTTATATTTGTAAAAACAAGCGCCCGAAAAGATTATACCCAAAACCAATAAAACTGCGCTTATTGTAAGGTATATGGATTTTAGCCTGTCATTTTGTTTTTGGCGCTCGTTATCAAGGCTTTTTGAAACCGCATAATTGTCAAATGCAAGCCTTTGTGAGCAGTACGGACACTTATCTGTATCGTTTGAAAGCTCCTTACCACAGCGTGGACAGCGCATATTAAAACCTCCCGAATGTGATGTTTAGAACATAATGCTATTCTAACACAAATATTAAATTTTTCAAATACATTTTGTGTAAACTTTCTATGAATTTAGGCTTGTAAAGAGGGGGAATGTGTAATATAATTAAAAGATGAGGTAACAGATATGGAAAGAACAATTTTGCATTGTGACTGCAACGGGTTTTACGCATCGGTTGAAATGGTGCTAAATCCCGAGCTTAAAAAGGTGCCGATGGCAGTCGGTGGGGATAAAGAGAGCAGGCATGGCATAATTTTAGCCAAAAACGAGCTTGCAAAAAAATACGATATAAAAACTGCCGAAACGATATGGCAGGCAAAACGCAAATGTCCAGAGCTTGTTATCGTGCCGCCGCACCACAGTCTGTATATGGAATACTCAAGGCGTGTTATGGATATTTATAAAAGGTATACCGACCTTGTCGAGCCGTTTGGACTTGACGAGGCATGGCTTGATGTTACAGGCTCTAAAAGGCTCTTTGGCGACGGTGTAACAATAGCCAATAATCTAAGGGAAATCGTAAAAAAAGAGATAGGAATTACAATATCTGTGGGCGTGTCGTTTTGTAAGGTGTTTGCAAAATTGGGAAGCGACTATAAAAAGCCCGATGCAACAACTGTTTTCTCACGCTCAAACTGGCAAAGCTATATTTATCCCATGAGTGTGTCGGATTTACTCTTTGTCGGGAAGAACACAAATAAGGTATTATCCCGTCTTGGTATAAAAACGATAGGTCAGCTTGCAATAGCCGATGAGGGGCTATTGGTGTCCCAGCTTGGGAAATTGGGGCATCAGCTCCATATCTACGCAACAGGTAACGATACCGACCCTGTAAAATCCATATATGATAAGGACGAGGTAAAGTCCGTAGGAAGAGGTCAGACCTTTGCAGAGGATATTACAGGCTATGATGAAATTAAGCACAGTATCCGCTGGCTTTGTGATGATATTGCCTCCCGTATGCGAAAGAGGGATTTAAAATGCACAACTGTTCAGGTTACGATAAAAGACCCCAATTTTCACACTATTCAACGGCAGAAAAAGACCGATAAGCCTACATTTTTGGCACGGGAAATACATGGGATAGCAATGGAAATAATCAAGGATAACTGGAATTTAAAATTGCCGATCCGTATGATAACCGTTACAGGTACGGGACTGATAAAAAGCGATAATGTAAACGAGCAGGTAAGCCTGTTTGATGCGCCCGATGAGAAACGGCAAAAGGCGGAACGGCTTGAAAAAACAGTTGATGATTTAAAAAAGCGTTTTGGAAAAACCATAAAATAAGGAGATAAAATTATGAAATTAGAGAGCAGGAAAGATTTTTGTGAGTTGTTATTTGATATGCTAAATCCGCTAAAGCCATACTATACCAAAGGAAAGAGCGGTGCGATTTTAGGGCATCACGCAACCTGGTATGATGATGCGGCGGCAAGGTGCGAGTCGTTTTCAAGACCGCTTTGGGGCTTAGTGCCGTTTTTTGCAGGCGGTGGAGAGGATAGTGAATTTCAAAATATCTGCCTTGACGGTTTTAGAACGGGAACGGACAAGGAAAATCAAGAATACTGGGGCGATTGCCGTGACCGTGACCAGCGCTTTGTTGAAATGGCGGCAATGGCATACGGTATGATATTTTGTCCCGATAAGTTATGGAATCCGTTATCGGATAAGGAAAAGCAGAATTTGGTAAGCTGGTTAGGACAGATAAATTCACATGAGGTTTGCGACAGTAACTGGATATTCTTCAGAATTTTGGTAAATGTCGCATTAAAAAAGCATAATTTGAGTGAATTTAGTGCTGATATTCTGGAGCGTGATTTAAACAGAATAGACGATTTTTACATAGCCGACGGCTGGTATATGGACGGTGTTCAGGGGCAAAAGGATTATTACATTCCGTTTGCGATACAGTTCTACAGCCTTATATACGCCTCCGTTATGGAAAATGAGGACAAGGAAAGATGCCAAATTTACAAGGACAGGGCGCTTGCTTTTGCAAAAACCTTTATATACTGGTTTGCCGATAACGGCGAGGCATTGCCGTATGGAAGATCCTTAACATACCGTTTTGCACAGATTGCATTTTTCAGCGCTTGCCTTCTGGCGCATGTTTATCCGTTCTCCGTTGGCGTTATGAAGGGAATAATCGTACGGAATTTTGAAAAATGGTATCAAAGTGATATGTTTGATAATTCGCATATCCTAACTGTCGGATATAAATATCCAAACCTTATTATGGCGGAGCATTATAACGCCTACGGCTCGCCGTACTGGGGTTTAAAGGCGTTTGCATTTTTGGCATTAGCTGATAATGACGAGTTTTATAAGGCAAAAGCAGAGCCTTTGCCAAAATTAGACGAATTAAAGAAAATACCGTCAGCGGATATGATTATAAAAAGAAAAAATGGCGAGGCTTGCGCATATGTTGCAGGCACGCATGAGAATTTCGGGTGCGGACAGATAATACCAAAATATTTAAAGTTTGCATACTCAACCAAGTACGGCTTTAATGTTGCATATTCAAATGTGTATCTTGAGGAGCTGGCGCCCGATAATATGCTGTGCTTTAATGTGAATGGCACATACTTTACCCGTAACCATTCCGAAAATTACAAAATGCTTGATGACGGATTTATTATAAACTGGAGCGCATTTTCCGATATAAAGGTAGAAACGAGGGTTATAATAACCGATACGGGGCATAAGCGTATTCATAAGATAAACAGCCCATATGACTGCCGTGCATATGATTTTGGCTTTGCCATAGCATCAAGGGATTGTGACAATGCAAAAGCGGAAGAGGGCGACAATTTTGCCTATGCGCACAATGATTTTTCAGGCTGTAGAGTAACAGGCGGAAAGGGCAGAGTATTGGGTGTTTCGCCAAACACCAATATTATGTATAACAAAACCGTTATACCAATGGTTGAGTTTGAAATTAAAAAGGGCGAAAACATAATAGAAACCGAAATTTTTGAGGATTAAAGAGGATTATATAATGGAAATGCCAAAGGATAATGCAATTTTACTGAGCGTTATAAATACAAAGCTCCGCGATTTTTACGGAAGTCTTGATGAATTATGTAAGGATTTATGCTGGGACAGGGGCGAGATTGAAAAAAAGCTCCTGACTCTTTCGTATACATATGATAAGGACAAAAATCAGTTTATTTAAGTGGAGGCATATATGCTTGAAAAGGAATATAAAAGTCTTTTAACAAAGGACGAGTACGAAAAAATCAAAACAGCATTTGAATGGGACAGTGCCAAGGTACAGGAAAATCATTACTATACCGATAACGAGGGCATTTTACGGCGTAACAGGGTAATGATGCGTGTAAGGGTAAAGGATAATAAGAGCGTTATCCAGGTAAAGCTCCATAAAAACCCCGGTAGTGCCCTGCAAATCTGCGAGGAAACGGAATACACCGTAGACGGTGTGCCAAAAAGTTTTCAAGACGGCGAAAAGTACACAGGCATAAAAACAGGTGTGCTTTATAATATCGGCTGTGCAAAAACTCTAAGACACAGTAAAATGTGGGACGATAAAACCGAGATATGTCTTGATAAAACCGAGTATTTAGGGGTATGCGATTATGAGATTGAGATTGAATATACAACGGACGAAATTAACCCTGAGCTTATGCAGAAAATAAACGGTATGGGGATTTTGTTTAAGGAAAATTCAATCGGTAAGTTTTCAAGATTTTTGTGTGCTTTGGATATTGATAAAAGGGCAATGGAAATTATTAAAAAGGGGTAAGGCATTTGAAACTGTTAAATAATGAGGAAAAGAAGGTTGAATATTTAGAACTTATATATGACTTGATATTTGTATACATCATAGGCCATAACAATTCACTGCTACACGGTATCGAGAACGGTTTTTTCAGCTTCCATGCGTTTTTAACCTATCTTACGAGCAGTCTTGCTATTATTCAGATATGGAATTTTTCAACCTTTTTTACAAATATGTACGGCAAAAACGGAGTAAGGGACCATATTTTTATATTTATCAATATGTACCTGCTCTATTACATAGGCGAGGGAACACGCATACATTGGGAGAGCTTCCAAAACCAATACCATATTGCATGGGCGCTTATTTTAATAAACATAGGCGTTCAGTATGTGATAGAGTGGCGAAACCAAAAAGGCGACAGCACATCCCTTGCAACAATCCGAGGACTTATGATTGCTATTTTTGGCGAAGTGGCTCTTATACTTATTGCAATCCCCGTATTCAACCGCACAGGTGTGCAAATAGCACCTGTTGCAATTCTTTACGGTGTTTTTGCAACATTTATTTTTGCCGACCGTACAAAATCTAAGCAGGTGGATTTTATGCACTTATCCGAGCGTGCAATGCTATATGTGGTGTTTACATTCGGAGAAATGATTATCGCAATTGCATCGTATTTTGAAGGCGGATTTTCGCCCAATTCCATTTACTTTTCGCTTATGTGCTTTTTGATAGTTGCAGGGCTTTTCCTGTGCTATGAGATTTTATATAACAGCATAGTTGACAGGGAAATGCAAACATCGGGTATGGGATATATGATGATACATATATTGCTAATATTCGGACTCAATAACATAACCACATCACTTGAATTTATGCATGATACAGAAGTTGCGTTGATGCCAAAAACTCTGTTTTTAATATCATCGTTTTTACTGCTGTTTATGTGTATGTTTTTACTGCTCATCTATGCAAAACCGCAAATGAAACGGTGCAAAAAATTCCTTATTCCGACTGTCATATCATCGGTATTATTTGCTGTAATGATGGTGGTATTAAGAGAAAAAATGTATCTTAATATAGCATTGAGCGTTGTGTATGTATATACGACAGTTATAATGCTATATAGGTTCAGTAAACAAGGGAATATAATAAACGCTTAGAGGAGGTTTATACATGAGAGCTGCTATACTTAACGGATACAGTAAAAAAGGCAGGGATTTGGAAATAAAGAATATCCAAATTCCTAAAATCTACGGTAACGAGGTGCTTATAAAGGTACATACAGCAGGAGTTAATCCGCTTGATAATATGATAATAAAAGGCGAGGTAAAGCTTATTGTGCCATATAAAATGCCGTTGGTTATGGGTAATGAGTTTTGCGGAACGATAGAGGAGCTTGGCGATAATGTGTCGGGCTTTAAAAAGGGCGACAGGGTGTATGCCCGTATGCCTCTTACAAAAATCGGCGCATTTTCAGAATATGTAGCCATTGATTACAGGCATATAGCATTAGTTCCCGATTATTTATCCGATGAAGAGGCGGCGGCAGTGCCTTTGACGGCGCTTACGGCTTTGCAATCATATGAGCTTATGGGACTTAAAAAGGACGATACAATCTTTATTTCGGGCGGTACGGGAAGCGTTGGCGCAATGGCAATACCCATTGCCGTAAATTTTGGCGCAAAGGTGTATACAAACGGAAACGGCGAGAGCAAAGACAGGGTAGAGGCGCTTGGTGTTGATAGGTTTATTGACTATAAAAAAGAGGACTATTCAAGTGTTTTATCAAATATTGACTGTGTTCTTGATACCATAGGCGAGCGTGAGCTTGAAAAGGAGATGTCTGTTTTAAAGCGTGGCGGAAGCATTGTATCGCTAAGGGCAATGCCAAACAAGGAGTTTGCAAAAAGGTGCGGTATGGGTGCATTTAAGACTATGCTGTTTGGCTTTGCAGGTATGAAATTTGATAAAATGGCGTCAAAGAAAAATCAAACATACTATTTCATATTTGTGCATGAGGACGGAAAAGGCTTAGAGAAGATATCAAAAATATTTGAGGAGAAAAGAATAAAACCGTCTGTTGACGGTGTGTTTGCCCTGTCAGATGTAAATAAGGCACTTAAAAAAGTTGCATCGGGCGGATCAAAGGGTAAACCCATTATTAAAATATCTTGAGCATTATAAAATTACATAATAAAAATGAAAGGGACTACTTATGAAAATGAAGAAAATTTTAGCTCTTGCCTTGGGCTTTACGGTTGTTGCCTCGTCATTTGGCGCATTGGCAGAGGATAAGCCAAATGTCGGCGATGTGCTTACAATCGGCACATATGAAGACAGCGCAAAGGAAACCGAGGCGCTTATCAGCTCACGGCCCGAAACCCTAAGACCAATGGAAAAGCTGGGGCTTGGCGCTGTTGCAATAAGGTGTGAGGGATATACCTATATAACATGGCGTATGCTTGGCACAGATACGCCCGACACTTGCTATAACATATACAAAACGCTTGGCAGTGAATGGACAAAGTGTAACAGCGAGCTTGTTAAGGTAACAAACTATACCGAGCTTAGCGATATATATGATTTGTATAAGATTGTGCCCGTAAGGTATGAAAACGGAAGCTTTAAGGAGGTTGAGGAATTAGCCCAAGAGGTTAGCGTATGGGACAAGAATTATATGGATATACCCATACAAAGACCTGCCGATAATGAGGTAAACGGCGAGAAATATACATATAATCCGGGCGATGCATCGGTAGGCGACCTTGACGGAGACGGAGAATGGGAGTTTGTTTTAAAATGGGATCCGTCAAACGCAAAGGACACATCTCAGGCAGGCTTTACGGGTGAATGTATAATTGATGCATATGAACAGGACGGAACAAGACTCTGGCGGATAAATTTAGGCCCGAATATAAGGAGCGGTGCGCACGATACGCAGTTTATGGTTTATGACTATGACTGTGACGGTAAGGCAGAGGTTGCAATGCGTACGGCTGACGGAACGGTTGCAGGTGACGGCACCGTTATAGGTGATAAGGACAAAAATTATGCAGTATTGGATAACGGAAAAAATCTGTCGGGACCTTTGTATCTTACAGTGTTTAACGGTCAGGACGGCAGTGTGATTGACACTACAGATTATTATCCCCAGACTCAGGGTACAACCTCAGACGGCTATAAATGGGATGTTATTACATGGGGTGATGATCCAAACGGCGAATGGGGAAACCGCTCGGAGCGCTATCTTGCGTGCGTTGCCTACCTTGACGGTGTGCGCCCGAGTATGGTATTTGCACGAGGCTATTATTACGGCCCGGGCGGAGATATAGGTGGAAGAACGGCTATTGCCGCATTTGACCTTGTAGACGGCAAGATTAAAAAGCATTGGTTCTTTGATACGCTTGATGAACAGTACAGATTTAACAATAAGCTCATCGGTCAGGGCAACCATTCAATGAGTGTTGCAGATGTTGACTATGACGGCTGTGATGAGATTATATACGGTGCGCTTGCCGTTGATAATGACGGAACGCCCATGTATTCAACAGGCTTAGGTCATGGCGATGCACAGCATGTTTCAGACCTTGTCCCCGGGAGGCCGGGACTTGAGGTATATTCATGCCATGAGGACAGAGGTGTTGAGTACGGCTATGAAATGCGTGATGCGCGCACAGGTGAGCTGTTGTTCGGCAAATTTACAGGCACCGATAACGGCCGTGCGGCGGCAGGCGATGTTGACCCACGCTATAAAGGAGCGGAGAGCTGGTCATCGGCAGGTGTAATGACAGCATCTGACGGAACGGTTATTTCAAACAGCTATACCATGCCGTCTAATTTCCTTTGCTATTGGGACGGAGATTTAGGCAGGGAGATTTTGGATAATGTGTATGTGAGCAAGTGGAACTCCGATACCCAAAAAGCCGATACAATTTTCACGGCAACAGGCTGTGTAAGCATAAACTGGACAAAGGCAACTCCTGCACTTTCGGCAGACTTGTTTGGCGACTGGCGAGAGGAGCTTGTATTCCCGACAAAGGACGGCAATGCGCTTAGGATTTTTACAACTACCGAGCCTACATCATATAAGATACCTACCCTTATGCACGATATTCAGTACAGAATGCATATCGCATATCAGAATACCTGCTATAATCAACCGCCACATCTTAGCTATTACTTAGGCTATGACACAACAACGGTGCCTGTACCAAAGATGTATACGGTTTTAAATGATGCGAAAAATCCCGATTTAAAAAGCGATAAATGGGATATATCCGATTTTTATGCAGGGGATAGGACAGAGCTTGTTTTGGGTGTGCCTACGGCGGTTGTAAACGGAGTGCCGCAGCGTATAGATAATGACAATACCGATGTTGTGCCTGTAATTGATGAAAATGACAGAACACTTGTGCCGGTACGCTTTATTTCAGAGGCTTATGAGTGCGAGGTTAATTGGTATGCCGATACAAAGGCGGTTGAAATAATCGACAAAAACCAAAAACGCATAGTTATGTATATCGGGAACAAGAGCTACAGTGTAGATAACGAGCCTGAAAAGACTATGGACACTTCACCCATAATTTTGGAGGACAGGACATATGTGCCGTTAAGAGTAATTTCGGAATTGCTTGATAAGAAGGTTTATTGGAATAGCGCTCTTATCACAATAAGTGATATTGATACTGACATAAAAAATGCACACGAAAGATTGTTGCAGATAACAAATGCACCCGTTCCAAAGCGTAACGAAAGAGTTGCAATAAACACTCTCGGTAAGAAATATTATCCTAACCAGCTTGATGTGTTCGGCGTATCGGCGTCCGACAACGATGGAAATAAAGAAGAAGGCGCAATTGACCTTGATATAAACACACGCTGGTCTGCAAGCGGACCCAATACGCTTGTGGTTGACTTGGGCGATGAGGCTAAGGAGGTTATAGGCGTTGCGATTGCAATGTGGAAGGGGAGCGAGAGAACATATCCGTTTATGATTGAGTATTCTCTTGACGGCAAAACTTGGTCAGAGGCTATGCCAAAAACTCAAAACAGCGGTGAGAGCGAGGAATTTGAAAAGTATATGTTCCCGCAAACCGTAAAGGCAAAATATATCCGCTATGTGGGCGATGGCGATACAGTACCGAACAAGAACTATTGCCATATAAGCGAAATAGCAATTCTCGGTGTTGAATAAAACAAAAAAATGCTTGTTTTACTTTAGTAAAACAGGCATTTTTGTCATCTTGGTTGACTTTTTTTAGAATGAATATATAATATAAATTGTACATTCTAAATCTTTAAAAATCGAATATACACTTTTAAGGAAACGGTGATTATGGAAACAAAGAAAATTTCTCAATATGATAAAATGATAAATACGCCTGTATCAAGGCTTATTTTAACGCTTTGTGTTCCCACAATAATATCCATGCTTGTTACAAATATATATAATCTTGTTGACACTGCATTTGTCGGAAGACTCGGCACAAGCGCAAGCGGAGCTGTCGGTGTTGTATTTGGCTTTATGGCTATAATCCAGGCATTTGGGTTTATGTGCGGACAGGGAAGCGGAAGCGTAATTTCGAGAATGCTTGGAAAGCGTGATAAGGAAAATGCGTCGCTATATGCATCAACGGGATTTTTTCTGTCGTTTTTGTGCGGTTTGCTGATTTTTGTTACAGGCTTTATATGGCTCGATAATATTGTGAGGATTTTGGGAAGTACGCCTACCATTGCGCCCTATGCAAAAACATATATTAAATATATTTTAATTGCCGCTCCGTTTATGAGCTCAAGCCTTACAATGAATAATATTTTAAGATACGAAGGCAAGGCGGCACTTGGCATGATAGGGCTTATGACAGGCGCTGTAGTGAATATGGTATTGGATCCTATCCTGATGTTCGGGCTTAATATGGGTATAGCGGGCGCAGGACTATCAACAGCACTCAGTCAGCTTATAAGCTGGTTAATCCTTATCACCATGTTTGGGCGCGGTATGACGGAAACAAAAATCAGTCCTTATATACTTTCAAAAAGCAATTTTAAAACGGCATGGATTATTATGACAACAGGCTTGCCAAGTATGCTTCGTCAGGGGCTTAACAGCCTGGCGACGGTTGTTTTAAATTATCAGTGCGCGGCATACGGAGATGCGGCGGTTGCGGCGATGAGTATTGTGTCAAGAATTGTTTTCTTCGCGTTTTCTTTTGCACTGGGTATAGGACAAGGCTTTCAGCCTGTTGCAGGCTTTAATTACGGCGCAGGAAAATATTTGCGCCTTAAAAAAGCTTACCGATTTACAATACTGCTTTCAAGCGCAGTTATAGTTTTTGGCAGTATATTTCTGATTACATTTTCGGATATGCTCATAGGCCTGTTCCGTGACGATCCGGAGGTTATAAAAATCGGAACAAGGGCATTAAGACTGCAATCAGTCGCACAGATTGTTATGCCCGTTTGTATGTCAACGGAAATGCTGTTCCAATGCGTCGGAAAACGCTTGAGCGCCTCAATTCAATCGTGTTTAAGGAGCGGAGCGATATTTATACCGTTGCTTATAATTATGGCGCATACAAGGGGTATTGCAGGCATACAGGAGGCTCAACCTTTGGCATTTGTCCTGTCATTGCCCGTGCCGATAGTGTATGCGGTAGGTTTTTTTAAGAAACTTCCCAAAGAGGATAAATAAACTTTTGGGTATGTAACACAAAAGCACAATTTTTGTTACTTTATATCAATTGATTTTACGGGACAAACAAACTATAATGAGTGTATATATTTATGATAATCTATCCATAAAAATATAATATAAACAAAAGGGGGACTATAGTATGTGGATAAGAAAAGATTTAAAAGAGAAAGCAAAGGCAGCATTTAAAGCAAATTACTGGAGCTGTGTTGTTGTGGCGCTGATACTTACGGTACTTGTAGGCGGAGCTGCGTCCATTGCAGGAGTTACAAGCAAAAGCAGTAACACAAATACAGATACATCCAAACCTCAAACAAGCAGTGAGGAATTAAACCTTGACGGTGATACGCTCAATATTAACGGTCTTGACATTGACCTTAGCACTGTTGACGGCTCAGGCATTGAAGATGCTTTAAACGCTTTTTCACAAGGTCTGGACAGTGGTGTGATAAACATTAACGGTCAAGATGTTGATCTTTCGGATGAAGAAGAGGTTGAGAACTTAAAGAATGCAATAGAAGAGTTAAATGACATTGATTTGAGTCAGTATTCTCATGACGATATTGCATCCGGTGTATTGGGCGCAGTTGCCGTAATCGGCGGAATAATTTTAATGGCTTCTATAGTCGGCGCTCTTATAAGAATATTTCTTTACAATCCGCTTGTTGTTGGCTGTGAGGGCTTTTTCATGGTAAACAGCAAAGAAAAGGCAAAGCTTAGCGAGATAAAGAGGGGCTTTTCACCAAACTGGTTACACAATGTCGGAGCAATGCTTTTAAAGGATATTTTCCTTTGCTTGTGGAGCTTGCTTTTCATAATTCCCGGGATTATCAAATCATATTCATATTGTATGGTTCCGTTTATTCTTGCCGATAATCCCAACATCGGCGCAAAAGAGGCAATAACTCTTTCACGCAAAATGATGGACGGTAATAAGTGGAGGGCATTTGTTCTTGATCTTTCGTTTATCGGCTGGTTTTTGCTGGCTGGCTTAACAGGCGGAATTTTGGGTATATTCTATGTAAATCCGTATGTCTACAGCACACATGCCGAGCTTTACCATGCGCTTAAAAATAACGCCTAACCAGTCGGTATTGAGGGAGAACGGTATATTTTACTAACGGCTCATTAAGAAGAAGAGTGGCAAAAGGGCAGGTAACTCAGGTTATTGAGAAACTAATATTGATCCTTGACAGCTGACTATGAAAAATGTTAGCTAAATAACAAATAAATTGGTTTTATGTAGTATTACATACAGAAAAACACTGTGGTTGAGTAAACAGGCCACAGTGTTTTTGCGTTTTAAGGTATATACTTATAGGTATTGTGGCAGGCAAGGATACAGGCGGTAATATCCTTGTTATTCATTGCTTGAGCAGTGCAAATAATGTTGTTTTGGCAACTGCTTCAAGCGTAGGATTTACAGTTTTTCGCAGACCAAACTGCTACTGAAAATACGGGAGCATAAAATCGCTCCCGTAAGATGTTTTACATGGCATACATGGAATATGGATGATGCTAATGGTGCATTGGTGTATTATAGTATAATTACACAGGGCTAAAACAAATTTAAGTGTAGTTAAATGCCGAATTTGGTTATGCTTAGCAGCACAAAAACAGTCAGTGTTTTTAATTGTTGACTTAAAAGGAATTGTATCTAAAAATTGTGCTTATTTATCTAAGAATTGTACATTTTTAGTTGACGGACTGAATGTTATAATTAAAATGTATAAAAGGCTGTATATGATACATTGATTGGAAATGGAGGTCGTAAGGTATGAAAAAAGCGTTGCCGTTGTTTTTAATACTGTGCATTATTCTTGGCATCCCTACTGCAACATACGCTGAAGTAACAAGCGATATTGTGGATAGAGAGCCGTATATATATGCTGAAAAACTGTTGTCCGATATGGGGATTTATGATGGAGTAGAGGCGTTTGAGGCAGCGGACGGTTTTGTAAAGAAGGATATATTTGCGGTAATTATTACCCGAATTATGAAAATGGAAAATTGCGTTGATACAAGTAACGACATCGGCTTGATTGATGTAGGACCTGACGATTTTGCCGCAAAAGAAATTTTTACATTGATGAGTTTGGGAGTTCTTGATGTACCCTCGGACGGATATTACTATCCGGGAAAATATATCACATACAAGGAAGCGTCCAAGGCTTTGGTACAGGTTTTAGGGTATGATATTACCGTAACGAATAAGACTTTTGACGGGTATTTGTCAAAAGCAAGCGAGCTGGGTATTTTAAAGCATGTTCCGATAGCTCAGGATGAAAGATTACAGGTAAAACAGCTTACTATGATGTTATATAATGCACTGTTTGTGGATTCTATGGGAATGTCATTTTCGCGTGGCGGACAGGCATATGAAATTTCAAATGGCGATACTTTGCTGTCTGATAAATTTAATTTAGAGGAAATAAAGGGGATTGTCAGTGCCAACAGTATTACAAATTTGAATTTCGGAGAAAGTCTTGCAAGAGGCTATGTGACGATTGGCAATAATTCATACAGCGCAGGAGAGACGAATGCGGAGGAGCTTATAGGCTACAAGGTAAGGGCTTATGTTAATAAGGATACCGACACGCTTGTTTCGGTTGACCCTGTAAGGTATACAGCCGAATTAAGACCTGAGCTTCACGATTTGGAATATGAGGAACAGGCATATACATACTATGTTGGCAATGCAAAAAAAACAGCCAAAATATCGTCAAAAGCGGATATTATTTATAACCGAGAGGTAGTAGTGTTTGATAAGGACCTTATGGTACCACACGAGGGAGAGGTGCTTTTGCTTGACCACGACAAGGATAATACATATGATACAGTGATTATAACAGCTTCAGAATCGAGGGTTGTGCAGGAGTATTCAAAATCGCGGGGGCAGCTTGCATTTAAGTATTCCTATGAGTCAATAGACCTTAACGCTTTTTCTGAGGACAAAATAACCGTTTTAAAGGAGGACGGAACAGAGGGTAAGCTTACTTCTTTGGTTGAATGGTCGGTGTTGAACATATGCCAAAGTCTCAGTGGCAATTACATTGAGATAACAATAACAAACAAAAAAATATCGGGTAATGTTGACAGGGTGGTAAGCCGTAAAGGAAAGACCTTTGTGACGATTGGTGATAGTGAATATGAGATTTCATGGTACTATCCGAATAAGGATAAGGATGCAATAACTGCAGGAACAACAGCCGTGTTCTATTTGAATAAATACGGAAATATTGCAGGTGTGGATTTTAAAGATGAATGGTATTGTGGCTACTTTATAAAATCAGCATTTACAAACGATGACCACGATGCATATATTTTCAGAATTTTTTCTGAGGAAAACGGTGGAGAGATAAAGCGGTATCCTGCAGCAAAAAGATTTAGGATAGACGACATTTCCTGCGACAGGAACGGCAAGAACAAGCAGGGTACGGATATAGTTCAGAATAAGCTTACATCTCCGCAGCTTGTAAGATACAAACTAAATGCGGAGGAGGAAATCACGCAGATTGACACTGAGGACACGCCGGCTCATGAATTGGGGCTAAGGATTGATGTGGCAAACGGAAACAGGAAATACAGAGCAAACCAGTTTATGGGTGATATAAGCATAAACAGCAATACAAAGGTCTTTGTTGTGCCTGACACTACCAGAGCTTCACATCCTGACGATCTGAATAATTCAGAGCTTTATATACTGACTAATTCATCATGGCTTGTAAATGACGGATACTATAATGTAACCTCGTATGTGGTTGACAAGGAATCGCTTATTGCCGATGCAATTGTTGTAAAGCGTAAGATGGAAGCGGCAAATCTCAATTCCTTTATGGTTGAAGAGATATATACAGTTTATGATAAGGACAGAGGCGAAGCACTTGATAAGGTTACGGGACGATTGGGAGCAATGACATATGAATATATGGCACCTCAGGGACTTTTAGAATCCAATAATGTAAAACAGGGTGATATAATCGCCGTTGGAACACAGCCGGGCGGACTGCTGGAGATTATTACAAAAATTTATGATTATGAGACGGATAAGGTTGTATCCCAGTACGCATCGGGTAACTATGATGCACAAATCAAGGTTATAGACGGATATGCGTATAATAAGCAAAACGGAATCGTGCAGGTATCGGCAGGAAGTACATCTCTCTCAGGGCAGAAAAAGGTGCCTGTAGGTTCGGCAACTGTAGCAATATATGATGTGGAATCGGGTGGAAATCCGGTATTGGAGGGTACTGTAAAGGATATAAGTGATTATGTTCACTACCGCAATGCAGACAGAATAATTTGTATTTTAAATTATCAAGTTTTAAAATCGGTGTTTGTATATAAGAGATAAGGGGGCGACAGTACGAAAATGAAAACAGAAAAAAAGGCTGTAAGAAGAACGGGCAAAAAGAAAATTTCAAATGCTGATTTATATGTTATGATTTTCCCTGCCGTAGTGTATTTCATTATTTTCGCGTATTTACCGATGATAGGACTTATCATTGCCTTTAAAAATTATAATTACACAGATGGTATACTGTTTAGCCCGTGGTGTGGATTGGATAACTTTAAGTTTTTGTTTGAGTCCGGTAAAGCATGGATGTTAACAAGAAACACAATCGTGTATAATATTGTTTTTCTGATAACGGGCATCTCGTTTGAGGTAGTATTAGCAGTTTTCTTATCGGAGATTGGCGGAACAAAACTGAAAAAACTGTGTCAATCAGTTATGATTTTACCAAACTTTATTTCATGGGTAGTAATTGCGGTATTCGCCTATAGCTTTTTAAACTTTGAAACGGGCGTTGTAAACAGATTGCTTATTAGTATGGGGCATAACCCGGTACAGTTTTATTCGGAGGTTGGGGCATGGAAATATATTCTTGTGTTTGTAAATCTGTGGAAGAGTGCAGGTTACGGCAGTATTATATATCTTGCAACGATAACCGGAATGGACACATCAATATATGAGGCAGCGGAAATTGACGGAGCAAATGCATGGAAAAGAATTCGCTATATTACCTTGCCACTTTTAACACCGACGATAATTACAATGTCCCTGTTGTCTGTTGGACGGCTGTTAAGAGGTAATTTTGATATGTTCTATCAGCTTATAGGCAATAACGGAATACTTTACGATTCAACCGATATTATAGATACATATATTTTCAGAGCCCTTATGACGAGTCCGAATATAGGAATGTCGTCGGCGGTGGGATTTTTGCAGTCTGTATTGTGCTTTTTGATTATAATTGCGGTGAACAAGGCTGTAAAAATGTACGAAGCGGACTATGCTTTGTTCTAAAAGGAGGGTAAGCAATGAAAAACATTAAATCAAAGCCACTTTATAAGGATGTGCTGTCGCTTAATGTAGTAGGCTATGTTATAGTAATAGCGTTTTCAATCATGTGCCTCTACCCGTTTTTACTACTTGTTATAGGCTCGTTTACGGCAGAGAGTGAAATATACAGAGCAGGTTATTCTCTGTTACCAAAGCAATACTCACTTGATGCATACAGAGTGCTTCTTAAAAATCCTGCAAAGATTTTAAATGCTTACGGGCTTACAATATTTGTAACAGCGTCCGGCACTGCATTGGGAATATTCTTCACGGCAATGACAGCATTCGTGTTAAGCAGAAAGGACTTTAAGCATGCAGACAAGTTTTCGTTCTTCTTCTACTTTACAACGCTGTTTTCGGGTGGACTGATACCATATTACATTGTAGTTTCAAGGTATCTGCATATGAAGAACACTATATGGGTGCTGATAATCCCGGGTGCACTTCAGGTTTTCAATATCCTGATAATGCGGAATTTCTGTAAATCCATACCCGACGCTTTGAGTGAATCTGCCAAAATTGACGGTGCGACGAATTTTAAAATATTTACAAGGATATATCTTCCGCTTATGGGACCGTCGATTGCGACAATAGGATTGTTTATCGCTTTGGCATACTGGAATAACTGGGCAAACGCCATGCTCTATATTGACCGTCAGGAGCTGTACCCACTACAGTATTTGCTGTATAGGATGACCTCAAATGCGGAGTTTGCATCGTCCATGGCGTCGGGCGCTGCAGGGGATATGCCTGATATGCCCAAAGAAACCGTAAAGCTTGCAATGACGGTTTTATCTATCGGACCTGTTGTTCTGTTTTATCCGTTTATACAGAGATACTTTGTTAAGGGCATAACGGTAGGCTCTGTAAAAGGTTAAAAATATAATAAAAAATTATAGGAGTTGTTGAAGATGAAAAAGAAAATTTTAAGCGTAATTTCATTGATACTGGCGATGGTATTTGTTTTGTGCTCATGTGGCACAACTAATAAAAAAACAGCTGATGAGTCTACCAATAACCATGTAAAGCTTGTAATGTACCTTATTGGTGATGAGCCGGAGGATTATAAAGAGGTATTGGCTCAAATAAACACCATGCTTAACAAGGACATCAATGCCGAATTAGAGGTACGGTGGATGGCATGGGGCGAGTGGTCGCAGAAATATCCGATGCTCCTCTCCTCTGGAGAGCCGTTTGACCTTATTTATACAGTCGGGTATATGGGCTTCCAGAACTATGCTCAAAGCAAGGGCTTTAAGGATATTACGGAGCTGTTCCCCAAATATGCACCAAAGACATATGAGGCATTATCAAAAGAAAACATACAAAAGGTAACCTATGGTGGCAAGATATATGCCGTTCCGGCAAACTTTTTGGAGGTAAACCCGAACGGATATGTGGTAAGAGGCGATTTAAGGGAAAAGTATAATTTGCCCGAGGTAAACTCTCTTGATACATTCTTTGCATATCTTGATGCAGTAAAGCAAAATGAGGATATAATGCCGTTTAATGCGTCAGTCACCGATAGCGTTTCAAATTTCGGTTGGGCATCGGTAGGCGGTACAATTGCTAACTGGGATTATGTGTCGGGCGATTATGAAAAGCTGTTTCTTCCATACGACAAGCCCGAGTATCTTGACTTTTTAAAGAAAATGCGAGAGGGCTATCAAAAGGGTTATTGGTCAAAAGATGTTATAATGAACAAGCTCTCCTCAAAGGACGCCTTCTTAAACGGAACAAGTGCGTCAACGGTAAGCAATATGAAGAATTTTGCAGATTTGTACGCTACTGCAAAAGAGACTCATCCCGAATGGAAGGTAGAGTGGGCACCGCTTGAAGACGCTAAGAATTATCCTACACTGCTTATGTCAAACGGTGCAGGTATTGCAATAAGCAATTCTTCAAAAAATCCCGAGCGTGCACTCATGCTTCTTGAACTGTTTAATCAGGACGAGCGATATTTTAACCTTACAACATACGGTATCGAGGGTAAAAACTATATTATCAACGATGACGGATATTTGGAATTACCGGACGGTGTAACAGCCGATACAAACGGCTTCCCTGCTGACGGAGCAGGTAACTATGGCTGGAGAAACAATAACTATATGAAGAGCTTTGTAAGAGAATGGAAGGGCTACGAGGAGTATGAGTCAAAGATTATGGAGAACACACTCTGGGATCCTTATAACGGATTTATGCTTGATTCCTCAGCAATACAGAATAAGATAACTGCTATATCCAGTGTAACCGAACAGTACCTGATGCCTCTTTATTGGGGCACGATAGAGCCGGAAAAAGGGCTTAAAGAAATGCGAGAAAAATTAAAGGCGGCAGGTCTTGACGAGGTGTTTGATGAGGTACAGCGCCAGGCACAGGAATATTTAAAATCCCGTTAGGAGCATACTATGAAATTAAAAAAATATAAAAACAACCCAATTTTATCCCCAAACGATAATTATTGGCAAAACTTAAGCGTATGCAATCCCGGAGTTTGGTATGAGGACGGAATATTTTATATGCTCTACCGTGCCGCAGGAAACGACAAGGACTACATAATCCATTTCGGATTGGCGACAAGTACGGACGGATTTAAATTTAAGAGAATGTCAACTGAGCCTGCCATGTCGCCCAAGGATAACGGCTATGACGAGGGCTGTATCGAGGATCCGAGAATTGTAAAATTCCATGATGAATATTATATCACCTATGCATACAGACCGTTTCCGCCGGGACAGTATTGGCTGCCTGATGAGCCGTTTGAAAAACGCTATCCCGTATCGCCCGAAGCTCCGCTTATGCTAAAGGAAAATATTGCCTGCAGTGCATTGGCGGTTACAAAGGATTTCAAAAGCTTTAAAAGACTGGGACGGATAACCGATTCAAGACTTGACGACAGGGATGTTATTCTGTTCCCTGAAAAAATAAACGGGAAATTTGCAATGCTCCACAGACCTAAAGAATGGGTGGGCAAAAAATACGGCTGCGACGAGCCTGCCATATGGATAACCTATTCAGATGACTTGCTTGAATGGGATAATGAGAGCAAGCTCTTTGCAAAGGGCGAATACGAATGGGAAACAAAGCTTGGCGGAAGTGCACCGCCGATAAAGACCGACAAGGGTTGGCTTATGCTATACCACGCCGTAGACGAAAATAAAACCTATAAAGTAGGGGCAATGCTTTTGGATCTCAGTAATCCCGAGAGGATAATCGCAAGGACAAAGGCACCGATTTTAGAGCCTGAATATGATTATGAGAAGATAGGTATATACTCAAAGGGCGGCGGCTGTGTTTTTCCAACGGGTAACTGCGTGGTTGACGGTACATTGTTTGTCTACTACGGAGCAGCCGATAAAAATATCGGTGTTGCAACCTGCGGGCTTGATGAACTGCTTGATTTTTTGATAAACGAAAATCTGTATGTTTAAATAGGAAACGGCAGAGGTTTATAAAGTTTAAAATGCTTTAAGACAGCATCGGGCATAGGCTCCGTTGCTGTCGGTAAAAACACGAACAAATCAAATGTGAACATTGAAAGGAGAGGATGTGCAGTTGATTTTTATATAAAACACATATACACAATTCTAAATAAAAATTATATTTCAAGGAGGAAAAGAAAAAATGAGAAAATTGTTATGTTTGGTTTTGACAGCTTGTATGCTGTCAGTGGGAGTAACAGCATTTGCGGCAGAGCAGGGAGATGCATATCTTGAAACATCAAATCTTATTGCAGTCGAAACACTTGTTTATGACCAGTTTGACGCAGGTACATGTGATTGGGCAAATCGTGGTTCAACCGCAAGCTGGGTAAATGCAACAGATTTTAACGGTAAGACAGGTTACTTGAGAGGTAGTAATAACAACGGTACTGTTTCGATACAAAGAACAATTTCTGTACCGCAGAAGTATATTACAAACAATAATTACTACCGTGTTAGCTTCAAAATGAAGTCTGCTCAGGCAGGAAATTTCCAATTGTATTTGAGTTACGATTCCACTCCCCCTGCTAATGTATCATTTTATCAGCAGTTTGCCAATCAGTGGCGTGAATTTTCCATTTGTACGGCACCGCTCAAAGGCACATCAATTCAGATGGGTATCTATAGGACGAGTGCAACCGCCGATATTGATATTGATGATTTCAAGGTTGAAGTTATGCCTATGGATAACACAAACGGTTACAGCACAGCTATCACATCCTTGCCCGAGGGAACATATACTATTCCTTCAAAGGTATGGCAGAACTCTGATAGCGCTGTAAGCGGAAAGGTAATCAGCGCTTTGTACAGTGGCAGCAATGAAATGCTTGATGTTGATGTAGCTGATTTTACTACAACAGGTACTCAGGGCGAGTATGTTGAAGTATATACTTCATTGGATGTTCCTGCGAATTTAGACGCAAATGCATATGTTAAGAGCTTTTTATGGGACGGTTTTTCGGAAATAATGCCGTATTGTCCAAGCAGTCAGGCACATGATGAAGAGCTTGACCTTCATAACGGTGATTTTGAGATAAAAACAAAGCTTCCCGGCTATATAGGCGATGCTTGGGGAAGAAGAGGTACCGGCGGAACTGCAGAATGGACTTCGGAAGCAGCACATAGCGGTAAATACGGAATTAAATTCCAAGGCGGCTCAGGCGGTATTGTAAACTATTTCGGTATCAGAAATGCGTTTGGCTCAACCGCTACTGCTACTACTGATTTCAAGCTGAAGTTCTGGGCAAAAGCAGAGGGTGGTACATCACCGCAGTTAAAATTGTACATTATTGGTGCAAACGGCGCAGCAACAGCGGTTTCGGGTACTGTATCAACGGATTATCAGGTGGAAATAGGAACGGAATGGGCAGAGTATACCCTTACTATTCCTAAGAGCTTCTATACAGGTTTTACAAACAATCATTTGTTCTTAGGAACATACGGAGGCGGCACAACAAATGCCACAACCTTTTATCTTGACGATGTGAGAATTATACGCAACTGATTTTCTCAAATGGAGGCAATATAATGAAAAGAATTATTGGTTTAGTGTTGAGCTTAATATGCCTTATGACCGGCAGTGCATCGGCAGATTTTAATCTGCTTATTGATGATGTCAAGATTGAACTGGCAAAAAGCCCGTTTATGATAAACGATACGGTTATGTTGCCTTTGAGGGAAGTAATGGAGCATTTCTTTTACGATGTACATTGGAATGGTATAAGCAAAACCGTCGAAATGTTAAGAGAAAACGACACGGCAAGCGTTAAGCTTGACTCGGACATTCTTACCGTAAACGATAAGGTGTATATTATGCCGCAAAAGACCGTAAGCGTAGGCGGAACGACATATTTTCCGTTTTATGCCGTAAGACAGCTTGTCAGGGCAGAGGCTGAATGGAATTATGACAGTGCGGTTTTAAAATTTGCACTTAACGAGCGCTATAAAAATGCATTTAACTTTGATGCAAACGCCGCAGGCGAAGTTGTTAAAATCGTATCGCTCATCCCGAACTCCGATTTTGAGGAGGGTAGCGAGCCTTGGAGTGCAAGGTACATAGACACTACCTTGACGGCTGAAAAAGATACGGTACACAGCGGTGACGGTGCGATAGCATTCACAGGTGTGGCAGGTAAGGCGTCCGGTATACAGGTAAATGTCAAGGATATACTTATGGAAGAGGGCGACGGGACATATATCCTGAGCTTCTGGGCTAAAACGGGCGGCGGAACTGTTGTAATGAGTGCATACCCTGCAAAGATAAACGAGCAGAATAATGTACCATATAGAGATGTTACCGTAGGTAGCGAGTGGCAAAAATATGAGGTTAAAGCAAACCTTACATGGGGAGATTTAACATCTGCGCCAATGATTTTCTTTATCGATACGGGTAAGCATAACGGCGAAACGGTTTATATTGACGATTTATTGTTTGTAAAAGAATAATTTTATTAACGGTGCCTGTCTTATACGGGCAGGCACCAAATCATTTTACGGAGGTTACGGTTATGAAGAAAATATTTGTTATAGCGGTTGTTGCCATAATGGGACTTTTTACGGCCTCCCATGTCTTTGCAGCGCCTGTCTGTGAATATTTTGAGGACATCGGCTTTGTGTACATATCTGGGAGTGCGGGTAGCGAGAATGCGTATAAGACCGTAAATATGATGGTAAAAGAAAAGGATAACGATGAGCCTGATAAAGACTCTCTGATATATATTGCCGATTTTAAAACGGATAAAAACGGCGACTATGTATATAAATTCAAAATAAAATTAAGCAAACAGCCCGAAAACTACTATATACACACTAACATTGGCGGAAAAACTACCGAAAAAACTGATTTGATAAAGGGTGAATGGCTTTTGGTAAATACGCCTGTTTATGACAGGGATAATAGTACCATAACCTTTTCGGGACTGTATAAATACGAAAGCGATAATAAGGATTTAAGAATAAAGATAAAGTCGGGTAAGCTTGACACTGTTACAGACTGGGATACGGACCTGCTGTATCAGGAACAGGTGCCGACAAATGAGGATAACGGCTTGTTTAAAATAAGCGTGGGTATTACAGAAAACAATTTGACACCGGGTAACTACAGTGTCAGAATTTATGACGATACAACAGTGTGCAGTCAGGAAACGGAATTTGAAATTTATGACATAAATTCCGTACTTAAAAATATTAACGCATATATAAAGAGCAAGGACAGTGCCTCTTTGGTGACATACATAAACGGAAAAACCGATATTTTGGGAATAGAGGACTGGGAAATAGCAGAGGGTGTTAAAGTAGTTGACCTAACCGCCTCTGTATACGGATTACTTGTAAATAACGACGATAACATTGCCGATATTAAAGAGTTACAGCTTGAAATACAAAGAGCGTATGTAACGGATATTATAAATAAGCTTGGGGATAGTGAGTATGGCAAGGCAGAGGACATTATCTTCAACACTTATAAGGACATATTTAATATTGAGCAGTTTTCATATTATGAGCAGTATAAGGATTTAAAAGAAAAGAACAAAGAAGACGCTGTATTAAATGCAGTTACCGCAAAAAAAGGCGGATTTGATTCATTTGGAGATATTCTTGATACTTTGAGTGAACAGACTTTGATTACGGCAATAAACAATGCCGATTTCTGGAACAAGGTGCAAGAAACTGTGTCAGCAAACAGCGATTATTTCACGCTTAAAAATATCCCAACACAAGTATGGAAGGATATATGCGAGTACAGACCGTTTGACACATTGGAGGCATTTGAAAAGCGTTGCAATGAATTAAAGGAAAAAATCAGCAAAAGCACAAACACAGCCGGCAGCGGTGGCGGCGGTGGTGGCGGATCAGGAAGCAGCGGTATGATAGTTGTCGGCAAGCCATCGGTGCCTACAGATGAAAAAACGCCCGGGAATTTTGAAAACACAGACTCGCAAAACAACACTTATACAAGCTTTAAGGATGTGCCAAAATCACATTGGGCATATGACTATATTGAAAAGCTGTATCAAAAGCAAATTGTAAGTGGCAGCGGTGATGATAAATTCTCGCCCGATGCTCAGTTAAAAAGAGAAGAGCTTATAAAAATGCTTGTTACCGTAATGGGAATTTCGCCTATTGAGGCAGATGAGAGCTTTACGGATGTAGAAGCTGATAAATGGTATGCGGGATATATCGCAGCGTCAAAGGCTTTGGGAATAACAAAGGGTAAAAATGACGGAAGCTTCGGCGTGGGTGAAACCTTAACAAGAGAAGATGCCGCTGTGCTTTGCTACCGTGCTTTAAATAAGGAAACGGAGCAAAGCTATACCGAAACGGAGTTTAAGGACGATGCTTTAATATCAGATTATGCCAAAGGTGCAGTTTTAGGAATGGTAAAATCGGGCATAATAAGCGGAAAAGATAACGGAAACTTTGCTCCTAAGGAGCATTGCACAAGAGCAGAGGCTGCAAAAATTTTGTGCGGAATACTTGATGGTATTTCAAAATAAACCGCACTTAGGAAGATTATTAAGTGTATCGGAGGTTAGTATGAAAAGGAATATAGCTTTAATACTTAGTTTTATTTTAATATTGTGTTCTGTAAATTGTTCGGTATATGCTGATGATATGCTTGAAATTTCTTTATCCGAAAATGACGCAATTATAAGCGGAAACCCCGGTAAGGGCTGGGTAAGGTACTCAACTATCTCTTCAGGGCTATCCGATGAGCTTTTGAATTTGATATCAACAGGCTATGCAAGATTTAACTGGTATGAAATTGAGCCTAAGGAGGGCGAATACAACTGGGCCTTAATAGATTCGGCACTGGAATCATGGTCGGCGGTAGGTAAAAAGTTTGCATTTGGTATAATGAGCGTCAATACCGCGACAACAGAGGAATATGTAACGCCAAAGTGGGTGTTTACCGCAGGAGCAAGATACACAAGAATGTCGAGTAACGCATCATCTGACGGGCTTACTGCAGCAAGCGGACAGTTTATCCCCGTATGGGACGATGAGGTGTATCTTGAAAAGGTCAGAAATCTGGCAAGCGCTCTTGCCAGTCGTTATGACGGAGATGAAAGGATAGCTTTTATTGATATCCGATCATACGGAAACTACGGTGAAACACATTTGCTCAGACTTGAAAGCTCAGGCTCAAAGGCGCTTGACTTTGAAGGTGAAAAAAAGCATATTGATGCTTATGCAGATAGTTTTAAAAAGACAAAGCTTATATATCCTACCGCAAATAAATCCACGCACAAGGCTATAACCGAATATGCCGTAAACAGGGGCGTCGGCCTGCGTTATGACGGAATTATGCAGGACTCTACAAACGGCATTTTATTGAAGCCCGCAAAGGATAAAAATACGGCAATTTTTGAATTTGCTCTTCCGTATTCAAATTTAAAAGCAACCAAGAGCGGTAACCGTTCATGGAATGAGAGCGCATACATTGCGGCATTTAACAGGGCGTTGCCAAGCTATATGGATTTAGGTCAGTATAATGAGGACAGCGAGTTGTTTTATAAGGATAACAAAAAGCTTGTAACAAAAATGACAAACACCATGGGCTACCATTTTGTTATAAGGAAATTTGCCCTAAACCGTGAATTTGCAGTGGGCGATAATGTAAGAATAAACTGTGAAATCGAAAACAAGGGTGTAACAAAGCTGTTTGAGCCTGCATTTACAGCGTTGGTATTATTAGACGACAACAATAATGAAGTGAGCAGAATGTGGCTTGATAGTATTGATGCCAACGGCTTTGGAGCAAACGAGGTGTCAGCGTGCAGAGACAGCGTGGTATTTGGGGATGTCCCCGACGGTACATACAAGCTCGCCTTTGGAATGTTTTTGGACAAGGAGGATAAATATCCTGCATATAAGTTCGGAAATTTCAGCATAAACGACTCAAACTATTATCAGATTGCCACTGTTAATAAGGCGGGAAAGAACTTTACGGCTGAGGATCCGTATGTACATATAAACGGTAAAACATACGCAAAAGAGATAAATAACGGCAAGGTATATTTGCCTGTCAGGGCTTGCTTTGAGGGAATAGGAGCAAAGGTCGGCTGGAGCGAAGAAACGGGTGCCTTTGTCGAGTTTGAGGGAAATACAATATATTTAAGAGGTGACAAAGCTTACTTAAACGATTTATCGGAGCCTATAGGCAAAGCATATGTAAATCAAAACGGCATTTCATATCTTGAAATGGATATTTTTAAGAGGCTTGCTGATTTCAATTACAGGCTTGATACAAAAACCGGCGGATATATAATAAATACCGCAAAATATGACTTATCTCTTGAAACCCAAAATAACGGCATTATAAGCGACGGCAGCTTTGAGGCATATTCCGACGCATGGTCGTTTAATTATTCCGATTTTGAATATTCAAATAACAGTTCATTTTCAGGTAAAACCGCCTTAAAGGTAAACAATAACCAAAAGGGAGCCTTGGCATATCAAAGCTTTACGGCTTTAGCGGGCAAGGAATATAACATCAGCTTTGCGGTAAATGATGCCGCCTCAGTCGGATATGTTATATCGGACGGAAACGATGCAGAGCTTTACAGTGGTATTGTACCGAAAGGGCAGGGAGAGTGGCAGGAATACTCTTTTAAGTTTGGCTATGATTACGATGCCCTGAACGGTTCAAAAAACATTACAAAAATAGGATTTATCTCTGAACAGGATAACGCAGAATGTGCATATATTGACAATGTCTCGGTAAGCCTTATAGGTGATATAGATAATACAATGAACGGTCTGTTTGCAGATAACGGAATTGAAACAAACAGAACAAAGTGGCAAGGAAGAAACGGTGCAACCTTTGCAAGGACAAGTGAAAATCCTCATTCGGGTAATCTGTGCGGTGTCTTAAAGGAAAGAGCAGGTACATGGTACGGAGGAATGATAGATATTTATGACAGCCTTGAAGAAAGCGGACCGGGAATTTACAAATTTGAGGGCTGGTTCAGAACTGCACCCGGGGACGGTGAAATGGGCATAACCCTTTACTCATTTAAGCTTAATAACGCTATTGATATTACACAGGTGTTTAAAATAGGTGAGGAGTGGACATACCTATCCTTTGAAAGTGAAATAACAAAGGAACAGTATGAGACCATATATTCAGCGTATGCCCTCATCATGGGTGATCCCAATGATAATGAAAAGAGCATAACAAAAAATATTTACTTTGACGATATTAAATTAACAAAGGTAAGTGATTAAACGAGGTAATCCGGAATGAAAAAGATAATAATTTTTTTGGCATTGGTTTTTATGCCGACGCTTTTGCAAATGCCTTTTGTCGCTGCAGCCAAGACGGCAGAGGCGGTATATAATGACGAAACAAGTAAGATGGTTTTAAATGTTGATGGGCTGTCGGGAAAAGGAGAGGCTGCAATAGCTATGTTTGATACCGACAATCCCGATATGCCGGTGTATTTTGCGCAGGTTGCGGTAAACGAAAACGGAGCAATCAATTACAGCTATGTTTTTCATATGCCAAATGGAAAAGAATGTGAGGATTATTTGATTAAGATCAATGCTTCAAGCAGTGAAATTATTTCAATAACTCCAAAGTCTATCTATGATAAAAAATACAAAATTCATATTGATGATTTGAAGTATTTACCAAGCAACGGTGAATGGTTACCACTAAACGAGGAAAATATTTCACATCTTTACGGACAAAATGTAAATGTAGCATTTGATATAACAGGTAAGGGCGCTTCAAGCCTTGGTGCAACTATAGCAGTCGCACTAAAGGTAGGCGATAGGCTGCATTATGTTGATGTGTTATATAACGATGATATAAGCTTTGAGCAGACCGTTCCTCTGGAATTTGAAACTGAATTCCCTGAAGATTGCAGACTTGAAATATATGCATGGGAGGACTTTGAAAGTATTAAGCCACTAAGACCGCTATTTGTTGTTGCGAATGAAGAAAAAACGATCCTCTCTCTTGCAAATACAAATGAAAAAATTTACACAAATCCCGGAAAAGGATTTTTAAGGTACGGATCAAGCTTTTCGGGTAATCAGGCTGACGGTATTACAGAATATGCGTCCGCAGGTTATTGGCGATTTAGCTGGGCTGATATCGAACCGAGCGAAGGGAATTATAATTGGTCGCTTATTGACAATGAGATAAGCTACTGGAAACAACGGGGAAAAGGTTTTGCTTTTGGTGTTATGTGTGCAAATTCGGCAAGCTATGTAAACTATATAACACCCAAATGGGTGTTTGACGCCGGTGCTCAATACACACAGTCGACTTTGGCAAACGGGACTGTTCAATACACTCCGGTATGGAATGATGAGGTTTTTTTATCAAAACTGACCGAGTTTGTAAAAGCACTTGCCAAAAGGTATGATGGAAACGATTCTATTGAGTTTATAGATATACGCTCATGCGGTAACTACGGAGAAATGCATGTCGGCAATCTTAATTCGACATTTTTACCCGCGACTACTATAAAGGCGCATATAGATATTTACTCAAATGCATTTGAAAATACTAATCTGATGATGTGCGTCAACAAGCGTGGCGATATGGGAGAGATTACCAAATACGCAGTATCAAAAGGGGTAGGCTTGAGAAACGATGGTATGGCAAATAATGCCGAAAACCCGCTTCTCACACTTGATGCAAAGCACAAAGCACCTGTTGCATTTGAGTTGGCAGCTTCATACCAGACGCTAAAAAACAATGCCGCTAATGCCAATCAGGATAATCTCAACCGTTTATGGAACAGGCAAAGCTATTTGAGAGCTATTGAGCTTGCAACTCCAAACTATATGGATTTAGGGCAGTACGGTAACGATCCTGATGTGTTTATTGCAGACAATGAAGATATTGTTAAGGATATTGCAGATAAGCTGGGCTATAAGTTTGCTTTAAAAAACATCAAGTTGCCGCATATTTTAGAAGCAGGCAGATCGTACGGTATTACAACTGCATGGGAAAATACGGGAATTTCTTATTTGTATAACGATTGCAATATTGCAATAGCTGTTATTGATGCAAATGAGAATGTGCTTGCTTATTCGTGGCTTGACGGTACGGATGCGAATAGTTTTGTCCCGGGATGTGTTACTGTGTGCGATGATACATTCAGAATAGAAAGCGTAGCAAACGGAAGTTATACTCTTTCCGTAGGCTTGTTTAAGAGTAAAACAGGGCAGTCTCCCGATTTTAAAATATGCAATGTCGGCAGGTTTGGCGGCGGATGGTATCCTGTTGCCGATATAGTTTTTTCAGGAGGCAAATATACAGTTTCTGCAATGGATGATATTTCCGAAGAAATAGTAAATATTCCAAGTTATCCGGGACCTTCGGAGTATACTCCGGACGGAGAGCTTATTGCAGATTATAGTATTACTTCCGAAAGTGATTTTAGCTGGACAGGAAAGAATGGTTCAAATGCCGATTTCTTCTCTTCAACCTCTGCCTACAGCGGTACATACTGCGGAAGAATATCGTTTAGAAACGGCACATTATATGGGGCGCAGGTAGATATTACCGAAAGACTCCGTGCAAACGGACCGGGAACTTATAAAATGAGCGGATATTTTAAGGCTGATGCCGGTACCGGTATATCAATCTATTTAGGATATATGAATGCGGGAGCGACAACAAAGTCGACAGCCTTCTCGTCTGTCAACACATCATGGAAAAAGCTTGAACAAACCGTTACATTTACATCTGAAGATATAAATAATATGGCGCAAATGTCACTTTTAATTACAGGAAGGGACGGCACTTATGCAGGAAGCACAACTGCAAATATTTATTTTGATGATGTCAGAATTACTAAAATAAACTAAAAAAGGTTACTGATTATGAAAGATGCAACAAACATTTTAAAAAGGTATGAGAATAATCCAATATTGCATGTCAAAAATTATCCGGGAATAGCTCAGCTTTACAATCCGTCGGTTGTTAAATACGGCGATGAATATATTATGCTTGTGTCTGTAGTTGAGCATGCGGCAACTCAGGGGTATGGAAGAGATGTTGGACAGACGAGAATTGCAAGAAGCAAGGACGGTGTTAATTTTACGCTTAGTGATAAAAATTTCATATATGCACCGAAGGATTTGTACGGTATGGAGCTATACCATCACTTCATAGATAATCGAATTACAAAAATTGATGATACCTATTACATAATAACTCCGGTTATGGTGAAGGGATTTCAGTCTCCTGTCGGAATGCTTGGAAAGACAAAGGATTTTGAATCTTACGAGCCGATTGATATTATAACAGCGCCAAAGAACAGAGGAGCATCGCTTTTCCCGGAAAAAATAAATGGTAAGTATTATAAACTTGACAGACCCGGCGGAGGCTATGATTTATGTGATATATGGATTTCTGCGAGCGAGGATTTAGTGCATTGGGGAGAGTTTAAGCCTGTCTTAAACCCGGGATACCGTTTTTGGAATGTTTCAAAAATAGGACCTACACCGCCGATAAAGACTTCTAAGGGCTGGCTCGATATTATTCACGGAGTGTTTACGCCCTCGGGCGGAAGGACCTATTACCTTGGTGCAATTTTGCTGGATTTAGAACAGCCATGGAGGGTTATAGGTAAAACAAACAGCTATATCCTTGCGCCCGTTGAGGAATACGAAAAACACGGCAATTGCGATAATACTGTTTTTGCCTGCGGAGCTATTGCAGATAATCAAAAGGATGAAATTGTTGTATATTACGGTGCGTGTGATAATTACATTTGTATGGCTAAGGGTAAATTGTCTGAGCTTATAGATGCTTGTATTGAACAAATATAGTATTCTGTTCGATTAAGCCATGGATTATATCCGTGGCTTAATATGCGTTAAGACATATATATGATAATATGTTGGGATTTCGTACTGTTTGTTGTATAATTATAGTAGTATATTAGGAGGTGGCAGTTATGAATATATTGATAGTTGACGATGAAGTTTCTGTAAGAAAATCATTAAGCTATGTTATCAATAATGAATTTGGAGGTAAGTGCCGTGTTATAACATCAAATAGTGCGGAAACGGCTTTGAAAACAGCGGAGAAAAAGGAAATAGATTTATTGATTTCAGATATTTGCCTTGGGAATATGAACGGAATAGAATTGAGCAGAAAAATTTTAGATATTTACCCAAAATGCAAAATTATATATATCAGCGCATATGATGAAAAAGATTATTTAAAAGCGGCAATCAGTATGAAGGTGCTTGGATATATAGAAAAACCGATTGATAAAAATCAAATACTCAGGATTGTCAGTGAATTATTGATTGACGAAGAAAACAGAACGAGCAAAATAGATTTATACACAAATATTGAAAAAAATGAACACTTTATTGACCTTTTGCTAAAGGATGAAAAAAACGATGAGGTTAAGGCTCTGTACAGAAAAAGTTATCTGTATGATTGCCCGTATTATTCGGTTGTCTGCTTTGCGGGAAAGGTTCTTTTGGATGTATCTGCAAGAAATAAATTAGTGAATATGGTTGCGGTTGACTTGCATGAGAGAAAAATAAAATTTGAATTGCAAACACGAAACGAATTTATTATAGTTGCGGGCGGCAGGGAGTATACGCTTATAAGTAAGCTCAGAGAATGTATTTTGAGTGCTTTTGAACAGCTTAATTTAAAAGATAAAGTAATAGTCGGCATTGGCTCGGTTAAAAGGGATTGGTATGAAATTTCAAGCTCCTATAAATCCGCTTTGGCGGGACTGAATAAAGGCTTTTTTGAGGGTTATAACATATACTCTTCAATAAATGCAGAGTTTGATTTTAAAGACTTAAATATTTTTGAAACGACAAATACTTTTTGGGAATTATTAGAAAAGCAAAAAGAAGATTTGCTTATTGATTATGTAAGGCATATGGCAAAAAAGATAAAGCAAGAAGAAAATATCAGTAAGCAGACGGCGGTAAGGCTCATTGAAGCAATGGCTTACCAAATAAATTTATACTCTGAAAGAAATAATATTTTGCTCAGTCGTTCAGCATACATTGATGTAAATTCAGACTTTTTATTTGATGAGATGATTAAAAGTCTTGAGAAACTGATAAGGGAGTTTTGCAACGAGAATAGAATTGCAGATAATATTGTAACATTAACGAAAAAATTTATAATGGAAAATTATAAAAGAACGGATTTATCTATAAAGGATGTTGCCGATTCTGTTCATTTGAATGTCAGTTATTTAAGTACGCATTTTAAAAAAGTGTGCGGAATTACAATCAATTCATATTTAACTGAGTTCAGAATAGAAAAGGCAAAAGAGTATATACGCTCCAGCAGATATAATGCGGATGAAATCGGTCGGTTAGTGGGTTATGAGGACGGTAATTATTTTTACAGGATATTTAAAAAGCAAACAGGTATGACTACAAAGGAATATAGAAAGAGTGTGGGAAAATGAGAAAAATGGTTGAAGCGTTAAGAAAAACCTCATGGAAGGACAAGCTGTTGCTCCTCCAAATAATGGTAGTTTCCTTTGTGATTATCATAAATATTGTCACGATTTTTTTGTGCGTGAGAGTGTATTTTGAACAGCAGATATCTTTTTCGGCTGAGCAGAATATAGCGCAAGCCCAAGTTATTCTCGACAGAGTTGTTTCCGATAATAAAAAAGCGTTGGACGAGGTAACAAGGGATGAGCGTATTATCAGCCTGATAAGCTCCCAAAGTGATTTTATGAACGGTAATGACAGTGAAATACTGTCAGGCTATAATGAATACAAATATATGATATCAAAGCTTAATGAGATACAGCAATCATATAATATTGAAAATATAAAAATTTATATGCGCAGCGGCTATGTATATGATGCCGAGAATAGGATATCGTATCCGTGGAAAGATGTTATGTCCTCTAAATGGATGGAGAAGTTGAGAACGGAAGGTGTAAATTCGATTTTTTTGGACAATTCCTATTTTGACTATGAAATGACGCAAAATAAATTATTTCATCATATTCAAGTGATAAAATCATCGACAAATTATCAGGAAATAATAGGAGTTATGCATATACCTGTTTCTGAAGAGTTCATTCAGAATTTGCTGATAAAAAGCAAGCTGTCTCAAAACAGTGTCCTGTATTTGGAAAATTCTCAGGGTGATATCGTCACACAAATTGATAAGGCGGCATCTTCAAAAAAATATAAAACATTTCGTGTAGGTGTTCCGCATTCTGATTTGTCCTTGGTAAGTAAAATTTCAATGGACGATATGATGAAAATGTACTATATGATTGTGCTTATTACAATAAGCATATCGCTTATATTGCTCTTAATCGGCATATTTGCTTCAAAAACCATAATAAATAACTTAACAAAGAAAATGATACTTCTTATCAATCATATGGAAAAAACAAAGGACAGAATATTTGAGCCTGTTCCCTTAAACGAGGTTTACGACGATGTTGACAGAAGCATAGAAGGGTACAATAAACTGCTTTGCGAGTTTGAGAAAATACTTGAGGAGCAAAAAAGAAATGCAGAAAACACAAAAAGGCTGGAGCTTAAGATTTTAAGAGAGCAAATAAACCCGCATTTTTTGTATAACACATTGGAAATAATAAACAGCTTAGCAATTATAAACGAGCAAACCGAGATTTCGGATGTTGCAAAATGGATGTCCGAATATTATAAGCTGACATTAAATCACGGCGAGGATTTAATGACAGTTCGGGAAGAACTAAGACATGCAGAATTATATATTAAGCTTCAGAATTTGAGATTTGATAAAAATATAGTTTTTCTCTATGATGTTCCGGAGGAAATATTAGACCGCAATATTTTGAAAATGATTATGCAACCAATTATCGAAAATTCCGTAAAACACGGATTTAAAGATAAAGTATCCGATGATAATACAATCAGCATAGTTGCCTATGACGAAAACGAATATATGATTTTCATAATCAATGATAACGGATTGGGTATTCCTGAGGAAAAAATATGTACATTACTTTTAAAATCAAGCTCGGATTTTGGACTTAATAATGTCAATGAACGAATTAAGCTATTCTATGGAGAAGATTGCGGTATCAGTATAGAAAGCAAATATGGAGTATACACCTCGGTTATTATTAAAATAGCGCACAGAGATTAAGCGTGTTTTATACACAAATCTATAAATAGTGCTTTTATAAATAAACTTTGTCCATTTATCTGTAAGAGTAGCAATGATAAAATAATATTGATAATAGCGGTGCAGGAGTATACGACAATGAAAGATTATTTGTTTGACGATACAGAAAAAAGTATAAGGATTAACAAGCAGGATTTGCCCTCACCGTGGATTAACTATTTATCAAACGGTAATTTACACGCAATAGTATCACAGGTTGGTGGGGGCTTTTTATGGTATAAAGATGCTGTTAATTGCAGAATTTCAAGATACAGAATGAACCATTTGCCTATTGACAGCCCCGGGTTTTATATATACATAAAGAATGCTGATGGCAAAGTGTGGTCGCCCACCTTCAGACCGACGGAAGAAAGGCTTGATGATTGGTATTGCACACACACTCATGGGGAAACTTACTTTTATGCCAAGTGCGGTAGCAATGAGGCTTTTTTGAAGCTGTTTATAACTCCTGATTATGATGTTATGGTATGGGAGCTTGAAATTAAGAATAACGGCGAAACTGTTACAAATTATGATGTTTTTGCGTATGTAGAGCTGGCACAGCTTGCGTGGCACGGAGATGAAGAATCGGGCTATTACTGGAGGCATATGTTAAAAACATGGTTTGACGAAAAATCGCAGTCACTTATGTATTTATTCCATTATCCGAAGAATGAATATGAGAAGAAAAATTCGCCTCTGGTGTGGTTTGCATCCGACAGTGAGATTGTCAGCTTCAGTGGTGACAGAGATGCTTTTGTAGGAAATTACAGATACGAAAAAAATCCTATAGCTGTGGAAAAAGGAATTTGCGCAAAAGACGAAATTTGGTCGGGTAATCCGTGTGTGGCACTTCATACAAAAATCGGTGTTTCAAGCAGAAAAAGGATTAGGTTCTACTTGGGCTTGACGGCGGGAGCATTAGTTGAAATTGAAAGTGCCAAGAATAAGGTCAATGAGCTTTTAACAAAGCTAAGAACAACGCCTGAGGTGGAAATTCAGTATTCAAAATTAAAGGATTGGTTCTCAGACTATTTCGGTAAATTTTCCTGTTCAATCCCGAATAAAAATGCCGAGCGTCAGATAAATATTTGGGGACCTGCAAATGCCTTACAAACGGCACTGTATTCACGCTCTGTAAATACTCTTGCACCGGGAGTCAGACAGATTGGCACAAGGGACAGTGCCCAGGATATGTTGGCTCTATGTCATACAAACCCTCAAATGGCAGAAGAAATGCTTTTATATCTTTTAACAAGACAGTTAAAAAACGGTTCATGCACGCCCATGTCGAGCAAACGCGAAGGTTTTGTGTGCAATACACAAAACATAAAGAGTGATGTACATTTGTGGCTTCCGTTGCTTGCATATTTCATAGCCTCTGAAACCGATTTGAAATTTTTGAATAAACGCATTCCCTATCTTGACAAAGACGGAGTGAGCAAAGTAGGGAATGCAACAGTTTGGGAGCATCTTATAAAGGCAATAGATTTTACGCAATCGCATTTGGGAGCTAACGGTATTCCGCTTACTTTAAAAGGGGATTGGAACGATATTATCGGAAAGTTTTCACAAGGAGGAAAGGGCGAATCGGTATTTGCGGCTCAGCAATATGTTGTGGCTTTAGATAAGCTTATGTTGATGGCAGAAGCTATAGGTGATAATGAAACCTCAGACAAATTCAGGCAATATAAGAGCAAACAGGAAGAGGCAATCTTAAAATGCGCATGGAACGGAAAATGGTGGTACAGGTGCTTTAAAGATGACGGAACGCCGGTGGGCTGTGAAACAGATGAATTCGGCAAGGTGTGGATCAATTCTCAAACATGGTCTGTAATAAGCGGTGTAGGAACACGGGAGCAACAGCAGGCCGGAATGAATGCGGTCAGTAAATATCTTGATACAGGCATGGGATTAAGAAAGCTTGCCCCCGGGTTTAAAACATACCCTGATGTAGTTGAGCCGTTCAGTACATATAATCCCGGTAACGGTGAGAACGGTGCAATATTCTGCCATGCACACACATGGGCAATAATTGCAGAAGCGATGCTTGGTAATGCCGACAGAGCATGGAAGTATTATAACGATATTCTCCCTCACAACTGTATAGAAAAGGTCGGGCTTGATGTGTATCAATCGGAGCCTTATGCGTGGGTAAGCAATATTGTAGGTATTGAAAATCCAAAGCATGGCTGGGGTAATGTATCGCATATTACGGGGACGGCACCGTGGATGGTTCTTGCGGCGCAAAGATACCTTCTGGGAGTGCAGAGTGAGCTTAACGGACTCAGAATAAATCCGTGCATTCCTAAGGACTGGGAAAAAATCTCTATCCGCAGAGAGTATCAGGGCAAGAAATTGAATATTATTGTTGAAAATCCAAACAAAACGAGTAAGGGCATACAAAAACTGAAGCTTGACGGAAATATTGTTGAGGGAAACTTTATAGCTAAGGAATTTATCAAAAACAGTGATAGAGATGAAATAGAAATAATTGCTTATATGTAGTGTATAGGAGCTTGATATGAAAGTTATAGACTCGTATTTGAAATTGTCAGATGACAAAATACAACGACATAATATCAGTGTCAGCGTCAAAGAGGACGGTATAGTATCTTTGGTAAGCATAAACGGCTTTTCAAATTCTAAATTAAATGGCGATTTTTCCGCAGGTATTGACATTGAAATAAATAATGTATGTGAAATTTTTTCGGATTATTCTGTGGGAATTTTTTGGGCAGAGCCTTATTTTAGTCAGGATTTTTGCAGTGTACCCGATGCAACACAGGAGCTTGTTTATAAAAAGAATAATGGAAAATTTGGTGTTATTATACCGGTTGTTTCTGAAAATTTTAAATGTGTCTTGGTTGGAAAAGATAAAAATGTAGTTACTGCAAAGCTATATAGTTGGTATGAACATCTTTGTGAGTGCAAGGGACTTGCGTTTGTGTGGGCCGAGGGCGAGGATCCTTATCATTTGCTTGAGCAATGCTTTACTGTTGCAAGTAAAGCGTTGGGAAACAGATGTAATACCAGAAAAAACAGACGCTATCCCGAAATTTTTGAATATCTTGGCTGGTGTAGCTGGGATGCATTGCAAATCCGCGTGAATGAAAAGGATATACTAAGAAAATGCGATGAATTTACAGAAAAAAATATCCCCGTAAAATGGGTTATTTTAGATGATATGTGGGGCGATGTAAGAGATTTCTACGGCACTGAATATAAAACTCGTGAGGAAATGTTTAATGTTATGCATGCTGCAAAGCTTTATTCTAAGGAGGCGGACATAAAAAGATTTCCAAACGGCTTGAAAACCTGCGTGTCAAAAATCAAGGATAAGGGATATAAGGTTGGTATGTGGCATCCTACAACAGGCTATTGGATGGGAATTGATCCTGACGGTGATTTATACAAAGAATGTAAAGGCCTGCTTATACAAACTGATTCGGGGAGATATATTCATGATTACAAACGGGATAAATCATATATGTATTATAATTTAATCCACGATTTTTACAAGGAATGTGATGTTGATTTTGTAAAGATAGATAATCAGAGTATGATGTCAAGGTTGTATAAAGGACTTGCTCCTATCGGTAAGCTTGCAAGGGAATATCACGATGGTATGGAGGCATCCGTCGGACAGCATTTTGATAATAATGTGATAAACTGCATGGGTATGGCAAGCGAGGATATGTGGAGCAGAGGTGTTAGTGCCATTTCAAGATGCAGTCCCGATTTCTTGCCTGAAAGTGCGCAATGGTTTGTGAAAAACACAATAAGATGTGCATATAATTCGGCGGTTTGCGGACAGCTTTACTACTGCGATTGGGATATGTGGTGGTCTGATGACGGACAGGCTGTAAAAAACAGTATATTAAAAGCAATCAGTGGCGGACCTGTATATATCAGTGATGAGCTTGACAGAAGTACTCGTGATGTTATTATGCCACTTGTGTTAGATGACGGCAGAATTTTAAGATGTGACAGACCTGCTATGCCAAGTGTTGATTGCTTAACTGAGGCTCCCACAAAATCAGGTAAAATATTCAAGCTTCAAAATGTGTGCTCGGACAGCGGTGTAATTGCAGTATTTAATTTTAATGAGAATGAAGCAGTCGGCACTGTTTCGCCTAAGGATATCTATGGAATTTCAGGCGAGGAGTTTGCCGTATACGAGCATTTTTCAAGAACATACAGCATTGTAAAATACAGCGAGTATATTCCGTTAGAACTAAAACCGAATGAATATAAACTGTATATTATTGTGCCTATAAAAGACGGCTTTGCGCCGATAGGCAGGGTGGATAAATTTATTTCACCCAAAACAATAAAATATGTATGCGGTGAACATATTGAGCTTTATGAAAAAGGGGAATACGCTTTTATTAAAGACGGCAGACTTCATATAAAATATTCAGAGTAATAAAGGATTACAACAGAACGGAGAATAAAAATGAGTGTAAAAGCAAGTAGAAAGAAGCAAGCTATACCTACATATGTTCCGGCAAAGGCAATAAAATTACCGATGTTTTTTGAACATAAGCCATATCAGGGGGCAAGCGGAAGACTATATCCGTTGCCGTTTTCTGACAGTATAAGTGATGATAAAACAGATGTCGAATATGACATTGTAACGCTTGAAAATGAGTATATTTGCACACAGATTGCCCCGGAATTGGGTGGTAAAATTTTGCGTGGCTTTGATAAAGTCGGAGGCTATGACTTTATTTACTATAATGAAGTTGTAAAGCCTGCTCTTGTCGGGCTTGCGGGGCCGTGGATTTCGGGTGGTATTGAATTTAACTGGCCACAGCATCATCGCCCTACAACATTTATGCCGCTTGAAGCTATAGTGGAAGAGAATGCCGACGGTTCAAAAACTGCATGGACAGGAGAAGTTGATCCGTTTTACAGAATGAAGGGTATGGCAGGTATAACCATTGATGAGGGGCGCTCGTACATAAAGGCTAAAATTAAGGTATATAACCGCACAGAACAGAAACAGATATTCATGTGGTGGGCAAATCTTGCTGTTCCCGTTAATGAAACATATCGCACAATTTTCCCACCTGATGTTGAATGGGTAAACGACCACGATAGGCGTGCCGTATTGGAATGGCCTGTTGCAAAAGGCATATATAAAACAGCAAGACCTTATGATTTTGGTGAAGGGACAGATATTTCAAAATATGATGCTGTCAAGGTGCCTTCGTCTTACCTTGTTTCACAGGGACAGTCAGATATGGATTTTGTTGCGGGATATGACGGTGGCAAGAATATGGGTATTGCTACAGTTGCAAATCATCATATTTCTCCGGGAAAGAAAATGTGGCATTGGGGTGTTGGTGATTTTGGCGATATGTGGTGTTCAAATCTTACCGATGAAAACGGCCCGTATATTGAACTCATGACAGGCGTGTTTACCGATAATCAGCCTGATTTTACATGGATTGCACCGTATGAAACAAAGGAATTTGAGCAGTATTGGTACCCTATTCGTGATATTGGTGATGTTAAAAATGCAAGTATTGATGCGGCAATAAATGTTGAAGTAAGAGGTGAAAATCTGTTCTTTGGCTTTAATGTTACAGGTACATTTAACAATGCAACAGTTGTTGTAAAGAATAAGGGTAATGTTGTATTTGAAGAGAAGGGTGATTTTACACCGGATAAGTCATATCTCAAAGAAATTCCGATGAGGGGAATGAGTATTGATGATATTACTGTTGCACTGATTGATGAAAATAACAAGGTTCTTATTTCTTACAAAACATACATAAGAGGTCAAAAACAGCCTATTGAACCGAGAATGCCTGTTTTTAGGCCTTGTGAAATTGAAACAGTAGAAGAGCTTTATATAAACGGTTTGCACCTTGAACAGTACAAACAGCACAATTATAATTCCTGCGACTACTTCATGGAAGGTTTAAAGAGAGACAGTGGTGATATTCGTTGTAATACTGCAATGGCAAGATATTCATTTAAAAATGGGCAGTTTGACAAGGCTATTTCATATGCAGATGTTGCAATTAAAAGACTTACATCAAGAAATCAACACCCGGCAGATGTGGAAGCATTCTATTTAAAAGGTTTGGCTCTTAAATATCTCGGAAAACTTGATGATGCTTATGATACATTATATCGTGCTGCTTGGGATTATAGCTACAGAAGTGCTGCATTTTTTGCACTGGCTCAAATCGACTGCCAAAAAGGCAGATTTGCAGATGCACTTCGTAATCTTGATGAATCAATCTCACTTAATAATGGTCATACAAGAGCAATGAACTTAAAGTCTGCGATTTACAGAGCTCTTGGCGACAATGAAAAATCATTGGGTATTGCAAATCAGGTTATAGAGCTTGATAAGCTTAATATGCTTGGCAGAGTAGAGCTTTCAAATCACATTGACAATAAGGCTCAAATATGTGATATGTTTGATTCAAAGCCTGAAAACTTTATTGATGTTGCAGTTGCATACATAAATGCAGGCTTTTATAAAGATGCCATAAGAGCTATTGAATTATCAAAAAACAAATACCCACTGTATTACTATTATATAGCATATTGCTATGCTATGCTTAATGATAACGATAGTGCAATTAAAGCGATTAAATCGGTGGAAGCAATGGATGAAGAATATTGTTTCCCATCAAGAATTGATGATATTGCAGTTTTAGGAAATGCCATAAAGCTTTATAAAGATACTGCAAAAGCTAATTATTATCTTGGATGTCTTTACTATGACCGTTTCGGTTATGATAAAGCAATAGAACTTTGGGAAAATGCAATTTCCATAAATCCTGAATATGCAAAGGCATACAGAAATCTTGCTCTTGCATACTTTGACAAGAAACAGGACTTCTTAGGTGCAAAAATCTGTATGGAAAAAGCACTTAAGTATTTGCCTACAGAGCCAAGGCTTATTATGGAATATCAACAGCTTCTTAAAAATATGGACTATTCTCCGCAAAAGCGTCTTGAAGTATATGAAAAATATAATGATTTGATGATGAAGCGTGATGACTGCTATCTTGATAAGATTACTTTGAAATGTCTTTTAGGTCAGTATGCCGACGCCATTGAAATGGCTAAAAATCGCCGCTTTCATATTTATGAAGGCGGAGAGGGCAAGCTCACAAAACAGCATGCTTGGATGCATGTACTTTACGCTAATGAGCTTGCAGATGACGGTGATTATGAAAAGGCGGAGGAAATCTACAAAAACGGTATAAATATGCCTAAATCTTACGGTGAGGCTAAGACCTTCTTCAATCAGGAGGCGCATATATTCTATTATCTCGGTCAGCTTTTAGAAATGCAGGATAAGGATGCAAATGAGTGCTATGAAAAGGCGTCTGAATACAAAGCTACGGTTTCAGAACTTTCATTATTCAGAGCATTGGCACTGCGAAAGCTCAATAAGTTTACAGAGGCAAGAGCTGTATTGGAGGAAATGCTTGCTACGGCTGAGGAATTTATCAAAAATTGCGACAGAAGAACTTATTATGGTGTTGGTTCACCCTCACCGCTCCCGTTTGAAGATGATATTGTAAAAAATAATCGTTTAAACGGATATACATTAAAAGCGTATGCGCTTTTAGGATTGGGCAGGTTCAATGAGGCAGAGCAGTTTATTGATGTGGCAAAAAGTATACAAAAGTATGAATTTCCGATTTATGCGTTTGATCAAATTAAAAAATCCGTAATCGGTAAGTAGCAAGGCTTTTACAGGGGTGATGAACTATAAAGATTTATACGCTTGAAAATGAACGGTTATTAGCCCGGATATATCCTGCAAGAGGTGCAAATCTCATAAAGCTTTTTGATAAAAAATATGGTATTGATATTTTGCGTACACCTGATAGGTTATCTGATTTTGAAACACAGAATCCGTATTTGTATGGTATGCCTATGTTATTTCCGCCAAACAGAATATCAGGTGCAGAGTTTGAATTTGAGGATAGAATATACAAATTGCCTCTGAATGAGCCAAAAACAGGATGCTTTGTACACGGTACAATGCACGAAACGGAATTTACCGTTTCAAAATTGGGCGATGCGGAAATTACATTATATTTTGAAGCAACTAAGGAAAATCCGTATCTGACATTTCCGCACACTTTTTCTATACAAGTTAAATATGCCTTGTCGGAAGAAAAACTATTGCAAACCGTAAGTATTTATAATAAATCAGATACCAATATGCCAATAGGTGTTGGTTTTCATACTACTTTTGACAGTAAAGACTGCAATAGCTTCAGGGTGAGGGCATGTATACAAAAAGAGTTTTTAAGAAATGAGAAATATTTGCCTACGGGCGAGTATCAGACTGATAACGAGCGTATAAGGAGCTTAAACAGTCCTGATGGATATGACACCAAAAAAGAATTATCGGCACTTTTTAAACTGGGAAACAGTCATCTTATCACTGTGCAAAGAGCTGATAATATAAAAATAAACTACCGATTAGATGAAAAATATAAATATCTGATGATTTTTAATACAGGCTCTTCAGGTGAATATGTATGTATTGAGCCACAGTCATGGATAAGCAACTGCCCTAACATAGATAACAGAGAGAAGTATGGATTTACATACATAAGGCCCGATGAAACCATAACATATGATATGAGCATATCTGCACAGAGCAATAACTTATAGGAGAAAATATATGGCTGAGTACATAAAAGAATATGAACGGTGGCTGCGAAGGGCTGATGCTGCGACAAGAGCAGAGCTTGAAAATTTGTCTGATGCGCAAATAAAAGATAGATTTTACAGACATTTAGAATTTGGTACAGGCGGGTTAAGAGGCATTATCGGGGCAGGAATAAATCGAATGAATGAATATGTTGTTGCCCGTGCAACAAAAGGACTGGCTGATTATATAGTAAAGAACAGTAATGATACAAGTTGCCAAAGCGTTGTGATTGCTTATGATAGCAGAAACTATTCCGAGTTGTTTGCAAAGAAAGCTGCTGCTGTTTTAAGTGGCTGTGGTGTTAAAACATACTTGTTTGATGAATTAAGACCAACTCCGGAACTTTCATTTGCAATAAGATACTTGGCTGCTACTGCCGGCATTGTAATAACAGCTTCACATAATCCTGCTAAATATAATGGTTATAAAGTCTATTGGAGCGATGGCGGACAAGTACCTCCTCATGTGGCCGACAGCATTCTTGAAAAAATAAACAATGTTGATGTTTTTGATGTTGTTGTGAATTCAGATGATAGATTGATTGAAATTATAGGCAAAGAAGTTGATGATGCTTATATTGAAAATGTATATGCCCAATCGATAAATCCCCGCATATCTAAAGAGAATTTTAAGCTTGTATATACACCATTACACGGAAGCGGAAACAAGCTTGTCAGAAGAATTCTTGATAGGAGCGGATTTAAAAATGTTTTAGTGGTAAAAGAGCAGGAATTACCCGATGGCGATTTTCCGACTGTAAAATCACCAAATCCCGAAAATAAAGAGTGCTTTGATATAGCAATTTCACTGGCAAAGAAAAATGATGTGGATTTAATAATCGGCACAGATCCCGATTGCGACCGCATGGGGATTGTTGTAAAAAATAAGAATGGTGATTATGTAACAATGACCGGAAATCAAGTAGGAATAATGCTTCTTAACTATATTTTAGAAACCGAGAAGTTAGCCCAAAATCCTGCGGTTGTTACGACCATTGTATCTACCAAGATGGCAGATACTGTTTGCGACAAATACGGAGTAAAGCTGTTAAGAACGCTAACGGGCTTTAAATTTATTGGTGAAAAAATATACGAGTTTGAAAGCACAAATGAATATTCGTTTGTGTTTGGTTTTGAAGAAAGCTACGGCTATTTAAAGGGTACATACGCAAGAGATAAAGACGCGGTTGTTGCAAGTATGCTGACAGCTGAAATGGCATCATACTATGCACAGCAGAATATGACACTTTATGAGGTTATGCAAAGCCTATATAATCAATTCGGAGGATTTTATGAAGAGCTTGAAAGCATAACCTTTGAGGGTATTGATGGTGTTAAAAAAATCGGAGCGATTATGAATTTTTTCAGAAACAATACACCCCAAAAAATAGGCGATTGCAAAATAAATAAGCTTATAGACTATCTTTATGATACCGAGCTTCCTAAATCTGATGTGCTTTGCTTTAAGTTAAGTAACGGAGTGGATTTTATCATTCGTCCTTCAGGAACCGAACCAAAAGTAAAAATATATTACTTAGCAGAGGACAAAACATATGAAAAGGCAAGGAAAAATGTTGCCTGTGTGAAAAATGCGGTAAAAATAGTAATGCAAAACAGTATATAACCGATCATTTTTATACGCCCTATTGCTAAGGCTGAGTTATTAAACGGTTTTTTAGCAAAACGAAAAATGTAAAAGGAGCCCTGCTTTATGGATATCAAATTATATAACTATATTTTAGAAAAAAAACATCATAAATTCAGACAGAATATTGAAATAGAATTTGATGAGAATATGTCACCAATAGAGCGTATGACATACAGATTTGAGCGCTTGTGCGAGGCTGAAACGCCTGTTATTTTAGAGGGTGAGCAAATATGCTTTTTAAGAACGATAAAAAATATCCCCGATATATTTACGGAAGCTGAATGGGCGGATATAAAGAAAAAGCACTATATCCATGAGCTTGGTTATCTGTCAAACCTGTCTCCCGATTATGAAGATGTAATAAAGACAGGACTTTTATCACGATATGAGACGGCCGATGAATACGGAAAACGCTGTATAAATGCAATTATTAACTTGTCCGACAGATATAAAGACGAGGCACAAAATCAGGGCAGGGACGATATTGTAAAGGTATTGGAGCGTGTTCCACGCTTTGGTGCAACAAATTTCCGTGAGGCACTGCAGTTTTTTAGAATTATTCATTTTGCACTGTGGCTTGAGGGTAATTATCATAACACCTGCGGACGCTTTGATAAATATATGTATCCGTATTTAGAAGCGGATATGGAAAAGGGAATATATACTGAAGAAACGGCACTTGAGCTTTTAGAGGACTTTTTCTTATCCTTTAATAAGGACAGCGATTTATATGTCGGTGTCCAGCAGGGAGATAACGGTCAGAGTATGGTGCTTGGCGGTATGGACGAGAACGGACAGGAGGTATTTAATCTCCTTTCAAAGCTATGCTTAAAAGCAAGCGAGGATTTATTGATGATAGATCCTAAGATAAATTTAAGAGTTAATAAAAAC
>JAFSXU010000064.1 GCA_017443895.1 Clostridia bacterium
CCCTTGAGATCAGGAAACGAAGCGACAAAACCACCTTCTGATGTGTCCTCTACGATTTCCATACGGTACGGTAACTTCATGTATTCATCAATCGTTTTCATTATCGTTAGCCTCCTCGCTTTCGATTATTTCTTTGACCATATTTGTTTTAGAGATAGCGGTGTTAGCATTTGATGAAAATATTATTTGTCAAAGAGATCGGAATGTGTGCCGGTACGGGTGGCAAGCAAGACTAAAGCCTCTTTCTCCACACGGTATATCAGCACCCAATCAGGTTCTATGTGACAATCACGATAACCACTCCAATTTCCTGTCAATGGGTGGTCATGATATTTTTCGGGAAGCGGTTCTTGCCTTAACAGCATATCAACAACCTCATTCAAAAGATCTAAATCTGCACCCCGCTTTACCATTCGGCGCAGATCTTTTTTGAAACTTGAGGTTTGCTTTAACTCAAGCATCTGCTGTGACACAGATTACACCTCCTCATCATTTTCCTCAAGTGCATCAGCAAGTGCATCTTTAAATGAGGAATAAGGCTTAGCTTCAACCTTTCCGCTGATAATATCATCTGCTTCTTTCATTGCAGCAATAGTCTCAGCATTTGGTATCTCACGAACAAGGTCAAAGGGTAATCCTCTAAAGTCGAGAGATTTGTATAAAAACATATTGATTGCATCTGAGAGTGAAACGCCCATGCTCTTATAAAGAGCTTCTACTTGAGCTTTTATATCAGGCTCGGTGCGAACATTTATAACTGCGGTCTTAGCCATAGAAAAAACCTCCTTAAATCTTTATGTTTATAGTATATCACAAATGTATGACAAATGCAACACAAATTAAAAGTTTTTGAAGCGGCCGGTCAAATCTCTACAGGTATTTTTCCACTGAACGGGCGCCTCCCTTCGTGCGCAAAAAAAGCGAAATCAAAAGGGTAATTAAAACCACAATAAAAAGGAAGGTGAAAAAATGCCAACAAAATCAAATAACATAGGCGGTCGCGGTGGCAAACGACTGGGCGCCGGACGCAAGAAATCCGCTGCAAAAGAAAAAGCCGAAAGCGGTAATCCGGGCGGCAGAAAATTGGCGGTTTTGGACATACCCGAAGTTGAGGGTGTTGAAATGCCGAGGCCTCACGATTTTCTATCGGCAGAACAGAGAGACGGAAGTACGCTTCAGGCGGAGGAAATATACTCCGACACATGGGAGTGGCTCAAAAAGATAGGCTGCGCCGCAAAAGTATCTCCTCAGCTTTTGGAGCGATATGCTATGTGCAGCGCACGGTGGATACAGTGCGAGGAAATGACTAACCGCATGGGTTTCCTTTCAAAGCACCCGACCACGCAAAAGCCGATACCATCTCCCTTTATCAATATCGGCATCAATTATATGAATCAGGCGGTGCGCCTGTGGAACGAAATATTCCAAATCGTAAAAGAAAATTGCAGTACAGACTATGGGGACTCCTCTCCGCAGGATGACCTTATGGAAAGATTGCTAAAAGCAAGGAAAGGATAAAATTATGTTTGAAAAAGTAAACCCCTCGCACCCTGATAAGGTAGCGGATAGAATTGCGGGCGCAGTTGTTGACCTCGCATACCAAAAAGAGAATAACCCCAAAATCGCCGTGGAAGTCTTAATAGGTCACGGCGTTTGTCATGTTATAGCTGAATCGTCTGTTGAAATTGATACAGTAGATGTGTGCAAAGCAGTGCACAGGATCGCGGGAAATAACATGATGGTAAACTTCAGATGTGTAAAACAGAACCGCCGCCTCGCTCAAAACCAAGAACACGGTTTTCGTTGCGGAGATAACGGTATATTCAAAGGCGTGCCCTTAACCAAAACTCAGAAGAAACTTACAGAGATTGCAAAAGATGTGTATAACACATACCCTTATGACGGCAAGTACATTTTAGACAAGTCACGGTTTGTCATTTGCCAAAGCAATGCCAATACATCAGATTTAAAGGAGCGCTACCCCGCCGCCGAAATAAATCCAATCGGTGATTGGACAGGCGGTACGGATGTTGATACGGGCGCAACAAACAGAAAGCTCGGTTCCGATATGGCAGACAGCGTAACAGGTGGTGGCTTACACGGCAAAGACCTATCAAAAGCCGATGTCTCTGTCAACATCTACGCTTTCTTAACAGCGCAGGAAATACACAAACCCGTAGAGCTTTGCTGCGCTATCGGTGACGACACTGTTGACGGCAGACCGTATTCGGAGATTGTCGGGATCGCAAGAGAGTATATTCGCTCCGTTGGCGGTTTTGAGAAGTTTGCGGAATGGGGGCTTGTAAGATGAATACTACTACAGAGATGCAACTGATACCGGTTGAGAAACTTGTGCCGTATGCAAACAACGCGCGTACACATTCCCCGGAGCAGATAACCAAGCTCCGCTCCTCCTTGCGTGAATTTGGGTTTGTAAACCCCGTTATCATTGATAAGGATTTCAATGTAATAGCCGGACACGGCAGAATAACCGCCGCCAAAGAAGAAGGTATTAAGGAAGTGCCGTGTGTTTTTGTTGATTATCTAACAGAAGCACAGAAGAAAGCGTATATCTTAGCCGACAACCGTATGGCCTTAGATGCAGGTTGGGACGATGAGCTTTTACGCATCGAATTGGAAGAACTGCAAGGACTGGATTTTGACCTTGCTCTTACGGGATTTGACGATAAAGAACTCGCTTCTCTCTTTAATACCGATGTCGAAACCAAAGAAGATGACTTTGATGTAGATGCGGAACTTGAAAAGCCTACATTTACACACAAGGGCGATGTGTGGGTTTTAGGCAGACATCGACTTGTCTGCGGTGACAGCACAAAAAAAGAAACCTTTGACCTGCTTATGCAGGATGAAAGGGCAAATCTCGTTATTACGGACCCGCCGTATAATGTCAACTATGAAGGCTCAGCGGGTAAAATACAAAACGATAATATGGCAGACGATAAGTTTTACTCTTTTCTGCTCGATGCCTTTAAAAATACCGAAGCGGTTATGGCAGATGACGCTTCCATATATGTTTTCCACGCCGACACCGAAGGCCTCAATTTCAGACGAGCCTTTAAGGATGCCGGTTTTTATTTGTCCGGGACTTGTATCTGGAAAAAGCAGTCGCTTGTTCTCGGCCGTTCCCCGTATCAGTGGCAGCACGAGCCTATCCTATTCGGTTGGAAGAAAGGCGGAAAGCATCAATGGTACACGGGGCGGAAAGAAACAACGATATGGGAATACGACAAACCCAAAAAGAACTCCGATCACCCGACTATGAAGCCTATTCCGCTTCTTGCGTATCCGATACAGAATTCAAGTATGTCAAACTGTATCGTTCTCGATCCGTTCGGTGGTAGCGGTTCTACCCTTATCGCCTGTCAGCAGACGGACAGGATTTGCCGAACCATAGAGCTTGACGAAAAGTTCTGTGATGTCATAGTCAAGAGATATATAGAGTTTGTCGGTTCGGATGATGAGGTTAAAGTGATCAGAGATAATCAAGAGATATCTTTCAAAGATATACACGAGGATTATGCAAATGAATGATAGAAAACTAACCCTCGGCAGTCTCTTTGACGGCTCCGGCGGTTTTCCGCTCGGCGGTCTGCCATTTCCCATTAGTGTGATAACAAAATGGACGCCGTAGCTCAAACATTATAGCAATAAGGGGGGCTTTTGCTTCCATATTTTTCAATATATGTGATGTTATGGATGCCTGTTTCTGAATTGTTGCAATCTATTTTTTTATAGTAATCAAGATTAAAAAAAGGAGGTCGCTTTGAATTTTCAAGCTGATAAAATCTATTGCGGAGATGCTTTTGAAACACTTAAAACTTTTCCCGATGAAAGTGTAAACTGCTGTATAACTTCACCCCCATATTACGGTTTGCGTGACTATGGAGTTGATGGCCAAATAGGCAATGAAACAACTACGGAAGAATATATTTATAACTTGATTAAAGTTTTTGATGAAATCAAGCGTATTCTGAAAAAAGATGGCACATTATGGCTAAACATTGGTGATAGCTACGCTGGAAGCAATCAAGGAAAAGGCGCAAAAAATCCAAGTCGCCTGCAATTTGCGAACAGAGGAACCCAATATATGTTTACACAAAGTGTATCAAGACTTGCGCATGTAAAAGGTTGCAAGCCAAAAGACCTAATAGGTATCCCTTGGATGTTGGCGTTTGCTCTTCGCGGTAGTGGTTGGTATCTAAGGCAAGACATTATTTGGGCGAAGGGTAACCCAATGCCTGAAAGCGTAAAAGACAGATGTACAAAATCGCATGAATATATTTTTCTGTTAAGTAAATCAAAACGATACTACTTTGACAACTCTGCGATGCGAGAGCCTGCAGTATCATTGAATGACCTTAGCCGCCGCCTACAAAGTGGACATGCTTTGTGGACTAACAACAAAGCAAAAGACACATATGCTGTATCTGGGAAAAACCGTAGCAGAACCGAATTATATAGCAAAGACGGTATGCGAAACAAACGTGATGTTTGGTTTGTCAATACAAAAAAATATAGTGGCGCACATTTTGCAACATACCCTGATACACTTATAGAACCTTGTATCTTAGCAGGTTGTCCTAAAGGTGGTATTGTTTTAGATCCTTTTATAGGTAGTGGAACAACGGCCGTGGTCGCTGCACGGCACAACCGGCATTACATAGGTATAGAGTTAAACCCAAACTATGTTAAAATAGCCAATACACGGATCGAGGATAGCTTGTCTGTGTAATAAATATATATTCCCAATGAAAGCGCTTAACATTACACAAAATAAACACTAAAATCTTGGGTAGTATACATACTTGATATATAAAGCTTTGCAAGCTAATATGTGACTACAAAATTACAAAGGAGGACATATAAAAATGACAGTAACTTATGCAAAAATCAAATTTAATGTCACAGGCACAAAACGAAAAGAGCTCGTGAGCCTTATTTCACGCTTCACAGGTTGTGATGCGAAGTACAAAGGCGCGCCGTCGTTTGCCTACGAGGTGGACTACTTCACCATCGACAAAAACGGAACGCTCATATTTGATGACAGAGCCGACAGCGAGGTTATCGAAAGACTGCTCGAAATGCTCTACGACAACGGCTTTATTGCCGAAAATGATGAAACGGAGCAGGAACCGCAGGCGGACGAAACAGGACTGACGATTGAAATTCCCCGTGATAAAGTCGATTACAACAAATTCATAAAACAGCTTCAAGTTAAAAAGAGTCTAATAAAACAGGCACTTGAAGTTGATGATATTGTTATACCGCACACACAGGATAATATTTCATTCCGTTGGTTTAACAATGTTGAACCAAGAATTGCAAAGGCTTATGACGAATTTTTATCCGCCCTTTACAAATTCACAAATAAGCAAACAAGGATAAACTCGACTGAAGCAAAATCGGAAAATAAAAAGTACGCATTTCGTTGTTTCCTGCTTCGGCTCGGTTTTATCGGCTCAGAATATAAAGAGACCAGAAAAATCCTGCTCAGAAACCTTGAAGGCAGCAGTGCATTTAAAAACGGCAGAACAAGCGAGGTGACAGAAAATGACTGACAGGTTTTTCACCGTAACCAAATGCGACCGTTGCGGAGCCTCGCTTGACGGTGGCAGAATAATGTCAATGTTCAATACTGACTGTATTTGTATGGACTGCCACAAAAAGGAGCGTAAACTCCCCAAATTCAAGGAGGCGCTTGATGCAGAACTTGCCGAAATACAGCGTGGGAACTACAATTTCAAGGGCATCGGATACCCCGATAAACAGATGTAATATACACAATAATATGTGTGTATCTTTGTGTAGTAATCGTATTGATATAATCTCCTTTCAGAGGTAATATGTGTACAACAAAAGGGACAGGAAACCCAAAGAAAAGGAGATTAAAACAATGACAGAAAGAACATTAAACCAAATCACAGAAATGAAAAAGCAGACCATAGGCGTTGAGGTTGAAATGAACAACATCAGCAGAGAAAAAGCAGCGAGAGTTGCAGCCGAGTATTTCGGAACACACCGCTACCAAAACACAGCAAGCCGAAACGGTTACATGACCTGGTCAGCTTGGGACGCCGACGGCAGAGAATGGAAATTCCAAAAGGATGTAAGCATTCAAGGCCCCGACGACGAGAAATGCGAACTGGTAACGCCGATACTTTACTACAGCGACATTGAAACCTTGCAGGAGCTTGTAAGACGGTTAAGGAAAGCAGGAGCAAAAAGCGACTACTCAAGAGGCTGCGGAGTACACATTCACATCGGCGCAAACGGACACAACGCCAAGACCTTAAGAAACCTTGCAAACATCATGGCAAGCCACGAAAGCCTTTTGATAAACGCAATCAACATTGACGAGGGCAGAACGAGAACATACTGCAAAACGGTAAACAGAAACTTCTTAACAGCCCTCAATCAAACAAAGCCAAGAACCATGTCGGCGCTTGCAGATGTTTGGTACACATCACAGGGAGCAAGCTACGGACGGAGCCAGCACTACAACGAAAGCAGATACCATCAGCTAAACTACCATTCAGTATTTACAAAAGGTACGATTGAGTTAAGACTTTTCCAATTCGACATACCGAGAAACGGAAAGAAAAACGGCCTCCACGCAGGCGAGCTTAAAGCCTACATACAGCTTTGCTTAGCGCTTTCGCAAATGGCAAAAACAGCAAAGAGCGCAAGCCCCAAGCCACAGCAAAACGAAAACCCAAAATACGCAATGCGGACTTGGCTCCTACGCCTCGGATTTATCGGAGACGAATTCAAAACCGCAAGAGAGGTTTTAACAAAAAGACTTGAAGGAGACTGCAGTTTCAGACACGGCAGAGCATAAAGCGAAGGTGATAGCCTTCCGCCGCCTTCCCGACCGCCACGAGCGGTCTTAAGGCAGTAGAAGGGTGTTACCTTCGGAAAGGAATGATGAATACTATGAAAAAATACTACATTGCTTACGGGAGCAATTTAAACCTCCCACAAATGCAGTACCGCTGTCCGACTGCAAAAATCATCGGCACGGCATTGATTAAAGACTACGAGCTACTCTTTAAGGGTGGTTTCGGATACGCTTACCTCACCATTGAACCAAAGCAGGGCGAGCAAGTACCCGTCGCAGTATGGGAACTGGAAACAGCCGATGAGAAATCGCTTGACCAATACGAAGGGTACCCGAACTTTTACTACAAAAAGGATATGACGGTTACGGTAAAAGATATACAAACGGGCGAAGAAAAGGTCCTGGATGCGTTTGTATACATAATGCGCGAAGAACATAAATGCAGTATTCCGTCAATGCGATACTGGGAAACCTGCCTTGACGGATACCGAAGCTTTTGCTTTGACGAGGCGGTGCTAAGGAAGGCTGCAATAGAAAGCGAGAGGAGATGCAAGGAATGAAGGTTCAAATCACAAGAGAAAGAAAATGCCCCATTTGCGGCGGAATATATACCGGAGCGCCTGCCATGTCAAGGACTGATAACAAGACCTTAATATGCAGTGATTGCGGCACAAGACAGGCTTTGATGTCAATAGGTGTAAATAAGTCGGAGCAGGATAAAATACTTGAAACGATACATCGGTTCAAGGCTACCGAAGATCAGTAAACTACACAAAAGCCAGGAAAGAACATTGTGTAGTAATCGTATTGATATATGCAGGTATTTATTGTAATATCCTATACGATGAAGGAGCTGATGAAAATGAAAAGATACTACATTGCATACGGCAGCAATATAAATATGTTTCGCATGAAAGGTCGCTGCCCAAATGCCGAACTGCTCGGTACGGCAACACTAAACGGTTGGGAGCTATGGTTTAAGAAAAGCAAAACAGGCGCATACCTCACGATAGAAGAAAATCCGACCAGGAGCATACCTGTGGTTGTTTGGAGCATAAGCGCTGACGATGAGGCAACTCTTGACCGCTGCGAGGGGTTCCCTGTTTGCTATTACAAGCGGAGACTGAAGGTAAAATACAAGGGTATATCCACAGGCAAGGAACGAACCGTACACGGCTTTACCTACATAATGCCCGAAGAACGGGAATACGGAACACCAACCGACGGGTATATGAACATCTGCATTGCCGGATACCGTACATTCAAGTTTGACCGCAGAGCGCTGTATGAGGCAGAATATAAAAGCAAACAGATGGAAAGGAAAAGACGAGGCTGGTATATTTACGAGCCGTAATATACACAAATTGCGCATTACATATTTGTGTAATATACAGCTCATAAATAGCTTGATATGTGTCCCCATCAGAGGTAATATGTGACTACCAAAAGAAAAGAAGGAGGACATAAAAATGTCAAAGAAGGAACAAATCACTACATTAGCAGATCACGGGTTATGGAAAGAAGGCGGAATGAAAGTCGGAAACAGCATATTCCAGTTCTGGGCAAAGGTATATGACCTGCCGTCAGATTACGGAATAGAAAACGGCAGGATTTCAAAGCTTACTCTCCGCCGAAACGGAAAAATTGTATGCAACTACGACCGTGGCTGGGATATAGAGCCTGTGGACGATGATACGAAAATGGCGGTGGCGGTAATGCTTTACAGCTACCAATAAAAGGTACGGAATACCGTACGCAAAGAGCCACAAAACGGCTCTTTTGCTCTTTGTAATATACACAACATCACCTCCGTATATTTGTGTAATATATGCTTCATAAATAACTTGATATATGTCCCCGGCAGAGGTAATATGTACACAACAAAAGAAAAGGAGGTCACAGACCATAATGAAAAATATTGTAAACGAAGAGGCTATAAGAAGATTACAAAAGGACGGCGAATACCGATTTCCGGGATTGACGAGGGAGCAAACAAAAAAGGCGGCTTCCACACTTGCCACAGAAACAATGGCCAAGGACAGGAAGAACGGAATAAAAAGCAGTTTCGGGATTGCAAGAGATGCATTCGGATGCTATTATGCAGTTCAAATAAACGACTGAGGTGGCGGACACACGCTTTAGAGAACAAACGGAAAGAGGTAAAGAAAATGACAAAGCAAGAATTAGATAAGCTCGTAACGATTGCGAAAGAAAATATCGTAGCAATAGAAAACAGAACAGACCTTGAAAGGCGCTACAGTGACGAAGAGGATTTTCTCGACATTGCGGTTTGGGAATTAAAAACTATTCTCATTAACGCATACGAGCTTGGCAAGAAAAGTAAATAACAAAAGAATTAGACAATAACGGAGAGAGCCTCAAGGCTCTGTTCCTCTCTATACACAAGACCGAAAGGTCTATTTTTTGTGCCTTTTAGGAGGTGATAATATACGAAAACTAAAGAAATATACGCCAACGCGGTTTATGGAAAAGACCTCGCACTATGATAAGGACGCCGCCGATTATGCGGTAATGTTCATACAAGCGCTTAGCCATACAAAAGGCACCTGGGCTGGCAAGCCGTTTGAGCTTATCGACTGGCAGGAACAGATTATCCGAGACCTGTTCGGTGTGGTAAAAGAAAACGGCTATCGGCAGTTTAATACCGCATATATCGAAATACCTAAAAAGCAGGGCAAGTCTGAGCTTGCGGCGGCGGTTGCTCTTCTTCTCACCTGCGGTGACGGTGAAGAACGCGCCGAGGTCTACGGCTGTGCGGCGGATAGAAACCAGGCAAAGATTGTATTTGATGTTGCGGTCGATATGGTTAGGTTTTGTCCCGCCCTGTCAAAGCGGGTAAAGATACTCGAGTCGCAGAAAAAACTTGTGTATAAGCCGACAAACAGCTTCTATCAGGTGCTTTCTGCGGATGTGGCGAACAAGCACGGCTTTAACACCCACGGCGTCATATTCGATGAACTTCATACCCAGCCGAACAGAAAACTGTTTGATGTTATGCTTCAAGGCTCCGGCGATGCAAGAATGCAGCCTCTGTATTTTCTCATAACCACAGCCGGGAACGATGTAAATTCGATATGCTACGAGGTGCATCAAAAAGCCATAGACATACAGGAAGGCAGAAAGCACGATCCGACATTCTATTCCGTGATATACGGTGCCAAACCCGAGGACGACTGGACAGACCCAAAGGTGTGGAAGAAATCAAACCCGTCCCTCGGCATAACGGTCGGGATAGATAAAGTTAAAGCTGCCTGTGAATCGGCAAAGCAGAACCCCGGCGAGGAAAACGCATTCAGACAGCTCCGTCTGAATCAGTGGGTAAAACAAACGGTCAGGTGGATGCCAATGGAAAAGTGGGACGCTTGTTCATTTCCCGTTATTCCCGATGATTTGGAGGGGCGTGTTTGCTACGGTGGTCTTGACCTTTCATCTACAACGGACATTACGGCATTTGTGCTTGTATTTCCTCCGATTGACGATGACGATAAATATGTTGTTCTGCCGTATTTCTGGATACCCGAAGATAATATTGACCTGCGAGTGCGCCGCGACCATGTCCCGTATGATTTATGGGAGCGTCAGGGTACCCTGCAAACAACAGAGGGAAATGTCCTGCACTACGGATACATCGAAAAGTTTATCGAATCACTCGGTGAAAAATACAATATCCGAGAAATCTCCTTCGACCGTTGGGGCGCTGTTCAAATGGTGCAAAACCTTGAGGGTATGGGATTTACGGTAGTTCCTTTCGGACAGGGATTTAAGGATATGTCACCGCCTACAAAGGAGCTTATGAAACTGGTACTTGAGGGAAGAATTGCACACGGCGGTCACCCCGTTCTTCGATGGATGATGGATAACATATTTATCCGAACCGACCCTGCGGGAAACATAAAACCCGATAAGGAAAAATCAACAGAAAAGATAGACGGCGCAGTTGCAACAGTTATGGCTCTTGACCGCGCCATAAGATGTGGGAACGATACCTCGGAGAGTGTCTATGACAGCCGAGGTATTCTCTTTATTTGAACACATATGGTATCATTTCGGTTAGTTTTAGAATAAAATATATTGACAAACGGAATGATAAATGATACAATATTTGTGAAAGGAAGTGAGTATTATGGCACAAGCAACATTTAGTGTACGCATGGATAATGCTCTGAAGCAGGATTTTGACAGCTTATGTTCGGATTTTGGAATGAGCATGTCAACGGCTATTACTGTTTTTGCAAAAGCAGTGGTCAGAGAAAGAAGAATCCCATTTGAAATTTCGGCTTATGATCCATTTTATTCTGAGTCAAACCAAAAATATCTGGACAGATCTCTTAAGGCATACAAGCATGGGGACTTGACTCCACACGACTTAATAGAGATAGATAATGAATAAGTTATGGACTGATGATGCCTGGAATGACTATATCTACTGGTCAACACAGGATAAAAAAACTTTAAAGCGGATAAACCAAATCCTCAAGGACATTGATAGAAATGGAAATGACGGCATAGGCAAGCCTGAACCGCTTAAATATGAGTATCACGGATTTTGGAGCAGAAGAATTGATGATACAAATCGTCTGGTATACAAAATTGAAAATGGGAATATAGTTATTCTACACTGTCGAGGACACTATGAATAACCGTGAAGCACTTACATTTTTTGTAGGTGCTTTTCTTATGCCAATTTTTAAAAGGAGCTGATTTATTTGGGAATTTTTACAGGCCTATTCAGGTCAAGGGATAAACCTCAAAACAGAACCGTGGGTTCAAGCTACAGCTTTTTCTTTGGTGGAACTACATCGGGAAAAGCGGTAAACGAAATGTCCGCCATGCAAATGACTGCGGTATACTCATGCGTCAGGATACTTGCAGAGGCTGTGGCAGGACTCCCGCTTCACCTTTACAGATACACCGAAAACGAAAGTAAAGTTAAGGCAATCGAACACCCGCTTTATCGGCTACTGCACGACGAACCGAACCCTGAAATGTCAAGCTTTGTGTTTCGGGAAACACTTATGACACATCTTCTCTTATGGGGCAACGCGTATGCGCAAATTATCCGGAACGGCAAAGGTGAAGTAATCGGGCTTTACCCCTTGATGCCTAACAAGATGTCGGTTGACCGTGACCGTGACGGAAGACTATGGTACACATATACACGCTCGTCAGAAGAAGCCCCGACCATGAAAGGCTCTACCGTGAAGCTGTATCCCTATGATGTTCTGCATATTCCGGGACTCGGCTTTGACGGGCTTGTCGGTTACTCGCCTATAGCAATGGCAAAGAACTCGATAGGTATGGGTATAGCCTGCGAGGAATACGGCGCAAGGTTCTTTGCAAACGGCGCAGCTCCGAGCGGTGTTTTGGAACATCCCGGTACTATCAAAGACCCACAAAAGATACGCGACAGCTGGAACGCCACCTTTAAGGGCTCTGCCAACGCCCACAAGGTCGCTGTTTTAGAGGAGGGCATGAAGTATACGCAAATAGGAATATCGCCCGAACAGGCGCAGTTCTTGGAAACACGCAAGTTCCAAATAAATGAAATAGCTCGAATTTTCAGAGTGCCACCGCATATGGTGGGCGACCTTGAAAAGTCGAGCTTTTCTAATATTGAGCAACAGTCTTTGGAGTTTGTAAAATACACGCTTGAGCCGTGGATTGTCAGGTGGGAGCAATCGCTTATGCGTATTCTCCTTTCTCCCGATGAAAAGAAACAGTATTTTGTTAAATTCAATCTTGAGGGTTTGCTTCGCGGCGACTACCAAAGCCGTATGCAGGGCTATGCCATTGCAAGGCAGAACGGGTGGATGTCTGCAAATGATATCCGTGAGCTTGAGAACCTTGATAAAATTCCTGCCGAGCTTGGCGGTGATTTGTATCTTGTAAACGGGAACATGAAACGACTCCAAGACGCAGATTTGGGGACAGATAACCCTGATAATAACAATAAACAACAAAAGGAGGAAAACGATGAAAACGGGCAAGAAGAGGAAGTTCTGGAACTGGACAAAGAACGAGGAAACCAAGGAGCGGACACTGCATCTGAACGGGACAATCGCAGAGGAAAGCTGGTTCGGTGACGATGTCACTCCGAAGATATTTGAAGAGGAGCTAAACGCCGCAGACGGTAATGTGGTGGTTTGGATAAACTCATTAGGCGGAGACTGCTTTGCCGCAAGCAGGATATATAACCTTCTAAAAGAATACAGTGGCAAGGTTACGGTAAAGGTTGACGGTATTGCTGCATCCGCGGCTTCCGTTATTGCAATGGCGGGCGATACTGTGTATGTATCACCTGTATCAATACTGATGATACATAATCCGCTTACATCTGCATTCGGTAATGTTCAGGACATGCAAAAAGCGATTGAAATGCTCGACAGCGTTAAGGACAGCATCATAAACGCATACAGACTAAAGACAGGCCTTACAAACTCCAAAATATCACATCTTATGGACAACGAGACCTGGATGGATGCGTACAAGGCAGTGGAGCTTGGTTTTGCGGATAAGGTTCTGTATGCGGACGGTGAAGAGAAGAATGAGGACGAAGAGGAAGCGTTAAAGGCTTCGGCTATGCTGTTCTCACGCCGTGAGATATCTAACAATTTCATTAACAAGCTATCAGAGCATTTTAGTTCTCAAATACCTATACCAAAAAATACAGCTACACCTGATATAGCTGTCCCCTCTCCCGCTTTGGAATCAGAACCCGAACCCCAAACACAGGAGAATGACACCAATGAACGCTCCGTTGATATGCTTATGGAGCGTTTGAACCTTATTAAGAAACATATTTAGGAGGATAATATTATGACAATTTTAGAGCTAAGAGAAAAGAGGAACAAGACATGGGAAACAGCCAAGGCGTTTCTTGACACGCACAGAAACGAAAAGGGTACGCTTTCGGCAGAAGATGATGCAACATACACCAAAATGGAGCGTGATATAGAGGACTACGGCAAAGAAATCGCAAGGCTTGAGCGACAGGCGGCGCTCGATGCGGAGCTTTCTAAGCCCGTAGGCGAGCCTATAGTGAACACGCCCACAGGTACAAAGCCTGAAAAGTCAGGTCGCGCGTCTGACGAGTACAGAAAGAATTTCTGGAACGCTATGCGTTTTAAGAGTCCTGACAGAAGCGTTATCGATGCCTTGCAGGTAGATACCGACACAGAAGGCGGATACCTTGTTCCCGATGAGTTTGAGCATACGCTTATTGACGGGCTTACAGAGAATAACATATTCCGTACCCTTGCAAAGACTGTACATACAAGCGGAGAGCGAAAGATACCTGTAGTCGCATCACACGGCACGGCATCATGGCTTGATGAGGAGGGCGCATACACAGAAAGCGATGACTCGTTTGGACAGATAACATTAGGTGCATATAAGCTGGGCACAATGATTAAGGTTTCCGAGGAGTTGCTCCATGACAGTGTTTTCGATCTGCAAAGCTACATTTCAGGCGAGTTTGCAAGACGAATGGGTAATGCTGAAGAGGACGCATTCCTAAACGGAAACGGTACGGGCAAGCCTACAGGTATCCTAAACGCCACAGGCGGAGCGCAGACAGGTGTTACATCTGCGGCGGCGGTTGCAATAACAGGCGACGAGCTCATTTCACTCTACCACAGTCTTGCTGTTCCATACCGTAAAAACGCAGTATGGCTTATGAACGACTCAACCGTTCAGGCTATAAGGAAGCTAAAGGATAAGAATGACCAGTATTTGTGGCAGCCGTCCTTAGTTACCGGCGCGCCCGATACCATTTTGGGTGTTCCGGTAAAGATTTCACGGTATATGCCTGAAATCGGCGCGGGCAAGAAAACCATCGCATTCGGTGATTTCTCATATTACTGGATAGCAGACCGCGAGGGCATTACATTCCTGCGTCTTGACGAGTTGTTCCGTACAACCGGTCAGATAGGCTTCAGAGGTTCAAAGCGAGTTGACGGCAAGCTCATCCTCCCTGAAGCAGTCAAGGTACTGCAGCAGAAGGCTTCGTGAGGTGATGGCTTGTGAAGATACGAATACTTAAAGGCTGTGTGGGTATTGGTTTTTCGTATGGCAAGGATACAATCGCAGATGTGGATAACGAGCTGGGACAGGACTTAGTATCTGCGGGACTTGCCGAGCCTTTTAAGGACACAAAGCCAACAGCTGCAAAGGCGGGTGCTAAAAAGAATGCTGAGTCTTGATTTTGTTAAAGAGTTTATGCGTATAGACCATGATAGCGAGGACGGGTATTTATCCGTCCTCATTCTATTGGCAAAAGAGGTTTGTGAAAACTATCTAAGACATGAACTCCCTAAAACCCGTGTTGAGCCTATTGAGCAGGCTCAGCTTTTGGTTATTGCTCACTTTTACGAGAACAGGAGCGGCGGTCCGATACCGCAAGCCGTATACAGACTTCTTGACGCATACAGGAACGAGGTGTTTTAGGATATGAATTTCTCTAAATTACGGCACAGGATCATATTCCTGCGCCCGACTGATATGATTTCTAACTCTATGGGTGAGGCTGTTCCAAGGTATAAGCCATATAAACCGTACCTTCCCCTGCCACTGCAAATGGAAGATGACTGTGTATATTTAGCTATTGATGATGACGGGAACGCCATACTCTTAGACAAGAACAATGAACTGATTGCGCATCATATGGCGATTAAGGAATATTCCGTTGCCGCCTATGTTATGCCCATGAGTGGCCGTGAGTATGAAGAGAGCCAAAAGCTCCGCGCAGAAACCACATACAAAATATCAACACGGTACTTTAGCGGCATTTCACAGGAGAACCGAATCCTATATAACAACCGTGAGTTAGACATCATTTCGGTATTAGACCTGGGTGAACGGCACGAGGAACTTCAAATTATTGCGGCGGAACGCAGTATAAAGACTGCGCAGAGCTTTGACAGCGGTGATTACGATGGCTAAGAAAGATAACACTTTCGGGTTTGAGGATTTGGAGAAAGCATTTAAAAGGATAGAAGGTAAGTATAAATCCAAAGGCGACGCCCTCTTAATGAGTATGGTAAGACTGGCGGCGCAAAGGACAAGATCCAAAACGCCTGTCGGCAAAACCAAAAAACTGCGCGGAAGCTGGCGTACCAAAAAGCCTAAAACATACGGTAAAGCCCGTGTTGCGCGAATGCAGTCGGGAAACCGCTATGCGCACCTTGTTGACCGTGGGCATGAGATTGTACACGGTGGCAGCACCAGAGCATCAAACGGCAGAAAGCTTAATGCTTTGGGGCGCAAGGTACGAGGCGTTTCCGTAAACGGACGGACTCAGGGTGCGCACATGATTTCCGATGCTATGGACGATATTGAATCAACATTCGGAAAGAATGCTAAAAAGCTCCTTGACGAGCTTACTAAGGAGGTAGAGCTATGATTACGGTAAAAGATATTCAAACCGCTGTGTCAAAGCTTTTACAGGATAACGGATATACGGTGTTTGCTACCGAGGTAAAGGAAGGTTTTAAAAAGCCTGCCTGCTTTGTTGATGTTCTGCCCCTGTCGGTGGAGCTTCAAAATGCCAATACCGAGCTTGTAACAGATACGGTGGAAATAGCATACTTCCCGGCTATTGAAACAAGGGAAGATTTGATAAATACACAAGATAACCTAAAACATATATTCCTGTACAATTCCATAGCTATAGGCGACAGGTTTTTATCGGTCAATGAAATCACATTTGACTATGACAAGCCTGCCCTTATAGCGTCTTTTAATCTGGAATACCTACAGGAGACAGGCACAAGTATTACACCTATGCCAAAAATGGAGACTTTATCAGAAAGCGTGGTGTTGGAATCACATGGGACTTCCAAAAATACTGATTGAATTTAAAACTCTCGCCCAGACCTTAATACAGCGCAGTGAGCGCGGTATTGTTATGCTGATTTTAAGGGACAGTCAAAACACAAGGGAAAGCTATACATTTACAAACGAGAGCGAGGTAATTAAAAGCCATTTTAGCGCTTCAAGTCTTGCATATTTGCATCTTGCCTTTCTCGGCTCACCGGCAAAGGTTATGGTAGAGCGAATACCCCAAGAGGGCAATCTTGATGCGGTACTTGACCGGTTAAAAATCCGAAGATGGAACTATTTAGCTATGCCCGAAGCAACGGCGGCGGAAACACAAGAACTATCCGATTTCGTTATCGAGCAGAGGGATACATACCATAAAACATTCAAGTTTGTGGGAGCAAATATAGGGAGCAACCATGAGGGCGTTATTAACTTTGCGACCGATAATATAAAGGCAGGGACAAAAACATATTCATGCTCAGAGTTCTCTGTAAGGATTGCGGGTATCCTCGCAGGTATGCCCCTTAACAGAAGCGCTACATATTATGTGCTTGATGATGTGGATAGTATTGACGAATCCGCTACTCCCGATTCTGATATTGATGCGGGTAAGCTCATCTTAATAAACGACGGTACAAAAATAAAGATAGGACGGGGTGTTAATTCACTTGTATCCCCGCCCGAAACAAAGAACGACGACTTCAAAAAGATAAAAATTATTGAGGCTATCGACCTTATCCGTGACGATATCCGTACAACTTTTGAGAACGACTTTGTGGGTAAGGTTGAAAACTCCTACGACAATAAGGTTGTGTTTATTGCGGCAATCAACAGATATTTTTCAGACCTTGTATCACAGGGTGTTCTCTACGACCAATACGACAACAGAGCCGAGATAGACATTGACGGGAACAGGGATTGGTTATCAGAGCATAAGGATATTTCCGAGTGGAACGAGGAGCAGATAAAAACCGCAAACACAGGAACCAATGTCTTTGTAAAAGCATACATTCAGATTCAGGACGCTATTGAGGATCTGAACTTCAAGGTGTATATGGAATAAAGGGGTTGTTGTTACATGAAGGATATACGGTTAGCCGCATATACGGACTTACAAACAGAAACACAGGAACGCTCGTCAGCAGACGATGCATTATCCGAGCGTATTGATAATCTGCCTGATGAAATCCATGCAGATATTCAAGCCGAAACACAAGCCCGTAAAAGCGCAGATTTGGCGCTTAAGCAGGATATTGAAACAGTATCCGAGGAACTCCAAAACGCCCTTGTAAACGAAACACAGGGGCGAATAAGCGCCGATACAGAGCTTAGGCAAGAGCTTGACGATAACAAATCGGAGATACAAGCCCAAATTCAGAATGAGGCTCAGTCAAGAGAAGAAGCCGATGCCAATATACGGCAGGATATTGAAGAGCTATCCGATAATATGCGTTCTGACTTACAACTTGAGGCGCAAGCAAGAGAGGATGCGGACGGCGCATTGTCGGATCGGATTGACAGCGTTCCCGATTATTCGGGTAATATACAAGACTTGCGTAACGCTGATCAAGCTTTAAACAGCAGGGTTTTCCAAAACGAAACCGCCCTGCTTAATCTTAACGCCAAGAAGCTTGAACCGCGAATTGTTCAGGAACTGCCGTCACAGACCGTAAAGTATGATTTCAGCGACGGTATTTCACAATTTGCAAACGATTACCGTACCGCCTGCTCTGTTTTACAGGATACGGAAACGCTAAACTACTATCAGTCAATAACCAACAGCGGTAACAGCAATACATACCGCAGGGCGTTCTTTAACTGTATGGATATTCTAAGCAGCGCAACACACTTGGTTATTGACCTTGATTTTATGCTCTCAAACAGATGGCATATAGGGTTTGCAGACCTTTCACAGCGTCCCGGAGGCTCATCAGGCAGTAAGTATACAACCGACGGAGTTGCGTTCTATTTCGGAACGGCAGATGATGCATACTTAAATGTGTGCGGTACAAAAACAAATGTCGCTATAAAGGGAGTTTGGCTGAGACTGCATTTGGTACTTGATATGAATAAAAGGACAGCCGCATATTCGTTTTTAGACCGTGACAGAGATGTTACCGTGGCAAGCGGAACGGTTGCGTTTTCGGATACCGAGCTAAACTTCATTACAGGTATTGAGGCATACACATGGTATGTGGGTGATTTGAAGATTGACAATATCAATATCACATCTACATATAACGCAGAGAACAATATCCTTTACCTGTTGCCAAGCTATGATAACAATACCGACGCATATGTGTTTGTGAACAATTCGCCTTTGCATATCGGCAACGGATATATAAACAGCTTTAGCACTGTACCGCAGCAGATAGGGACATGGGTTGACAATACCCCTGTTTGGCGTGTTGCGTTTGTTGATATGCCGATACCGTATAACCCTGACAGACCGGAGTTGTATGAGGATATGTGCTACGGCCCGTTTTACGACTATGAAAACCTTTGCAATAAATATGTAAAATCGACTGACGGAGTTTTTATACTAAAAGGTTTGTTTTCGTTAAATGTATCAGGGTCTGTGTATATAGGCGATTTGTGGAGTCCGCTTGAGTATTCATTCGATATTTCCGAGCATCATGGATTTATTAACCGTGAAACTATGTACTTTACAGGGTATGTGGATTTTGTGTCCCCAAGCAATAATATTTACGGAGGTTAAAAAATATGGCAGTAAAACCAACAGCGCCCAGAGTTATGAACGGTAAATGGGGCATGGTGTACTTAGACGGCGAGCCTGTCTATGAAACCGATTCATACGAGGCAAAAATTACTATTGAGCGTGAGGATGTGGACTTTGTCGGACAGATGGCAAAGGACTCTAAAATGACAGGCATTACAGGCGAGTGGAGTATGAAAGTCAAGAAGGTATTCTCCCGTGGCGCGCAGCTCTTATCGGAGAATGTTAAAAAGGGACATGATGTGCGTATTCAGATAATATCCAAAATTGACGATCCCGATGCCTACGGCTCGGAACGGCTCGTGATTGAGAATGCGTGGTTTAACGAGCTTACACTCCAAAAATTTGAAAATGCAAAAATGATTGACGAGGAGTATTCAGGCGGATTCACCGACTATTACTTCCCCGATATGGTAGAAGTGAGGTAACATTATGAACAAAAATACAAAGATAACCCTCCAGGAGCTTATACGGCGAAAGGAGCAGATGCTTGAGAGCAATAACAAGCTAAAAACCAAAGAACTGTATGTCGCATCACTCGACGGCACAATTACCATTGAATGTCCTACCTCAGCTATGGCTAAGGAAGCGCAGGAGATGGACAACGGCGATAGTTACATGGTGTATCAGTGCGTGAAAGAGCCGTGCTTAAAATCAAAAGAGCTTCGTGATGCGTTTTGCTGTATTGAGCCTATGGAGATTGTGGACAAGATATTTGAGCCGGGCGAAATCCCACAGATAGCTCTTGAGTGCTTAAAGCTTGCAGGGTATGTTGACTCTGTTAAGGCGGTCGACGATATAAAAAACTGATAAGAAGTGACGGAGAACTCGGTATGCTCTGTCACTTTTTAAATCGTGGTATTCTGCCCGAAAAGATAATCAATCTCCCATTCTCTGAAAAGGTTTTCTATAAAGGGTGCTATGAGATATATGTTGAGGATGAATACGAAAAAGCAAAGACACTTGCGGGAGGTGGTTAAGAGTGGCTAAAAATATCGGCGCTACACTATCTCTAAAGGACAATGGCTTTTTTACCACTATCAAAAACGCTACCAACTCGTTAAACGGTTTTCATAAGCACACAACAAATGCAACGGGCAGCTTAAAGAGAATGGGAACAGAGAGCAGATTATCTGGCGACTCCCTTACTTCCCTTGCCAAAAAGGCGGTTGGCGTTGTTGCGACTTATGCATCGTTTAGACAGGTTATTTCCATCGGCAAGGAATGTGTGGAGCTTGCGCAAAAAGCCGAAGAAGCAAATGTCCGTTTAAATACCATTATGGATCAGATTCCGGGTATAACGGACAAGGCAAAGGATAGCGTGGCAGGTCTGTGTAAAGAGTTGTCAAACCAAACTACCATAGGCGCAACGGCGCAAAAGTCAGGTGCTTCTCAGCTTGCATCGTTTCAGATGTCGGCAGACAGTATCAAAAAGCTACTGCCGGAGCTTAACAATCTCGCAGTTGCAAGCTACGGTGTAAATGTCACTTCAGACCAAATGATACAGGCGGCGAATATGCTCGGTAAAGCGTATTCGGGTCAAACAGGCGCTCTGTCCCGTGCAGGTATTGTTATGACCGATGCGCAGAAAAACATGGTAAAGACAGGTAACGATGCGCAAAAATCCGCGGCATTGGTTGAAATACTTCAGCAGAACTTTGGCGACCTGGCAAACCAAATGGCAAATACCAATGAAGGTAGGATTATACGGCTTAAAAATGCCATTGCAGGTATCAAGGTAACAGTCGGTCAGGCTCTGCTTCCTGCAGTTACTGCCATAGTCGGTTATGTTGCGGATAAAATTCCAACCATAATGAACTTGGTTGAAAGAGCAATCGAAAAAGTAAAAGCGCCTATAATTTGGCTAAAGGACAATGCCCTCCCACCTCTTATTTCAGCCTTTGGTGAAGTTAAGGCTTATGTGGTCAGCGCCTTTGATAATATCAACGGCGCAATCAGTCAGAACAGCGATAAAATAAACGGCTTGGGAAATGTAGCTCTAAACATCGGGACATTACTAAAAAAAGCATTTGAACTGTGCAGGCCTACGCTTGATTGGATTAAGGATACTGCACTTCCCGGACTGGTCGGCATATTCGGCTCAGTACTTAGTGCTATAACAGGTATTGCAGATTTCTTTGTGAGTAATTGGAGCTTGATTGCTCCGATTATATCAGGCATTGCAGGAGCCGTGCTTGCATATAAGGCTGTTATACTCACAATAAATACAGTAACAAAGATATGGACTGTAGCGCAGATGGTATTAAACGCTGTCCTTACGGCAAACCCGATAGGTATTATCATTGTTGCAATCGGCGCACTTATAGCCATTGGTGTGGCGCTATGGATGAATTGGGATAATATCTGCAAGTGGTGTATGAGTGCATTCGGTGCGGTCAAAGATTTCTTCGTGTCTGTCGGCAGTGCAATAGGTAATTTCTTTGTAGGGCTTTGGAATGGGATAAAAGATACAGCGGTTTCTGTATGGACAGGCATTACAGGCTTTTTATCAAGTGCTTGGAATACGGTGTCTATGGGAGCAAAAGCTGTGTTTACAGGAATTGCAAATACGATAAAGAATATATGGAACGGCATCGTCAACACGATTAAAGGCGCAATCAACAGAATAATAAGTGGCATTAACAGCATGATACGGGGTGCTGTAGGCGGACTAAACGGTCTGATTAACGGCATCAATAATATAACCGGTGCTGTCGGCATTCCTGCCATTCCCACATTCACCGCTCCGCAAATACCTATGCTTGCAAACGGTGGTATCCTACGGACAGCAGGTAGTGTTATTGTCGGTGAGAGAGGCGCTGAAATGCTGACTCTTCCAAAGGGCGCGCAGGTTACACCGCTGAATAAGACAACAAACACGAACAACAATGTGTTCTATATAACTATAAACGCTGACGGAAAGACTGTTGATACAATCGTAAACGAACTTGTGCCAAAGCTCAAGCTTGCACTGTCGAATTTGTAAGAGAATGCAAAAAAAATATTGAAAAAGCATAAATTTTAATATATAATGTATGCGTCGGAGAAATCCGATAAGGTAAGACTTCTTAACGGTGATTACACCGGCGGTTATGCCCATCCTTTATATTCACAAGGAATTATTCCTGAGTCTATGAAAGGAGGGGATGCTTATGAAAAGTAAGCATTTTGCTACATATGGCAAAAAAACTGCTTATTGCAGTTTTTGTTATCGTCCTTGTGATGATAATTTTATCCATAAAAGCACAATAGCCGCCTCTGCCAAGGTCGGCTATTGTAAATAATAGTCTATTCTGGGCATAACCGTTTGAGGTCTTGCCTTTTTCTATATACATTATACATCTCAATCTTGCATTTGTCAATACAGGATTTTCAGAAAAATATGAGGTGTGAAGCTGTATGGATATATATTTAAGTGTTAATAACCGTGAACAGGTTATATGTCTGCCTGTTCTTCCTTCTGAGTTTACAGTTACAAAATCTCGGTCAAATGAGGTTTTTGAAACAGTGGCGCAGGGAGAGCTTAACCTGATAGGCAAAAGTAAACTAAAAAGTATTTCATGGGATAGTTTCTTCCCCGTAAGGGACTATCCCTTTTTGCGTGACAGAAGTGACACAGCGTTTGGCTACCTTTACACGCTCGATACCTGGTATGAACAAAAGCTACCTATGCGCCTTATCATCACAGAAACACCAATCAATATGGCTTGTACCATTGAAGATTTTTCATACACTATTAAAAATGACGGCGATATGCACTACAGTATAACGCTATCGGAGGTGAAGTTAATATAAATGGGCGCAGTAATTGAAAGTGCGGTTAATTGGGCGGTTGCTATTGCAAACGACAACTCACACGGCTATGACCAAAACAGTCGTTGGGGTATTGACTATGACTGTTCCTCACTCGTTATTTCCGCTTTTGAACAGGCAGGCGTAAGGGTTAAAACAGGTGGCGCTACATATACGGGCGATATGAAACCCGTATTTTTAAGGTATGGCTTTTTAGATGTAACAGGACAGATAAACTTATCAAGCGGCGGTGGATTAAAGCGTGGAGATGTGCTTTTAAATACCACGCACCATACTGCGCTTGTGGTTACTGACGGTGGCGGAACAATAGTCAATGCCTCAATCAATGAAAAAGGCAGAGCCACGGGCGGACAAAAAGGCGACCAGACAGGCAGAGAAATATATACAAGAGGATATTATAATTATCCATGGAACTGTGTGCTTAGGTATATGGGCGATGACTCTGTTGCGCCGTCAAATACTTCAGGCTCGGATAAGGAATACAGCCTGACGGACAAATACGGTACTGGCGGTAATAGTATCCGTGAGGATTTTTCTTTATCGAGAAATGAACAGTATAAGCTGCTTGCGGACGGTGTGGATATTTCAGGCTATGTGGGTGGTCTTTCGTGGCAAAACACAATTGATGAACTTGCAACAAAAATGAATTTTGAAGTTGCAAAATCCGATACCAAGTATGTAAATACATACATTCCTGAGCTTGGGAGTATTATAAACCTATTTACCAATATTGAAATTTTCAGAGGTATAGTAATTGATGTTGACGATGGCTCTGAAACTGTTAATAAATACACAGTTTGTGATTTTGGTTGGTATTTAAATAAATCCAAAGAAACATACCAGTTTAATAATATGTCGGCATACAAGGCTATTAAAAAGGTGTGTGAAGATTTTAATATACCGATTGACACCATTCCCGAACTTAAAACTGAAATAAAACAAATATACATTGACAAGGCGGTATCTGAGATAATTTCAAATATACTTGAACAGTGTGGCGGCGGATATAACTTTGATATGACTCCACATGGACTTCGCATTTACAAATACGGTACACTTTATGCCTATCCCGAATTTCGTATAACGCCAAATACGCAGCTTATTTATTCACCTTCCTTGCGCGGTAATGTATCGCATTCGGTGTCTATTGAGGATATGAAAAACAGCATAAAGGTCATAACCGATGCAGATAATGTATATACCGTTCAAACCGTCCTCAAGGATACCGACAGCATATATAAATTCGGTGTGTTGCAGGAAGTCGTAAAGATAGACCCTGAAAAGGAAAATGCAAATACTGTGGCAAAAAATAAACTCTCTGAACTGAACAAGCAATCAGAGACTTTTTCCTTTGAAATGATAGAGGCTGTGGACAGCTACACAAGAGCAGGAATGGTTATGGATATTGACGATGTGCGGTATTTGATTGAAGGAACAAGCCACAGTATAACAAACGGTATCCATCATGTGAAAGTTGATTTGCGGAAATTTATATAATGTGATGATTGAAAAATCTAAAAAATGTGGTATACTTAAATCAAACAAATTCAATTTGGAAAGGATGCTATATTGATTTAAAATGTATAATATGGAATATATTGGTGAATTACGAAAAAAAGTTATTTCGCAATTTGTCGGTGTCACTATTGACATGGACTACATTCTTTGCATTCCGTCTATTCACGGAAAGTACAAAAAGGAAGAAATAACAGTTGACTTTGACGGAAATATTCGAAGTATTAGTGACGCATTCCCAGAGGACAAAGCAGCTTGTGTTATTAAATGGGTTAAGCTTCATAAAGAGGAAATCAAGAATAATCACCTGCGCATCAATTTTTCCCATACAGAGCCTCTTATGATTGAACCTTTGCACATCTAAGATAAGACCGCTAAATACCGATTTGTCAAATTCAATAGTGTTTAGAGCATCACATCAAGTGGTGCTTTTTTCGTGCATATTTTTAGGAGGTGGTCATAATGGACGGTATCACAGAACTTGCAAAACTACTAAAGGAACGGGAAAACAGTACGGGATATTCGCCTGTATTCGGAACAATCATAGAGCTTCCGGATACAAAAATCCGTATCAGTGATAAAATCATCTTAAACGATACCTATATTAAATCGCTTTTCGATTTCAAAAAGCAAAATACGGATAACGAGTACATTTATCTTGGCTGTGAGGTGGTTCTTTTACCGTACCAAAACCATCAAAAATTCATACTTATGGGGGTGGTGCGTTAATGTTTCCCGAAACAAACGATATTGCTTTCACTTCATCAGCGGACAGCTTCGGCACAAAGTCATATCTATTTGACTTTAATACGGGTGATTTTGTTGTTCGTGACGGAAAGCTCATAGAGTGTGACGGCATTGATGCTGTGAAAGTTTGGATTGAGAAAATCCTGCGTACGGAAAAAGGCAGATTTCACATATATGACAATACCGAATACGGAGCGCATCTTGAGGACTTAATTATCGGCAACAGTTATACTGTAGCCTTTATTGAATCGGAGCTTAAGCGTGAAATAGAAGATGCCATTTTGCAAATTCCACAAATACGCTCTGTATCTAATATCAAAATAACACGAGGTATAAACTCATTAACCGTCGAACTGGAGGTGAAGCTTAATGACACAGGAGGAAATTCTATCACGGTTACTGTCTGACATTTCAAATGAGTACGACAAAACAGTCGGCTCATTTTTTTATGATGTAGAAAAGCCTGTATCAGAGGAGCTTGAAGCAGTATACGAAAAAGTTACAGATATATTAAAAAACGGCTTTGCAAAAACCGCCGAAGGCAAATACCTTGACAACAAGGTATTGGAGCAAGGCATAACCCGAAAGCCTGCCACCTCATCAACGGTGACAGTAAAAATATCGGGGACACAAAACAGCGGTATTTCCATTGGTGATAAGGTGGCATCTGACGAGCTTGTGTTCACCGTTATAGAAAACGCAACTCTCAATGAAAATGGCACAGCTTATGTTCTGGCAAGCTGTGATACCACGGGCAGTATAGGCAATATCCCCATTGGCGCAATCAATAAGTTCCCTGTAACATTGCCGGGACTTGTAGCTGTTACAAACGAGGAAGCGGCAACAGGCGGTTATGACGAGGAAACAGACGACGAGCTTCGTGAAAGGTATTTTGAAAAAGTGTATCTTCCTGCCACATCGGGAAGTAAACACCACTATGTTGCATGGGCAAAGGAGGTAAGCGGTGTCGGTGATGCAAAATGTATACCGCTTTGGAACGGCAACGGAACGGTTAAGGTGATTATCATAAATAAGGACAAGGGCGCGGCGGATACTGATTTAATAGACGAGGTCGCATCGCATATTGAGGATAACCGACCTATAGGCGCATCTGTTACGGTTGAGAGCGCAATACCGCTGCCGATAAATATATCCGTATCACCCGTTCTTGCAAGCGGGGTAACGGAAGAAACAGCAATAGAGCAAATATCTAAAACCGTTAGCGCATTCTTACAAAAGAGCGCCTTTTCATCAACATACATATCCTTTGCGCAGATAGGCGGTTGTATCTTAAATTGTGACGGTATCACGGATTATACCAATCTTACCATTAACGGCGGTACGGAAAATATAGAAGTTTCCGAAACCTCCGTGCCTGTTTTGGGAGGTGTTACGATTGTTTGAGGGTATGCCGAACTACTATAAAAAATCTTTGGTAATGAAAGAAATTGTAGACAGTATTGAAACGGAATTCAGTCGGTTACAAAATGAAATGGTTTTGACCGAAAATCAGTTCTTTGTTTTGCTATCTGACCGTGATATATCAGAGCATGAAAAAGATGTAGGACTTATGCCAGATACCGCTTCGGACATAGACACTCGCAGAGGCAGAGTATTGTCAAAACTCCGTGGCACAGGAACGGTTACAAAAGCCATGATGAAGAATGTGGCGGCTTCGTTTGTAAACGGCGCTATTGAGGTTATAGAATACCCTACCGAATACGCCTTTGCCGTTAAGTTTAAATCAAAGACAGGCGTTCCATACAACCTTTCGGATATACAGGCAATGATTGAGGAGATAAAGCCTGCGCACCTTGCGGTTGAATATATCTTTACCTACAGGCTATGGCAGGATATTAAGGACGAGCTTGACACATGGGATACGGTAAACGAATATACATGGGAGTATTTGCTTGTATATGAAGTACCCAAATCTGTTATGGTACGGGATAAGGGTATATATTTCTGTCCTGACTATAACGGCAATGCAAAGGTTGTATGGGACGGAAACAGAGCGTATGCAAGGAAGGAGGAATAGGAAATGGCAGACATACATCCTAACGATATAGGTCTTGCTACATATGCAGATGTGGGAAATGTGGACAGACTAAAAACATCAGCTAAAAACATAGTAGATGCGATAAATGAGGTATATCAAAACTGCGATAGTGATACGGCAGATACTATACACCAGTTGTATGTTGAGGGCGAGAATAATGTAATACTTGGCAAAGGCAATGTCGTATACGGTAACAACAACCTTGTTATCGGTAATGACAACATCATTGTCGGAGATAATATTAACTTAATAGGCAATGCTAAATCTGTATATACGGTGCCAAACCAATATTTTAGCATTACGGATATTGAGGCGCCTGACACTATACATTTTGATAACTATGATTATTCTGCAAAGGAATATGTACCCGTACCGTTTGTTACAGGAGATAAGGTTATCATTACCTTTAATCTTAGCTGGGCAAACGATACCTGGACGGATTGGATAAGCTACAAGACAGAGCCGCAGGTATGTGAAATTCAAGAAATCGGAACAAACTATGCAATAGTATCGGGACTTAATATGGACTTTGAACCGCCCGATGATGTGCATACCAATTTTGAAGAGCCGTATTGCAGCGACTTTATCGTTCTAAACTCAGACTATTCATATACCGGTACAAAGAGTTCAATTATCTTAGGCTCAAATGCAGACGGTACAAACAGTGTTACCTTTAATAACGGCTCTGTAAAATCAGGCAATTCAGCCTTTGTAGCAAACCACGGCATTGTATCGGGTGATGACTCTTCGGCGTTTGGTAAATCTACAGTAATCGCAAAAACAGCATTTTCTGCAAATGAGGCTAAAAACGAGGGTGTGGCATCTGCCGCATTCAACCATGCGTATGTATCCGCGCCGTACTCGTTTGGCTTGGGATATTATTCACGGGCATTCGGAAGAATTCTAAGATGCCGTTCACTTAACAAGGATCAAAAAACTATCACTTTAGACTCCGGACAGCGCACTGATAACTTAGTCGGGAAAAAGATATATATACGCTACTACAACAGAGCAAACTCCTGCGCTTTTTTAGAGGCAACAATAGAAAGCGTGTATGGGGATATCCTAACGCTTACCGGTGTGGAATTCCCTGCCGATATGCAACACCCCGACTCCTATGCGTTTGTTGAAAATACCACTACTGTATACGGCTTTTCAAATACAGCGGGCGGCAGTATGAGCGCTGCCGCAAACAGGAACAGCCTTGCATACGGAGAACGGGTATTATCGGTAGCTGAAGGCGCAGTTACATTCGGGAAGAACGGAAACAATACATACGATTATTCCATAGCCCTTGCAAACGGCAGTTCATTACAGAACAAAGGCCTTGCTTTCTTGGTACAGTCAACAGGTGATGTTTCCGCAGACGGTGCATACACCTCACCCTGCGCCGATTATGCCGAGTTTTTTGAATGGACAGACCAAAACCCCGATAATGAGGACAGAACAGGATATTTTGTAAAGCTTCTGGGTGATAAGATAGTAAAATGTGATGATTTTGATGTACCTTTGGGTGTAATTTCCGTAACGCCTGCCATTGTCGGTGACAGTGGAGAAATGCACTGGCAAGGTAAGTTTGTAACGGACGACTTTGGGCGTGTACAATATCATGATGTGGTCATTCCCGCAGAATTTGATGAGGAAGGCAACATCATAAACGAAGAACATATGGAAACACAGCCTATTCTAAACCCCGACTGGAGCCCTGATACAGAATACATACCTCGAAAAGACCGTAAAGAGTGGGCAACGGTCGGTGTACTTGGCAAACTCGTTGTATACGATGACGGAACACTAAATCCCGGTGATATTTGCAGATGCGGTAATGGCGGTATAGCGGTAAAGTCCATTGAGAACGGTTATCCTGTGCTTAAAAGAGTAGCAGATGACAAGGTTTTAATTTGGTTCAGGGGGTGATTGATATGCCAAAAGAAACAGCAAACTACAGCTTTAAAAAACCATTGTATACGGAGAATGCGGATATTGCGGTACTTAACGAGAACTTAGACGAGATTGACTTGGCGCTTACCCCGTCCGTGTCCGCCACAAACGCCCCTCAGAGCGATTCTGTTGGTGGCAGGCTATCAGTTGTCCTTGGTTGGCTTGCAAACCGAATAAAGGCAATAACAGGGCTATCGTCTTGGCAAGGTGAACCGTCTGTTACCTTGGAGGACTGTAAAAACCATATACAAAACGGCGCTCATGCCACAGCAACACATGCATCAAGCGGATTTATGAGCGCTGTGGATAAAACTGTGCTTGATAATGCCACACCGAACAACACGGGCGGTAGATTGGTAGCTCGTGATGTAAACGGCAGAGCAAAAATGAACAATCCTATAGAAGATCATGACATCGCAAACAAAACATATGTGGATACAAACTTTGCAAGAAAGAACGCCGATACACAAATGACAGCAAGGCTTATCGCTCAGTCAAACACTGCGTATGAGACTAAGCAGGTTAGGAATATCGTATTCTGGACAAGCGGTACTACTCCGCCTGTAACAGGTAACGGTGATATTATTATCAAGATATTTTGAGGTATCAGAATATGGCAACTATTAACTTTACATATGATTATCCCTACACTTATTACGATGAAGAAAAAGGGCGCTTTACATGTCACTTGTCAACAGGCAGAGCAACTCTTAACGGCTGTTATACATATCCAATACAGTTTAACTCTACTGTTCCCAAATGTTCGCGCATTACCATTGAACTTGAAGTTACAAACACCGGCAGTGTTACGGTGCTTGGCAGGGACTGGGATATATACACATATAACGAGGTGAACGGTTGGAGAAAAGCTACCAAGTTTACTATGCCCTCTGACGGAAAATGCAGTGTAGACTGTATATTCCAAACCGCAACTAACATTTCAAGGCTTGCATGCGTTCCCTCATCTGACCCCGGTTCAAGGGCGCAATGGTCATTAAGCTGTTCAATAAACCGTATGACCATTACAGAGGCACTTCCCGTACAGGAGCTTGATACGGGAGTATTCCATTACGGAGTGTTTCTGTATAATTTCGGGGTAAAGACTGATGTGGCAGAGGTTTTTGTAAATATGGCCGGTTTGCTTGTAAGGGTATCTGACATATTCGTGAATATTGATGATGAATTAAGAGCTGTTTCCTCTGTTTACTCAGCTTATCTTAAAACCGAAACAGAGAGTATATCCTTATACAGGTTTATACCGCAAAAAAGCGGTACTTACCGAATACAGAACAAACGGTTATCGGGCGATCATGAAATACGGTTATATGACAGTAATTTTATGCAGATAGCCGATGAGTATTTTTATTCAAAGAGCTTTCCTTTAGAGGAAGGCTCTGCTTATTATATAACCATAACACATTATTATGCGAACACCGATACAGGTGAGAGCTACTTACAAATTTACAAGGAGGACTGATTTTTATGAAAGATTTATGGAACACATCACAGTTTATATTTGCCGCTATAGGCGGTTGGCTCGGTTGGTTTCTGGGCGGATGCGACGGGTTATTGTATGCTCTTGTCGCATTTGTTGTACTTGATTATATAACGGGACTAATGTGCGCTATATCGGATAAGAGATTATCGAGCGAGGCAGGCTTTAGGGGCATATGCAAGAAGGCGCTTATCTTTGCGCTTGTGGGAATGGGACATATCCTTGATACGCATATTATCGGTTCAGGCTCGGTTTTAAGAACGGCGGTAATATTCTTCTATATCTCAAACGAGGGTGTTTCGCTGTTGGAGAATGCAACGCATTTAGGATTGCCCGTGCCAAAGAAGATAAAGATTATCTTAGAGCAGTTACACGACAGAAGCGAGAAGGAGGACTGATATATGCAGATAGTAAAGAGTATCCTTACAAATAACCCATGCTACAAAGCTGGCAGGAAAATATCCGTTAAGGGGCTTATGCTGCACAGCGTGGGCTGTCCACAACCAAGCGCCCGTGTCTTTGTACAAAGCTGGAACGGACCAAACTATAACAGCGCTTGTGTGCATGCCTTTATTGATGCGAATACCGGCGTGGTATATCAGACTTTGCCCTGGGACCACAGGGGCTGGCATGGCGGCGGTAGTTCAAACAATACACATATCGGAGTTGAGATGTGCGAGCCTTCCGTAATCAAGTATACGGGAGGCTCTTCGTTTACCTGCTCGGATAAGGCAAAGGCGCAGGAGTGTGTAAAAAGGACATATGACAGTGCGGTAGAGCTTTTTGCAATGCTGTGTACCATGTTTAATCTTAACCCAATGCGGGATATTGTATCGCATAAAGAGGGATACGCATTGGGCATTGCTACAAACCACGGTGATCCTGAACATTTATGGCGTGGTGTGGGACTGAATTATACAATGGACAGTTTTAGAGCCGATGTTAAAAAGAAGATGGAAAATAAGGAGGATGAACCTATGACTAATGACGAAAGAAAAAAATTTAACGCGCTTGTTGATGCAGTTGGTACGCTTACAAAGAAGGTGGATAAGCTTGAGCATAAAATGATTTACTCGTGGGTGGATGAGAATATGCCTGATTGGGCAGTAGCGACCGTTACAAAGCTAAAGAAGAAAGGATACTTGCAGGGCGACAAGCAAGGCAAGCTAAACCTTGATGATAATATGCTGCGTATGCTTGTAATAAACGACAGAGCCGGGATTTACGGTGAATAAGTTTTAGTTGATAATGCAGTAAAACGGAGGACATTTATGACATCGGAACAAAAGTACGATATTGATAGGTTACAGCAACGGGGAATGGGTTATCGCAAGATAGCATCGGAGCTTGGAGTTTCTCCGAACACCGTAAAATCGTATTTAAGAAGAAATCAAAACTCAACTAAAGAAATACAGGGAGTATGTAAGCAGTGCAAAAAGCCTGTGAAGCAGACACCTCATAAAAAAGCAAAAGTGTTCTGTTCCAATTATTGCCGAAGCAAATGGTGGCGAAATAATACGGACTTAGTTGAGAGTAAGGCTTGTGTTGTGACAATATGCAAAGGGTGCGGCAAAGAATTTATCACTTACAAATGCCAAAAACGAAGTTTTTGTTCAAGAAGGTGTTATGTTCAATCATTAAATAATGAGAAAGGTATGGGCAGTTACAATGATGAAAAATGATTATCTTGAAAAGGTATCGTCTTACAGGCGGGCTATGTCGCTTGCCGGAAGTATGAGGGTGCGGGGTATTATTTCTGAAAAAGAGTACGATAAAATTGATACAATCATGGCAGATAAATACGGTATATCTTTGGTAAGTATATTCCGATAAATTTCTTGATGTTATGCGGTATAAGAGGTAATATGCTATCCGAAGGGAGAGGGACATATGGGAAAAACCATAACTAAAATTGAAAAAAGCATACCGGATAAAATAATCCTGAAAAGAGTAGCCGCATATGTCAGAGTATCAAGCGGAAAGGATGCAATGCTTCATTCACTTTCGGCACAGGTAAGCTATTACAGCGACATGATACAACACCACAAGGGTTGGGTATATGTTGGGGTGTATGCTGATGAAGCCTTTACCGGAACAAAGGATACAAGAGATAATTTCCAAAGACTGCTCGCTGATTGCAGGAAGGGTAAGATTGACTGTGTGATCACAAAATCAATATCAAGGTTTGCAAGAAATACTGTAACGTTGCTACAAACCGTAAGGGAGCTAAAAAGCCTGGGAATTGATGTGTATTTTGAGGAGCAGAATATACATTCAATGAGTTCTGACGGTGAGCTTATGCTTACTATACTTGCATCATACGCTCAGGAGGAAAGCAGATCGGTTTCTGAAAACTGCAAGTGGCGGATACGGCACAAATTTGAAGAAGGGATTGAACATCACTTTACATTGTACGGATATGAAAAGGTTGATGGTGAAATCAAGATAAAAGACGGTGAGGCAGAGGTTGTCCGAGAAATATTTAAATGCTATCTATCGGGTATGGGTATAACAAAAATTGCGAAAAAGCTTAGACAAGATAATATTCCTTCACCAAAAGGTAGCTCATGGACATTATCGTCTGTCAGAAATGTTTTAATAAACGAAAAGTATATGGGTGATATGATGTTACAAAAATACTATACCAAAGACCATTTATGTAAAAGGTCAAGATGTAACAACGGTGAACTACCAAAATACTATGTTGAAGAAACGCATCCCGCCATAATTTCTAAAGAGGACTTTGAAAAAGTGCAGAAAATATTTTCAAGCAAAAATAATAGTATGGGAGCTTTAAGATATGATTATGATTTTAAAGGCATAGTGTTTTGCGGATGCTGTGGGCGGAATTATGTGCGGAAGAAAAATTATAAAAAATATGTGTGGAAATGCAGTGCATATAGCAAAAACAGTCGTGAATTTTGCGTCTCAAAACAAATACCCGACAGTATTCTTCATGAACTTTCAGACAGTTTTGAAAAGGAGATTGAAAAGATTATAGTATTACCAAACAACGATGTAAAATTTGTTTTTGCGGATAAAAGCGAAACAACAAAGCATTGGGTTCAGCCCTCCCGTGCAGACAGCTGGACTTACGAAATGAAAGAAGAAGCGAAAAGAAAGTCATTGGAGCGGGGTGAAATGTAATGCCAAAGGTGAGAAAAATTGATGCAACCGTAAACCCTATTACACATATGCCGTCATTTGAAAACATAAAGCGCAGGGTTGCGGGGTATGCCAGGGTATCGACAGATAGCGATGAACAGTTTACAAGCTATGAGGCACAGGTAGACTATTATACTAATTACATAAAATCGAGAGCGGATTGGGAATTTGTCGAGGTCTATACTGACGAGGGGATTTCGGCAACAAACACAAAACATAGAGCCGGATTTAACCGAATGATAGAAGATGCTCTTGCCGGTAAGATTGACCTCATAGTTACAAAGTCGGTAAGCCGTTTTGCAAGGAATACGGTTGACAGTCTTGTAACGGTGAGAAAGCTCAAGGACAAGGGGGTAGAGGTATATTTTGAAAAGGAAAACATATATACGCTCGACTCCAAAGGTGAGCTGCTTATAACAATCATGTCATCGCTTGCACAAGAGGAGAGCCGGAGTATATCGGAAAATGTAACATGGGGACAAAGGAAAAGATTTGCAGACGGTAAGGTCAGTATGCCGTATAAATGTTTCTTGGGCTATAGAAGAGGGGAGGACGGTACTCCGGAAATTGTTCCCGAGGAAGCTGAAATTGTGCGAAGGATTTACAGTATGTACCTGCAAGGTAAGGGAGTAGGTTCTATTGCAAATCAACTTACAAAAGAAAATATTCTGACTCCGGCCGGAAAGAGCAAGTGGGCCACATCAACGGTGCAGAGTATTCTGACAAATGAGAAATATAAAGGGGATGCACTTTTACAAAAGACATTTACGGTGGATTTTTTGCAGAAGAAGGTTAAGAAAAATGAGGGTGAGGTCCCTAAGTATTATGTCGAACAAAGCCATGAGGCTATAATTGATCCGAGAGAATTTGAACTGGTGCAGCAGGAGATTGTGCGGCGGACGGCCATAGGTAAGCGTTACAGCGGGCAAAGCATTTTATCGGCAAGAATAATATGCGGAGACTGCGGCGGGTTTTACGGTCAGAAGGTCTGGCATTCCACGAGTAAGTATAAAAGAACGGTATGGCAGTGTAATGAGAAATTCAGAGGAAAAGAGTGCAGTACACCGCATTATGATGAGGAGGAAATCAAGGAACGCTTTTTAAAAGCATATAACATTCTGGTAAATGATAAGGAAGCATTATTGGAGGATTGCAGACTAATACAAAAAGTTCTTTCCGATACGGCGGAGGTTGACAAAAAGATAACTGAGCTTTTCCGTGAATTGGAAATTGTGTCAGAGCTGATGCAAAAGAGTATAGATGAAAATGCTTACATAGCACAAAGTCAGGCGGATTATAACAAAAGGTACGCCGCCCATGAAGCCAAATATGATGAGCTTGTTGAAAAGATACGAAGCCTGAGAGATAAGAAAGAAAAACGAAATAGGCAATATAAAGCCATAGAAGCGTTTATGTTCGAAATCATGGAGCGCGAAGAACCGCTGAATATATTTGACGCGAAGCTCTGGATCGCGACAATAGATACCGTAACGGTGTACCGTGACGGGAGAATGGTATTCAAATTTAAAACAGGAGCGGAAATTGAAGCATAAGAGTGAAGCCGTGAATTTGTGCAGAGGTACAGATTCAAGGTTTAAACCAGTAATTCCAATTTTAGTGATGAATTAAACTATTTAAGTGGGATGCATATAGTTTTGAGTTAAATAAATGTTTTATTAATTAAAAACACAATTTATATAGTTAAATGGTTCTGTATTTATAAATGCGAAATGAAATACAATTTTTGTTTAATATGCAGCTTGTACTATTAAGAAAAAGATGGTATAATATCGTAAAAGACTATATAGAGAGTGGTGAATATATAAATGTGTAGTAATTTTAATATTAAAAACACTCATGTGCCAGATAAAGTATATGCATATATGATACAGGCATTTCATATGCTATATGTCTTAATTAGCTGTCAAAGAGGCGATGTTGTTAGCATGGAGCTTTTTGACGATCTTGGAGTTAATAGGGAAGAAAATACTGTTGAGGCTATACAAATTAAAAGTGTAACATCTGAAAATAATCCTGTTTCGAATAAATCGATTGATTTATGGAAAACTCTTTATAATTGGTTGATGGGAGTCAAGAACGAAGAAATACCGCTAGAAAAAACACTATTTACTTTGTTTATTACAGTAAATAAGAGTGGTGATGTTGTTAAAGCATTTAATGAGTCTAAAAATAATACTGAAGCATTAAATGCATGGGAAGAAACAAAAGAATTATTTTTTGATGGAGACACAATAAAGAAAAAAATCCCAGACGCATATAAAACATATGTTGAAACTTTTTTTGCGGAAGATAACAAAACAATTTCAGTTAAGATTATTGAAAGTTTTTGTCTTAAAACATGTAAACAGAATTATAGTGATTTTGTAAAAGATGAAGCAAGAAAGCTTCATATTCCATCAGATATTTTTTCTGAAGTTTTTAAGGCACTATTAGGTTGGATTAATTTGAAAATAGCAGATTGCGTCGAGAGCAAAAAAAACATACTGATAAAATTTGATGATTTTGAAAAAGAATTGTCTGCGCTTTACAGAGAATATAATCAGAAATATAGCTTGCGCAGTGTAACAGTACAACCGAGTAATGGCAAAATTGAAGAAGAATTATCAGAACGAAAGAAATATATAGAACAATTAGAACTTATCGATGCCGAATACGAGGATGTGCTTGAAGCAATAAATGATTTTCTCGTTGCGGCTGGAGATAGAGTAAGATGGGGGCTTGATGGAAAAGTAAGCGTACAGCAAATTGAAGAGTATGAGCAGTCATTGCTTAGACATTGGAAAAATAAAAAAAGAATTAATGATATTGAATGTGATAAATATGAAGAAAAAACGGCTGGAAAGTATCTATATGCAAAATGCGTTGATAGCAAAGTTGACATGGAGACTTGTTCTGTCCCAGCTTCATTCTATAATGGTTGTCTACATGCCCTTTCAGATACATTAAAGATTGGTTGGCATCCTAAATATATAGAAATCTTTGAGGAGAAGAATTATAGTGGTAAGTCTAAGTAAAGAAATAAAAAACATTCAAAATCCTGCATTAGGTGGATATTTGCTGTCTATATTCGTGAATGAATACTATGTGAATTCAGATAAGTTTCCACCTTTGCAATTATTATTTGTGGTTTATCCTCTAATATATATAAATGATCTGTTTGAAATAATAAACTCTACAAAAAAGCCAACAGGTTTAAGAGGGTGCATGGATAAGTTAAAGGAAAATAAGAATAATGACATTATACTTCATGTACAGACTGTGGTTTTAAATAATAAAACTCAAATAATGGATTGTATAAGATTCGCCATGCTTAGCGGTTTTATAAGTGTTGACAAAACAGGAGAAGCTATACCTTTATATGATAGAATTAAAGAAATAAAAATATCTAGTAAAGATATAGAAAAATTACAAAAAGTATCAAAAAAACTTGGTGTATGGTTTTCTGAATTGAATTTAGTAGAAATATCGCAAATTTTAAAAGTGAGGTTTTAGTATATGTATTTTCAAATAAAAAAACTAATTTTGTGGCCTAAAAAGGAAGATATACCATATAAAGAAATTTCATTTAGGTTAGGCATGGTCAATGTTATAACCGGATCATCTCGGACCGGAAAATCTGCAATTATTCCCATTGTAGACTATTGTTTGGGTTCAAAAGAATGTGCTATTCCGGTTAATATCATACGAGATTCGTGTAGCTGGTTTGGAGTAATAATCAAGACAAAAGATTCTGAAATGTTATTAGCAAGAAGAGAGCCGGGCGAGAGAAAATCTACTGATGATATGATGTTCGTTGTGGATAAAAACATTGATATTCCCGCACAGCCAGAAAAGAATAATAGCAGAGAACGAGTGTGTAGAACATTAGATGAGATCGCTAAAATAACATTTCAAAGTATCGATGAAGATGAAAATAGTGGATTTAATGCGAGACCTTCTTTTAGAGATATGATGGCTTTTAGCTATCAACCACAAAATATAATTGCCAATGCGAACACGTTATTTTATAAAGCTGATACGATGGAACATCGGCAAAAACTTATTAACATTTTCCCGTATGTATTAGGTGCAATAGACGGTGAAATACTTAGTAAAAGGAAAAGACTTGAATCGTTAGAAAAAGAATTAACCAAGAGAGAGAAAGAAATAGAGAATATAAAAAGGGTTTCTGCAAAATGGGATTTTGAAATAAAAGGATGGCTCAAGGCAGCTCAAGGAGTTGGTTTGCTTGATAAAACAATTAATCTTAAAAACTTAACTTACGATATTTGCTTAGAATATTTAACAGAAGTAAGCGAGAAAAGCATTGATAATATAGATGTATCCATAGATGGAATTGAGCTCGTTTCAAAGAATATTAACGAGTTGAGGGAACAAGAACGAGAGATTTCTTATAATTTGGCTATTCTTTCTAGACGAAAGACCGAAATGATGCAGTTTTATGATAATATATCTGATTATAAGAAGAATCTATCTATACAAAGAGATAGATTAAAAATAGCAGATTGTATTTCAAATATGACAAGCGACTTTTCAGTCTGTCCATTTTGTGGTTCTGAGCATAGTAGAAGTGAAGAATTAAATGCTTTAGTAGGAAACTTGAAAGAAATTGAGGATGAGGCTGAAAATGCTGGTGAGATTCCGGTGGCATTTGAAAGAGAATTTAAAACTGTAGATGGTGAAATCAGAATTTTATCTGATAAACTAAGCGGTATTCAAAATAGTTTGAAACTCTTAAGAAGAGAGCAGCAAAGTAAAAAAAGATATGGCTATACATTAGAAGAAATATCAAAGTTTATTGGAAAAGTGCAATATGCAAAAGAAACATATAAAAATATTTTTGATGATGAAGAGTTGGATAAAAGAATTCAAGCTTTAAAAGAAGAGATTGAGCAATTAAAAAAAGAAGTAAATGAACATGAAATAATTCGTAGAATAAACAAGTCTTTAAACGATATTCAAAAAAGAATCATGGAGAAGTTGCCACAATTAGATTTAGAGAATCCATATAATCTGGTTCAGATGGATTATAAAAATTTGACTTTAAAAATAAACAATAATGGAAGAATGGATTATTTATGGCAAATAGGTAGTGGATCCAATTGGATATCTTATCATCTGGCAACAATACTTTCTATGCAAGAATTTGCAATAAGTAAAGCAAACTCACCGTTAGCTCAGTTCATAATAATTGATCAACCAAGCCAAGTGTATTTTCCAAGAAAACTAGCAAATGACGAAGAATATGATATTGATCAGGAACTAGAAGATGAAGATGTTGTTGCGGTTAATAAAATGTTTAAAGTAATGAGTAACGCAATTGAAAGCAATGATAAGAATTTGCAAATTATAGTTCTTGAACATGCTGATGAAGAAGTTTGGAAAGGTGTTGAAAATGTACATAAGGTTTGCGAGTGGAGAGATGGAAATCAAAAATTAATCCCCAGTGAGTGGCTTGAATAACATTAACTATGAATTATAGCAAAATATTAATAAAGGTATTCAATAAAAGAAGAGAAATAAAGGAGTGAAAGTGATGTGGATTTTTAGTTCACCTAAAGACTATTCTGAGATGATTGAAAAAATCTCTAAGACAACTTTTATGGTATCAGTATTAATATTGTATTTTCTATCATGCATAAATAATGAATTTGCAGTGTTTTTAAAAACAATTTCCTTTGGAATACAAATGAAGTTTATTAACATAGAATTAAGTTTATCTTGTCTTTATATACCATTATTCATTGGCGTTATGGAACATATTTTTAAATTGCATGATAAAATGTCCAACCTTCTACAAATTAGGGCTTCATATGATAAAAATATTATTGTAAAACAAATGATTGAAAACAGTGGTATAAAATATAAGACTGAGCAACTAACTAAAGAAAAGGTAAAACTTATAATGAATAAGGTTTTTTACAAGTATACCAGTTCAACAAATCCCCAAATAGATAAGCATTATATTACTCTAGCATTGAATGGATGGTGTTGGTTTTGGATATTACTGGACATAACTGTTTTAATTACTATTATGCTTGTTGTTTTTACAATATTAAACTGTGTGGCTAAGAATATTATATTATCAATAGCTATTCTTATGATTCTATTGGCGTTTTTAATTCTTATATACTTTCAGAACAAGAAATATACGCAACTGGAAATTGAAGCTGTTTTTAGTGATGATAATAGAAAGAATGAAATAAAAAAGGAATTAAGGAATGCATTATATAATAGATAATAAAGTTATCAAATCTGAATTAGCAGCTAAATCAACCAAACAGACCAATAGCCATATGTTACAAATAATAGATGAACTACCTTCAGGATTAACAGTTTTAGACTATGGATGTGGTAAACTTAGATATAGTATTCCATTAGCCTCAAAAGCAAAGACTGTAATTGCTATCGATTCATCATTTCAAATAGAAAAGAAACAGATTGTGAATGGCATGAAGATGACTATTCGAGATTATGACCAAAGCAATTTATATGTTTATGATATTAACAGTGAAATATGGAGAAAACATACATATGATTTAGTGTTTTGTATCAATGTTCTATCAGCTGTTCCGTGTGATATGGAGCGACGAAATATATTGAATAATGCTTATGCGGTTTTAAAGAATGGAGGATTTGTGCTCATAGCTGTGCAATATCGAAATTCGTATTATAATCAGTATTCTAAGAGAAGTGATACAATAAGATTTCATGATGGCTGGCTGATAAAAAGAAAAGAAAACATGTATTCATTTTATGGGATTCCTTCTGAAGAAAAAGTGGTTGAGATGTGCATCAATGTAGGATTTAATGAGGTCAATACACATAGACTGAACGGTAGTTACTATATAAAAGCATATAAATAAAAGAGGGAAGAGTAAGAATACTCTTGATAGTGCACAAGTATGAATAAAACTAATAGCTGAGCCTTCGTGTATAATAAAACTTTTATTGTTATATTATCGGGGAAAGACTGAAAACTAAAAACAATACTATAGATAAGAATTAGTTTTTGGGAGACTGCGCCCCATTTAAAATGGGGTGCAAATCCTCTTAAGTGGGGTGCATTGTATCAAAGTTGACCGAGGATGCCATAATAGGACAATGGAATTGATACAATTTCCGTTGTTCTTTTTTTGCGTAAAAATTGGCTTAACAGTGAGGTTTGCGGGAGTTAGCGGTGTCAAGGGTATAGAAAAAATCGGCTAAATAATAGCCTACAATCCTAAAAATGTCGCATACCCTTGACACTTTTAGCTATACTCGTGACACTTTAGCCGTACTCGTGACACTTTTCCAAATCTTTCGGTGTCAAGGGTTGTGCAAAAAATGCACAAATTTTCTAAGGTTGCGGTGAAGAGTATTAAGAAAACAAAAGAAAAAATGCCCCACATATGTGAGGCACTTATGGGTTTAATGCTATATTTCTATTTCCGTACCGTCCTTAAACAAAAATGTCATTTTTCCGTTATGGAATACCGTTACCTTATCTATAAGCAGTACCCGGAGCATATCATCCCATTCGGATATAACATTATCAGAGTTTTGTAGTTTTTTGATATATAACCTAATCTCGCTGATGCGGTATTAAAATCCCTGCTTTTACATAGAGTAAAGGATTTTTTTATAGTCCAAGCCTTGACATTTCATCTCTTAAAAGCACATATGCTGTAAGTCTCACAATAAAATCCTTCACATTGCTATCTTCCATACTTATAAGTTTGTTATTTGGAAAAACTCCAAGATGTATTCTATTTTGTTTTACAAGTGCGCTGCAAACGGATTTAACATAGTCAATAGTATCTTGTCTTTTTCTGCGTGAGCGTGCTCCGTCGTGAGAAAGAGTTGTAGAAAATATACCAATATCGCAATTGGCATCCAGTCTGAGCTGTAATCTCGATATATGTTGCGAGCCACGGTCGACACCACATACAAGCGATGTATAGCCTCCTTTTGTGGCGTTGCTCCAAGTGCCTAAAACTGCGAAAGATACCAATAAATGATTTCCAGACCTGTCACATACAAGAAATTGTCTGTACCTGCCGGGAAAACTGCCACCTGACACATTGGTAAGCTTCATATCAACAGTGCCGTTGTCTTTTTCAATAGTAATGCCACAGCCTGTACATTCCTGAATCCGGTGTTCACTATCCATAAATGCCCACATCAAATTTATAATGAATGGGACCAGATAATCAGGCGTATTTACCCCAACATAAAAGCCGTCATTTTTATATTGATTTATTGTTTCCGGATTTTTCATTTCCGTAATAGAAGGCCTTTTTAATTGATTCCTTTTTATTGGATTAATTTCTGCCATTGTTCCGTTTATCATATCACCATATGTCGGTAACTGCGTAATCGAATCATACTTACCTGCAGAGTTGCGCTGAAAAATATAAGAATCGGTACCGTTTGTTAACAAAAGATACTTACTTTTCAAAATATCATTATACCCAAACAATTGACGGATCGGATCGCCGTCAATTACAATGTCAGGGGCTTTACATTCAACAATCAGATATGTTTCATCGTTGTGGCGAACGGTTATATCAGCTCGGGTGGTTGAGTTTTTATCGTAATGTGACATATGATCTTCAGATATAATATAATCTCTTGGGATTGCCAATATATCAAGCAAATATCTTAAGACCTTTTGCCGAACTGTTTCTTCCGGCGTAAGGGGGATAGCCTTATTTCTTACAGGATCAAGATAACGCCTGGTACCGTCATAGTCTTTTATTATTTCCGGTAGAGGCATATCAGTAAAGCCTAAATCAATTCTGTGTTTTACAAAATCATTTCCCATTACGGAATCGGCGTTTATATGTACAGGAGCATACGACACAATGCGGTCGTATGCATAACCCCAATCATCAAGATAACTTCTATCCGAAATCATATCAGCAATGCTTTTTGCTTCGGCATTGTAGTATGCACGGAAGTAGAGTATAGCAAGTCTTGATAGATATGCGTCATCTGATTTTTTCTCTTCAAAACACCGTTCCAGATATATTCTGGCGTTTTTATAGTCGGCGCAGTCCATAAGCGATATGCCCAGTTGAAACATAATGTCTTTGTTATGCCGGTCTTTTTCATATTCTCTTTTCCATATTTCCAATGACTTTAAATACTGATGTGCATTATCGTATTCGATAGAAACCTCAACAAGTTCATTATATGTCTTTGCCGCGGCGACTTTTTTATCCAATTGACATGTATCAATTTTAACACAGTTTTTTGGTATGCATATTTTGTTCAAATAACTGTTGGTCTTCGGGGAATTGTCCCATAAAAATGTTTCAGTTGTAAAAACAAGTTCTCTGTCAGCAGGCTGAATAAAAAAACAGTCTTCTGCATTGCATACAATATTGTAATTTGCGTACAACCAATTATATTCTACACTGTTTTTATAGACTGTTGCATTTTTCATACAGGCAACGGCAATGCATTTACCACCCTGCATTTCTTGGCACAAAATAATTATCTGATTTTTTATGGTGTCAACAAAAGGTGGGGCATGAAAAATGTCTTCAAGAGAAATTGAATAATCGTTATCGCTTATACTTTCTGCACCAATATACACCTTTCCACCTAAATCAAAAATATATTCATACGGATCAGTTTCATTGTTAAATTCATTGAGTATTAATACTTTTTCGTTCATAGTAATAAATTCTCCAATTCACGCAGTTTTTTGTAGGAAATTACTGCTTTGCAGTAATGACGAAATAACAAAAAAGATTTCCTTTCCCCCAAAAGATTGGGGGTCAGAGGGTTGATGTTTTTAAATCTTTTTTATAAACTCTATTGCTTGTTTTAAAATATCTGCTTGCTTGTCCTTGTCCTTTTTGCTTAGCTCATGAAAAAGAATATCAGCATAATGCATATAATGATTGGGCATATCAAGTGATATCAGCATTGCGGGATTTGTACCGAATACATTAGCTATTTGACACAATGTTTTCAGTGACGGACACTTTTGCTCTTTTTCAAGCTGTGCTATATATTGTCTTGTAACATCTGTGCTATAGGCAAGATCTGTAACAGAATCTATGTTAGCCCATTCCCTGAGTGATTTCAGATTATGTGCCAGTGTTTTTGTAATGGTTTTTAAATCTGTTTTTTTACCGAAAAGATTTGTCAGTCCGCACTCATCAACGGCTTTTTCGTATTTCTTAATCGGGCTGTAACGCACTTGTGATTCTTCAAGAACAGTTTCGTGTGAAATTCTTTTAGTAGCGGTTCCCACCCTTTTATACGGTCCGTCTTTGCGCTCAAATCCGATAGGAACATCTGACGCAGTGAAGGCCCTATCGCCCCAAAGATGCCAATATTCCAACCAGTATTCATCTTCGGGCAACTCAACTTCCTCAAAAGTGTATTCAAGTGGAGTATTTTCTGATGATGCGTTTTCCGGTTGCGCACAGTTTGCATCCTGTCGCGTAAATTCATCTCTCCGAGTTGCGGTGGTTATTCTGGCTCCGTTTGTGTTAATGTTGTTTTTATTCATAGTTTTTCCTCCTTTTTTTGTGTAGTATAGCATAGAAAAATTGCTTTGTCAAAGGGAACTGAGAGTTTCGCTTTTTTATAAAAGGTGTATATTTATACATTAAAGAGTAATTGGCGGGAAATAGAATTTGCAAGCCCAATACTTAAAAAGTTTTATGGATATGATGCGACTATAAGTTGGTACAACGGTAGTTGAATCGGTGATAAAAATAATCTGACATTCCCGACTTGGAATAAAAAAACACCTCATAAGCTAAAATGCTTATGAGGTAAACCGTTTGTATAGGTTTGATATGGAACTATCATTACCAAGCCCGTAAAAAGCCGGTAGCAAAAAAGAAGTTCAAAATTATATTTACGGTTATTTTAATTTTAAGCCGTCTTTAAAAGCGTCACCGACACGCTCACAAACCTTATAATAGCCGTGAGTATACGGATCAAATACGATGGCATTAACCTTTGAGATGTCAACCTTGTCATTTGTCATAACGCTTTCATCAACAGTCACTTTTACAACTTTTCCGATAACGCCAAGGCCGTAGGCGTTGTCCTGATACTCGATAAATTCACATTCCATACAAATTGGAAATTCATTTATAACAGGCGCATCAACCTTTTCAGATTTTGTAGCAGTCAACTTGCTTTTTGCCAATTTGTCGCCTACAGCATTGCCCGACTCAACACCGAAATAGTCCGCCTCAACTACATGCTTGGCATCGGCTATGCTGACTGTAAATGCTTTTTTCGATTTAATGTTTTTAACCGTTTTATGTGTCTCGGTCAAATTAAGTGCAACAATATCCCGTTCTACCATTGTACCCCATGCGGCATTCATAACATTTACAGTTCCGTCATCGTTATATGTTGCTACAAGCAATACAGGCATTGGGAAAATAGCTTCAGTTGTTTTAATACTTTTACGCATTGTAATTCCTCCGTTTTTAATATAAATTCATTATTATTTGTGTTAGTTACTATACCACAAAAACCTGTAAAATTCAATCCAAACATAAAAAAGTAAAACTTCAAAGACAGTCTATGGTTATTTTTCGTGTTTGCCACGATTTGACTTTGGTAGTGTTTATGAATTTGAATACAATTCTCCCGTCTTTACAGTATTCTCGGTATGAAATAAAATTTCTGAAAAAAACAATACTTTTGTGTAAAAAAACGACATTGAAGTCAGGATAAAAAATTTGTAAAATACAACTAAGATATAAATTGGTTGCAATTTTGCAATAAATACGCATAAGGCGTGTATCAAGAGACAGAATATATAAAAGAAAGAAGGGAAAATATGGCTAAAATACATTTAATAGGAAATGCACATTTGGATCCGGTATGGCTTTGGCGATGGCAGGAGGGATTTTCGGAGGTATTGGCAACCTTCAAAAGTGCGCTTGAGAGAATGAACGATTTTGAAGATTTCAAATTTACAAGTGCATGTTCCGTCTATTACGAATGGATTGAAAAAATAGATTTGGGTATGTTTGAAGAAATAAAGAAGCGTGTAAAGGAAGGCAGATGGAATATAGTGGGTGGCTGGTACCTTCAGCCGGACTGTAATATACCCGACGGAGAGAGCTTTGCCCGTCATGCCCTTATTTCTCAGAGGTATTTTAAGGAGAAATTCGGAGTAACGGCAAAAGTGGGATATAATGTTGATTCTTTCGGGCATAATGGGGCTTTACCAAAAATCTTAAAAGCAAGCGGAATGGATAACTATATCTTTATGCGACCGTCTGATAAGGAGCAGGGAAGAGGCGAAAGTCTTTTTATGTGGGAAAGTGACGATGGGTCAAGGGTTTGTACTTACCGTATCCCGTGGTTTTATAACTATGACCTTGGTAAAATGGACTGCTTTGGAAAGCTCAAGGAAAAGGCAGAAGATGAAAATACGGACTTTATGGCATTTTACGGTGTTGGCAATCATGGCGGAGGACCGACCATTGCATTGATTGATGCGATAAACAAGCTTGGTATAGAGGATATGGTTTATTCAACGCCCGATGAGTATTTTGAGGATGTAAATAAGGATAAGCTCCCGATTATCCATGATGAGTTGCAACATCATGCAAGGGGCTGTTATTCTGCCGAAAGCTATGTAAAGACGGCTAACAGAAAATGTGAACAAAATCTTTTGGCGACGGAAAAGCTCTGTGTTATGGCAAAGGAGCTTACGGGTGAGGAATATCCTGCCAAAAAGCTCAAAAAAGCATGGAAAAATGTATTGTTTAATCAGTTTCATGATATTCTGGGTGGCTGCTGTGTTAAGAAGGCTTATGAAGATGCATCATATTTATATGGCGAAACGATGAGCATAACCGAGCAGGCAATGAATATTGCAATGCAGAAAATTGCATGGAATATTGACACTTTGGGTAATAATAATCTTCCTTCATATAAATCTCACATAAACTGGAAAATATGGGAGCACGAGGTTTTGGGAACCCCTATAATAGTGTTTAATCCTCACGCATGGAGCGTTAAAACTGTCGTTACGGTCAACTGTGTTGCAAAAAAGATGACCGACAGCACAGGTTCTCAAATAGCGTTTCAGTCAGTAAGAGGTGATCAGACTAACGGTGATGATAAATATCATACGGCTTTTGTTGCCCAAGTTCCTGCAATGGGATATGCGGTTTATCGCTTTTTTGTCGAAAAGGAAAGCGAAGAAGTGTTTGAGTCGGAAATTTCTGTAACTGAAACAAGCTTGGAAAACAGTAAAATAAAAGTTGAATTTGATAAGTTTAGCGGTGATATTTGCAGGTTCTTTGATAAGACGCAGGATAAATACATAATTGATAAACCTTGCAGAGCCGTTTTGGTAGATGATACCGAGTGTGATACATGGGCGCATGACAAAGAGATTTTGGGCGAAACTGTCGGTATGTTTGGCACTCCCGAATTTAAGGTTATAGAGAACGGAGCCGTCAGGTGTACAATTCGTGTTATAACTAAGTATAACAATTCAACTCTTCAAAGGGATTATACTATAGTACCCGATAGCAGTGAAGTAAGAGTTAAAGTTAAGGTTGATTTTCATCAAACACATAGGGTAGTGAAATTTACCTTCCCAATGACTGATGAAAGAGTGATAGCAAAAATTCCGTACGGTACAATTACAAGATGCGGATATACAGGCGAAGAGCCTTGCGGAAGCTGGATAGCAAGCGGAGATTTGTGTGTTGCAAATGATTCAAAATACGGATACGACACCCAAGACGGTGAGATGAGAATGACCGTGCTAAGAAGCGCTATATATGCAGACCATTTCGGGCAAAGGGATGAATTTTGCGAATTTATGGAACAGGGAGTTACGGAATTTAGCTATTCTGTATTTCCGTATCGGACAAACGCAGCTGCAGAGAAAAAAGCTTGTGAGCTTAATTTTCCTCTTCCGCATATTCTTGGCAGTTTCCATAAGGGAAAATTGCCGGAGGTAATGAGCTGTATTGAATGTGAAAATGAAAGTATAATCGTAACTGCACTAAAGCAGGCGGAGGATTGTGACGGTACGGTTATACGGGCATATGAGACAGACGGAAAAAATGCTAATGCAAAAATCAGGCTGTTTGGTGAGGAAATAAGCGCCGAATTTTTTCATAATCAGGTTAAAACCTTAAAAAACGGCAAAGAGGTAAATATGATTGAATGGTAAGAGGACAAACAATATGGTTGGATTTGATATAGGCGGTACAAAATGCGCCGTATGTATTGGCGAAGATATAGGCGGAGAGCTTATTATAAATGACAAAAGAGTAATTCCCACAGATCACAGTGTCTCGCCATATGATATGATAGACAGAATGTGCATTTTGGCTGAAGAAATGAGCGATAAGATAGATGTAATAGGAATTTCGTGCGGCGGACCGCTAAATTCAAAAAAAGGTATAATTATGTCGCCCCCAAATCTTTTGGGATGGAACGATGTAAGTATAGTTGAATATCTTAAAGCAAGGTACAATACCAATGTATATCTTGAAAATGATGCCAATGCCTGTGCGGTCGCTGAATGGAAATACGGTGCAGGCAAAGGCGTAGATAATATGATATTTATGACCTTTGGAACGGGGTTAGGCGCAGGCATTATCTTAGACGGGAAATTGTATCGGGGCACAAGTGATATGGCGGGAGAAGTAGGGCATATCAGACTTAAAAAATTTGGCCCTGTCGGGTATGGAAAAGCAGGCTCGTTTGAGGGCTTTTGCTCGGGCGGTGGAATTGCACAGCTTGGGAAAATGTATGCACAGGAGAAACTGCAGATGGGGGAAAGCGTATCGTTTTGCAGAGACTTTTCCGAGCTTGAGGGTATAAATGCAAAATTCATTGCAGAATGTGCCAAGCGTGGCGAGGAGGATGCAATAGAGGTGTACAATACCTGCGGGGAAATGCTTGGACATGGATTAAGTATCATAGTCGATATACTAAACCCCCGCATGATTGTGCTGGGAAGCATATTCCAAAGAAGTGAAAACCTCATAAGACCGAAAATGCAGGAGGTATTGAAAAAAGAATGTCTTTCATATTCATTAAATGTATGCGAGGTTGTCCCTGCAAAATTGGGAGATAATATTGGAGATTATGCGGCGCTTTCCATTGCGGTAATGAACGAGGAGGGTAATTTATGGACGATTTAATAAAGAGGTATCCGAGCCTCCAAGAGTGCAGGAGTGATATTGAAAATGCAACAGAGCTTTTTATAGATACATATAAAAACGGCGGAAAAATTTTAGTCTGCGGAAACGGCGGAAGTGCCGCCGACAGCGAGCATATAGTTGGCGAGCTAATGAAGGGGTTTATGCTCAAAAGAACGGTTAAAGACACGAAAATACCTGAGGATTTACGAAAAAATCTTCAGGGAGCATTGCCTGCAATTTCTCTCACAAGCCAGTGCGCAATTTTATCGGCATTTATAAATGATGTAGAGCCTGATATGATGTATGCACAGCTTGTTTACGGCTACGCAACTGATAAGGACTTGCTTATCTGTCTTTCAACCTCGGGTAATTCGCAAAACTGTGTTAATGCGGCAAGGGTTGCAAAATGCATGGGAGTAAGAGTGCTGTCGCTTACAGGAAAAAGAGACAGCGCGTTGTCTGAAATTTCAGATTGCACGGTAAAGGTGCCAGAGACTGAAACTTTTAAGGTTCAGGAACTGCATCTGCCAATATACCACTATTTATGTGCAGTTACGGAACGGATATTTTTTAATGATTGATAAAATCGGGGGCTGTTCGATATTGAACAGCCCCCGCTTTTTGAATGTATTTTATAACCGTCATACCTTAAATTTAAGTGTCACAATTTCAAAATTTTTAACTGATACGCTTAATTTTCTGCCGTCATGGCAGAGCTCTTTTATATTATTTTCCAAAAGATTGCAAAGATAAACCTTTTTAAAATCAAAGCCTACAGTAATTTCTGCTTTTGATTTTTGATTGTAAGCCTCATAAAGGCGGACAATTATATCGTCTGAGTCCTCTGCTTTTTTAACGGTTTCTATAATAACATTTTCCTTGTTGCTTGATATTAAGGAATAGCAGTCTGCAATGTTACCCTCGGTTTTTGAAACCTTTTGAGCTTCAAGAGGCATATTTAAAAGGTACGCCTCCCTAACCGTTTTACCCTGCCTGAAATCACCCTTGTGCGGATATAATGAATATGTGAAGGTATTTATACCGCGATCCGCCTCAGGGTTTGGATAGGTTGCAGCCTTTAAAAGAGATATTTTCATAATATTATCTTCAATGCTGTATCCGTATTTGCAGTCGTTTAATATACTTACGCCGTAATTTGATTCCGAAAGATCTGCCCATTTATGAGCGCAAACCTCAAATTTTGCTGCATCCCAGCTTGTATTTTTGTGAGTGGGACGGCTAAGATTACCAAACTGAATATCGTAAGTTGCATATGTGTTTCTTATATCAACAGGGAATGATGCCTTCATAAGAACATGGTCCTCATGCCAATCCACGGTTGTAATAAAATCTATTCTCTTTGATGCATTCCTTAAAATGATGTCCTGTGAAATTTCCGATTTCTGATATAATCGCTTTATTCTTATGCCGTTAGGAAGATACGATACCTGTGAAACATTATCTGCAATCCACATTTTTTGCTTGTAGTAGCTTGTAATTTCCCATGCATCATGGTCTCTTGGGTAATCTTCAAAAATTTCTATTACATTAGCCTCGGCGTTATCTGCCAAAACCTCACGCTCCTCCTCTTTATCATACACCGAAACAATATGGAATTTATCATTGAATGTAATTTTTATTAAATCATTTTCAATCACATTATCAGATACCCTTACCTCGTTTTTGGCCTCTGTATCGGGAATTACCCTCCAGCCGTGAGCAGGAATTTTTTCGGCGCAAACCGTCTTTTTGTTTATCTCTATGCAGTCGCTTATTTCAAAAGGAGTCGGGTTATATACAAATATTCCGCCATCTGTATTTAAGTTTGCCTTTATATCGGCAAGCTTTTGTGATTTAATATCATTTCCGTCTTTTAAAATATTTGCATATTCAACATCGGTTACATCATAAACTTCTTTTATTGAAGAGCCCGGGATAATATCATGGAATTGATTTAGCAGGATATTTTTATAATTCTTGTCAAACTGCTCTTTTGGATATTCTCCTCCCAATAAAACCATATCGGTAACAGCAAGCGCCTCTGCCTCTGAATAGAGCAACTCGCTTTTTCTGTTGTTTTTCTTGTTTTTTGCAATGGAGGTGTATGTACCTCTGTGTATTTCAAGATACAATTCTCCGACCCATTTGGGCTCGTCCATCAATTCCTTTGCATTTTTCTTAAAATCTTCTTCAATCCTGTCAAAAAATTTTCCGGCATGTTCAATTTTTGTCGCAGGTATACCGGGAATACCGTATTTTAATCTTTTGTGGCTTTCCAACATTTCATATGTTGGACCGCCGCCACCGTCACCGTAGCCAAAGGTGAGAAGAGTATTATTCGTATGGGATTTATTTTTGTAATCGTGCCATGTTCTGTGAATTTCATGGGGGTTTATAGGATTGACATATCCGTGTATAAATGATGTAAACACACGGCTTCCGTCTATTCCCTCCCAAATGAAGGTATCGTCAGGCATTTGGTTTGATTCATTCCAGCTCATTTTAGTGGTGAAAAACTGTGTTACACCGCTTTTTCGCAATATTTGAGGCAAAGCACCGCTGTATCCGAACACATCGGGCAACCAGAGAATTTTATTGTCAACTCCGAATTCTTCCCTCATAAATCGCTTGCCATATATAATCTGGCGGACAAGGCTCTCTCCGCTTATTAAGTTTGTATCTGCTTCAAGCCACATAGCGCCCTCGGGTTCAAAACGGCCCTCCTTTATGCGCTGTTTAATTTCCTCATAAAGCTCCGGATCGGATTCTTTTACATGCTGATATAGCTGAGGCTGACTTGACATAAAGATATAGTCGTCATATCGGCGCATCATATTGATTACCGTAGAAAAGCTCCGCTGAGCCTTTTCACGGGTTTGCGCAACAGTCCACAGCCATGCTACATCTATGTGAGTATGACCTATACAGCTTACAATGCCCTCGGAATTTCCGCAGATTTTTTCATAAAATTCCGTTTTCAAATATTGGGATGTATTTTTTATACTTTCATAAAAATCCTCAGAATAAACATGGCGTAAATCCAAAAGTAACAGAGCTTTGTTCAAAGAGTCCCGTATTTTTACATAGTCGTATGAGTTATTTTCAAGCTCATTCATGCAAAGAAAAGGAATATGAATATCGTAATAAAGTGCCTCAACTCTAAGGTCGGCAGTTTCAAGAAAAGCCAAACAATCAAAATTTCCGCCAACCATACCCGTATACAGATACATATAAATATCGTAATCGGTATCGGGCATTAGGGGCAGCCAAGTATGATTTATATCAAGAGCCTGTGTGGTTTTGCCGTTTAGGTATACGGTAAATTGCGGATTTATTCCGTCCCATTCTCCCTCACGACCTGTTTTTACAGAAAGTCTAAGTTCTTTGCCATCTTGCAGTTTGGGGGTTTTCAGCGTCATATGCAGCCAGAAATGCTCGTCTGTACCGGAAAAACGCATACCCTTTTCAAATGGCTTCCAGTTTGCATCTTCTTTCGGTGGAGTATTGGTCGTCTTGTATTTGTGACACTCCACATATTTAAAATTAAGCTCCTGCCGATCTGTTATTATAAGCTTTTTTAAATTTTCGGTTGCAATGCGTATCTTTTCCCTTATAAAATCCATAAAATCACCTCGTATATATATTGTAAATTAAACCATGGGACATTGTCACATCGGTTATGAATGTAAAAATGTGCTACCGCCTACACCCGTTTTCTCATCTGAATATCTTCGGTAACATTATTTTTAATTATATATAAAGCCTGCAAAAAATCAATAAAAATCTGTAAAAATATTTTTGAAGTAGAAAATCAATACTTTTTGTAAAAAAATCACATTGATATACTTGGTTTGATGTGGTAACATATATATAAATAATGGGTGTTTAATACTCGTCAATATGTTTAAAATGACGAAAAATTACTGTAATTTGTCAAAAACTGCCTTTGTCGGAACAGGTATACATTGAGAAAGCAGATGAAAAATCTATACTTTATATAATCCTGTGTGCAAACAGTAACACATATAATTATCAGCGAATAAGGAGTGGAAAAAATGAAGAAGGTAAGAAAATCAGTTGCTTTATTTATTGCAATCATAACGGTGTTGTCATTGGTGCCTCAAGCGGTGTTGGGAGCGCAGGCTGACGATGCTTATTTATATGCTTGGACAAGATACGAATCAGCTGCAAATATCTCCGCCGACCAATCTTCGGCTGTAACAACAGACAAGGCATATTCAGGCATAAATAGTATACAAATAAGGAATGAGCAGTCTGCCTCATGGAAATTTATAGGAATTTCTCAGGGTGTGACAGTTACAGCAGGCAGTTATGAAATAAGTTTTTGGTATTCGGGTTCGGGTGAGCCTTTCATACAAGTGGACGGAGCAGGTATCTGGAAAGAATATAGACTAAATACGACTGATACAAGCATTAAATTTATAAACAGCGGAACATCTGGGGACTTCACCCATTATACACAAACCGTAACATTTACAGGTAGCGGAACGGCACAGATAAGAGTAGGCGGTGTAGGCTGGGGTGCTAATTTCTATGCCGATGAAATAAGCCTGACAAAGTCAGGAACAACTCAAAACCTTGTTAAAAACGGAGGCTTTGAATTGACAGCGCAATCTGCTGTAGGGACCACACCGACATATACTGATGCATATAAGGACTATTTCACAGGCTGGAGCGATTGGAGCGGTGCAAAAGCAGACAATAACTTAAAATTTATGTGCGTAACAAATGAGATTGCACATACGGGAGACCACAGTATTCTTATACGGCATATTGGCGCACAAGGGAATAATCAGAATATATGCCTTGCACAGTCAGAGCTTGGCTTAGAAGCAGGAACTTACACGATTAGCTTTTGGGCAGTCGGGACTAAGACTGACAGCGACATACAGGGTGTAACATTGGCCGACCCATGGAGAAAATACTCTATGAAAAATCGTCAGCCTGTAAAAACGGATGGAATTTGGTCAAAGTATGAAGTAGAAGTAACTGTGTCGGGCACAGAAACAGCAATGACCTTTGTAACCGACGGAAATACACAGGGCTGGTACATAGACGATATAAGCCTTGTTAAAAAGGACACAACAGATAACCGTATCAAAAATGGAGGCTTTGAGTTTGATAACAGTGCAGCATATACAAATAAGTATGAAGATTATTTGGCAGGCTGGACAAGATGGGACGCATTCACTCCGGACCAATCCAAGGCATTTTCTTGTGTAACAGATGTGATGGCGCATATGGGAAATAACAGTGTAGTTATAAAGCATACAGACTCGGGCAACGCGTGGAAAGCTATAGTTATTGCACAGGAGAAGCTCAGCCTTATAGGTACATATACTTTAAGTTTCTGGGCGGCAGGAGATTATGATGTCAATACAAACTGTATCACAGTGAACGGAGAGGCATGGGAAGATTATTATTTAAATGACTTTACTGTTTCCCAAACAGACGGACAGTGGAAAAAGTATACAATAGATATAACCATTCCGGACGGAAAAACCAATAATGCAATCACTTTTGCAAGTAACGGAAACACAAAAAGCTGGTATATAGACGATGTAAGCCTTGTAAAAGAAGGAACAAGTCAAAGTATTCTTAAAAACGGAGGCTTTGAATTAACAGAGCAGACCGCTGTGGAGCTAACACCGACATATACAGATGCATATGCGGACTATTTTACAGGCTGGAGCGACTGGAGCGGTGCAAAAGCAGACAATAACTTAAAATTTATGTGTGTAACAGATGAGATTGCACATACGGGAGACCACAGTATTCTTATAAGGCATATTGGCGAGCAGGGGAATAATCAGAATATATGCCTTGCACAGTCAGAGCTTGGCTTAGAGGCAGGAACCTACACGATTAGCTTTTGGGCAGTGGGAACTAAGACAGACAGTGAAATACAGGGTGTAACATTGGCCGACCCATGGAAAAAATACTCTATGAAAAATCTGAAGCCAAAGGCGACGGATGGAATTTGGTCAAAGTATGAAATAGAAGTGACTATATCGGGTACAGAAACAGCAATGACCTTTGTAACCGACGGAGATACGGACGGCTGGTACATAGACGATATAAGCCTTATTAAAAAGAACACAACAGACAACCGTATTAAAAACGGGAGCTTTGAAGAGAAGCAAGAGCCTGCTATAGAGATTACACCTCAATATACATCGGCGTACGAGGAATATTTCAACGGCTGGACAAGATGGGACGCGCTTGAGCCTGACGGAGTTTTGAGATTTTCGTGCGTAACAAACGATATTGCGCATATGGGAAGTAACAGTGTTCTTTTAAGGCATGCCGATTCTGCAAATAATTATAAAGCCATAGCGGCTGCTCAGGAAGGTCTTAGTTTAACAGGAACATATACACTTAGCTTCTGGGCGATTGGCACGGTTACATCGGGTGATAAGCAGTGTTTTACATTAAACGGTGATGAATGGGTTAAATACTCTATGGATAATCGCGTACCTGTGGAAACAGACGGAGTATGGTCAAAGTATGAAATAGAAGTAACCGTCCCTGACGGAGCAATAGACACAGCCATAGCTTTCGCTGCTGACGGAGACACAAACGGCTGGTATATAGACGATGTAAGCCTTGTTAAAAAGAACACAGCAGAGAATGTCTTAAAAAACGGCGGCTTTGAAGAAGTGGACACCAATGCGCCAAAAGGCGATGTTGTTAAGGAGGTTGTCTTAAAGAAGGACGGACAGAGAGTACAAAGTCTTGACGGACAGGGAAATTACAGCGTGTCGCTGGTATTGAGCAATTACGCTATAGACGCGGATTTTGGCGTAGACCAGATTGTTGCAATATATGATGAGGACGGAGTTTTATACGATACGGTAAAATCAACATCGCAAACTATTAAAAAGGCTGATTGCAACGGAGCATTTACAACAATTGACACAAGCTTTGCCTTGCCTGAGGGAAAATTCACAGTCGAATATTTTGTTTTTGACGGAAGAGATACGCTCAATATCATAGGCAATCCAAATCCGCACAGAGTATTTGAATAAAAATTTCTAAATGTATCGGAAGAGGTTAAAAAATGAAAGAAAAATTTACTAACAGACACCTAAAGAAACTTACTGCAATGCTGTTGTCGGTTGCAACGGTGATAACCTGCTTATCGGGCATAACCGTTGCTCGGGCGCAGACATACGATGTAGGCGGATGGACTATTGACTGTCTTAATAACTGTGTGGGAGAGGCTACTTTGGATACCGCAGAGGTATATCAGGGAAAATATTCCATGAAGATAGTCAATGAAACGCCTTCCGCTCCAAATGTATATATGCTGGGACGATACACTGTAGATGTAGTCAAAGGACATCACTACAGTGTCGGCTCAAAGGTAAAATCACTAAATTCAAGCATTCTGCAATTTAGTATAGACTGGGAAAAGCGTTATGATCTTACCCCGTTTAGCAATACATTCGGCTGGACAAACTATGAATTTGAGTGGACTGCAAAAGCCACGGGTCAGGTTAACTTCCTTATAATTATTGACGGCACAACAAAGGGTGCGTGGTTTGACGATATGAAGTTTACCGACATGGAAACAGGTGAGAATTTAATTCAGAACGGTGGTTTTGAAGGGAACGGTAAAAATCTTTCGGTAAGTGATACGGGAGCATCCGAGAGTATTGTTGAGCTTTATGAGAAGATTTCAAGTGCGGATTCGTTTACCGTTGAAGAAATGGAAAAGGTTCTGGGCGGATTTAAGTATATGCCGGTTTATGAACAGCAGGGCATTACAATAGACGGAAAAATGGACGACTGGAATGCATATGCTTTTGGAATACCCACTTTACCTACACAGTATCAGGTGTATATAGATGATGGCAAGAAAAAGGATGCTACGGCTGTCTGTATGTTTGCTCAGGACAGAGAGAAATTCTATCTTGTTGTGGAGGTTACAGACGATGTATTCCACCATATGCCCGGCGGCGCCGATTTCTATTGGCAGGGCGATAGCCTGCAACTTGCAATTTCAGGACTTGACGAGGGCTATGGCGTAGAGATAGGCTTTGCACATAATCCTCAGACCGGTAAGGGCGAGGTGTTTGCAGGCAATCTTACTCCCGAAAAGCTTGCAACAATTGATTTAAAAACCACGCAAAACGGAAACAAGACTGTGTATGAGGCATCAATTCCTTGGAATGTGTGGTTTAATAAAACCCCTGAGAGAATTTGGTTTGATGTTTTGGCAAACGACAATGACGGTGATGGAAGGCGCTATTGCGTGGAGCTTGCGCCGGGAATATCCGAGGGAAAAACCAATGCACAATTCCCCATGCTTGAAATGGTAAGAGAGGACAAGGATTGGTATGCATGGACTCAGGGTGTAAGAAACGGTGTGGAGGACACTCAATATACATATGATACTTTTATAATTAACAACGGTGAGAGCAGAAGCTTTACACTTACATATCCTGACGGAAAGACCGAGGAGATTACCGTGCCTGAAAAAACAGGTGTAAGAAGAAGCTACAGTACATCCTTTGAAGAGGCAGGGACATATAATCTTTTGTTTAAATACCAATGCGGGGATATTTCAGATCAGACAAGCATTGATATGAAGGTTGAAAGAACACCTGCAAGTCCCGACTATCATAAGAAGGTGATAGAAAAAAACAAAAAGAATATTGCCCAAATTGAAAAGCTCTTAAAAAAATGTAAGGACAAAGGTATTTCAACCGATTATGAAACGGTAAACTATAAGGTTATGGAAAGGTTTGATACCTACCTTCAAGATGACCTTCAAAATAATGTATTTGATAAAACATATTATACAGAGGCTGCCCTTGATAAGCTTTATAACGAGGCAAAAGAAAATCTTAATGCTTATCTTGACGGAAAGAGGGAGCCTCGAAAGGTACCCAAATATATAAGCTCTGATATGCGTATAGACGGCGACAGTGTTTATGCGACAACCGAGCTTGACGGCAAAACCGAGGAAAGACCGGTATTCTTTGTCGGTTACGGACATTTTGACCAGGCAGTAAAAGATATGCCGTTGTTTAAAGAGATTGGGTTAAACACAATACAGACGGAAATCGGACCTACAGATGTAATGATATTCTCCGAGTTTGACAGCTGGGAGTTCACTGCATCCAATGACCCTCAATACACTGCCAAGATATCTGATGAGGAGGCATATGAGGGGAACAAGTCTTTAAAAATCACATATGATTCGGAGCTGAAAGCTAATCAGTTTATTTCATTTTCACAGTATGTGCCTGTTGAGCCGGGTAAGAAATATAACTTTAAGGGTTATGTAAAAACTAACAATACCACGGATTCATGGATGAGCTTGTATGACTGGGATAACCGCATCAAAATCCCCGCAAACGGCGACTGGACAGAGATTAACGCAACATATACCGCCCCTGAAGGAACTATGGGAACAGTCATCCGATTTAACTGTGACGCCGTATGCGATGCGTGGTATATGGATAATTTATCCTTTAGTGAGGAAGGCAGCGATGTAAATCTGTTACAGAACGGTGGCTTTGAAAAGAGCAATGACAAAGATTATCAGATAAATGTAAATGCGGGAAAGCTTAAAAAACTTGAAAATATTTTAAAAACTGCCGAGGAGAATGATATAGCAGTGTCTGTGCTTCTCTCTCCGCACTATTTCCCGACAAACATCATAGAAAAATATGATATAGCGCACCCCGGTAACCCAAGTGAATTTATTAAATATAATATTCATACAGATATTGCAAAGGAAATCATAGAGGCATATTTAAGGGCAGTTGTTCCAAGGATAAAGGATTACAAAGCTTTAAACAACATATGTATATCCAACGAGCCTTTGTTTAAGCCCGAGCGCTGCGGTGATTTCTATTTGGGCGACTGGCATAAATTCCTCAGGGAAAGATATGGAAACGACATAGCTACTCTTAACAAGGCATACGGAGCATCTTATGGCTCATTTGATGAAATAGATTTAAAATATACAAATGACGCTATGGAATATGACTATAAGATGTTTAACGACAAGGTATTTTCAGATTGGCACAGATGGATGGCAGGAATAATTCATGAGCTTGCGCCCGATGTACCTCTGCACTCAAAAATAATGAACTATGTTGATGATGATGACACCTCCGGACAAATGAAGAGAGGTGTAGGCTACGAGAATTATTACGACTTCTTGGACCTTAACGGCTGTGACGCCCATGATTATATCAACGATGGCAGCGGCGCGCACCATGTTGATGACGGTTATCTTGTTGAGGAGATGTGGTATGATTATATGAGGAGCATTAGAAATGCGCCTGTAATAAATGCAGAGGATCATATAATTCCCGACAGAAGCCGTAACTACAGTGATGATGTAACGGATTATGTTGCTCAGAATATATATATGGGAGCAATTCACGGACGGGCAATCTCAGATATTTGGGTGTGGGAAAGATCCTATGACACAGGATCCGATTTTGACGGAAGTATTCTTACCCGACCTGATACAATCGCGGCAATAAGCAAGGAAGCGCTTAATCTTAATACAAATGCATATGAAATTACCTCACTTTTAAATGATGATAAAGAAGTAGGGATTTTATATTCGGATTCGAGTATGATTTATGATGATGCTACATCATTTGCAACCTATCAAGCATATTCGGCGTGTCTTTACAGCGGTAAGGCGGTGCAGTTTGTAACTTCTTCCCAGCTTAAAAAGATGAATAACTGCAAGGTACTTATAGTTCCGCAAGCGACTTATGTAAGCGAAGAAACGCTTGACTATATCAAGAGCTTTATTGAAAAAGGCGGAAAAGTAATGATAATAGGACAAAACTCCTTAAAAAAGAGCGATAAGGGTTTTGATAATGATGCGGATAAGCTTAATTTCATTTTTGCAAATTCGTATGTTATTAACTATGACGGAGCTAAGAATACAACGGGAAGTATGACAGAGTCGGAGCTTTATGACCAGATCAGAAAGGTTCTTACAAAGGCAGGTATTTACAATATATTTGTAAAAGACGCAAAAACAGGTGAAGCAGTTGACTATGTTGAATATAACATTGGTGTTTATAAAGGCGACATTATCCTCAATATGGTAAGCTATGAGGAGGACAAGGATGTAAATATATTCTTAGGTGATAAGCTTGTTGGTAGCTCATATGACATCAATAACCAAACAGAGCTTTCCGATACGATTTCACTAAAGCGTTATGTTCCGGTAACAGTCAGGATTGCTACCGATAACTGCTTTATTGACACTATCGGGCATTGGGCGGAAAGCGATATCGTTGAGCTTGCAAAAAAAGGCATAGTTAAAGGAGTATCGGAATCAAGGTTTGCTCCTCAAAGAACGCTTACACGGGCGGAGTTTTTGTCATTGCTTATGCGTGGAATAGATGTAAGCGAGGGAAATGTTCTTCCAAAAGATGTGGACGCATCAAGCTGGTATGCAACTAATGTAAGAAAAGCTATTATGGCAGGCGTTATTACAGCAGATACATTCAGACCTGACGACTATATAACCCGTGAAGAAATGTGCCGTATGCTTGTAAACGGTTACGAGTATATGAAAGGTACTATCAAAGAAACGAAAAAAGCGGATTTCACCGACAGAAGTTCAATAAATGACTTTGAAGCGATTTTAAAAGCATATTCGCTTGACCTTATGGTGGGCCGTGAGGATGGAAGCTTCGGACCTAAAAACAATGCGACCCGTGCAGAGGCGGCGGCAGTTATTGCCAGATTTAACAGACTAAAGTAAACGATTACGGAATTTTTGCGGATAAACAGTTATGTTCGGATTTTCGGACATAACTTTATCTGCAGATGTGGCTGCCGGTATCAGGCAATCATATAGTGACAGATGTGAGGTAATATAAAAATGGACTTTGAGCAAATACAAAAATATGGACAAATTATAAAAGATTATACTTATAAAAATTATAAAGAGTGTTTTCGTGAGCCGATTGGGAATTTGAAATACAAATTCATAGTTCCCGGGAGTTGCTATCCTAATGCACTTTGGGACTGGGACAGCTGGCTTACCGACCTTGCGCTTGGAAGACTGCCCGAAACTGATGAGATGCTTGAATATGAGCAGGGCTGTATACTTAATTTCCTTGAATATGTACAGGAGGACGGAACAACCCCAATATTTATTGAACCAAACAGCATGGGCGAGGAGTATGTTCAGGGGCTGACTAATATACATAAGCCGAACTTAGCACAGCATGCACTGTTTATTTGCCAAAAGAGCGGAAATAATGCCGACTGGTTAAAGGATAAGTTTTATTTAATTGAAACATATCTTGGTTTTTATGAGAATAAGTGCAAGCATGAGTCGGGACTGTACTTTTGGATTGACGATTTCGCCATTGGTGTGGATAATGATCCCTGCACTTTTTACAGACCAAAAGGAAGTTCTGCTTCGATATTCTTAAACTGTTTAATGTACAAAGAGCTTCTTGCGACCTGTGAGCTTTCAAAAATGCTTGGTATCGCGGATAAAGCAGAACTGTACAAAAAGCGTGCCGAGGTACTAAAGGAGGCAATTCGGGAAAACTGCTGGGACGAGCGTGACGGATTTTATTATAGCGTGGATATAAATTTAATACCGATAGATCCCACACAACGCCTGCATTCGGGCTGTCCCAGACATTGGAATTGTTTAATTCAGAGAATTGGCGTATGGTCGGGCTTTTTGGCAATGTGGGCAAATATTGCAACACCCGAACAGGCGGAGCGTATGGTTAAGGAGCATTATCTGAATGATAAAACCTTTCATTCACCGTATGGCGTAAGATCGCTTTCCAAAATGGAAAAAATGTACAGAATTGTAGAATCGGGAAATCCGTCCTGCTGGCTCGGACCGATTTGGGGAATAGCTAACTATATGGTGTTTGAAGGCCTGTGTAATTACGGCTTTATAAATGAAGCGCGCTCCCTTGCCAAAAAAACAATTACACTTTTTGGCAGTGACATAGAAAAGAACGGTCAAATGCACGAATATTATGATCCTGAGAGTGGCGAGGGTGTATATAATTTAGGATTTCAAAGCTGGAATCTCCTGTCTTTGAATATGGTAGATTGGATAAACGGAGGTAATTTTTCTGATGAGTAATCAGAACGGTTATATATTAAAATTTAAGGAGGAATAATCAAATGAAAAGGATACGGAAATCAGTAAGTTTACTTGTTACGCTCATAATGGCGTTGTCACTGCTGCCACAAATGGCTATGGCGGCAACTGTTCAGGTACCGTCATATACTAACGCATATGAGTCATATTTCTATGGATGGAGCCGTGCCACTGATGTTACAACGAATGAAACAAATGCATATTCATGCGTGACAAATGAGATTGCACATGGTGGAGATCACAGCCTTGCCTTAAGATATGCAACCAACGGGCCTCAGGGTAGTTGGCTTATAGTACGACCAAGAGGTCTTAGCTTAGGAGAGGGGACATATACATTAAGCTTCTGGTCGGCTGAAAATGATGATGACGATATTTGGTGCAAGCTCGTACAAATACCTAACACCTCTGACATAGCTTCAGGCAGTGAGCATTCTACAGGTGGTTGGGCTTACACATACTATGCAGCAACCGGTAAAAAAGAGGGTATATGGAAAGAGTATTCATTGAATTTTACCGTGCCTGCAGGACAGACAGTGACCAATGTGGGAATTGCCACCAACGGCAATACCAAGGGTTGGTATATAGATGATGTAAGCTTGACAAAGCAGGGAACAACAGACAACCTTATTAAAAACGCTGGCTTTGAGGAGAAAACGGCGGAATATACTAACGAATATAAGGACTATTTCACAGGCTGGAGCGACTGGAGCGGTGCAACAGCCGACAATAATCTCAAATTCATGTGTGTAACAGATGAAAAGGTGCATATGGGAGCACACAGTATTGTTATAAGGCATGTTGGCGAGCAGGGAAATAATCAAAATATATGCCTTGCACAGTCAGGACTCAGCTTAGAGGCAGGAACCTACACAATTAGCTTTTGGGCAGTCGGGACTAAGACTGACAGCGACATACAGGGTGTAACATTGGCCGACCCATGGAGAAAGTACTCCATGAAAAATCGTCAGCCTGTCGAAACGGACGGTATTTGGTCAAAGTACGAAATAGAAGTAACAATGGATGGCACAGAAACAGCAATGACCTTTGTAACCGACGGAGATACAGAGAGCTGGTATATAGACGATATAAGCCTGACAAAGGAAGGCACAACAGACAACCGTATTAAAAACGGCGGTTTTGAGTTTACTGACAGTGCAGCATATACAGACAAGTATGAGGATTATTTCAACGGCTGGACCAGATGGGATGCAATTGGGCCTGATAAAAATCTTACATTCTCTTGTGTAACGGATGCTATTGCCCATGACGGAAATAACAGTGCTGTTATAAAACATTCTGACCCTGATAATGCATGGAAAGCTATAGTTATTGCACAGGAGGGGCTTAGCCTTACAGGTACATATACTGTAAGTTTCTGGGCGGCAGGAGATTATGATGTCAATAAAAATTGTATCACAGTGAACGGAGAGGCATGGGAAGATTATTATTTAAATGACTTTACTGTTTCTCAAAGCGACGGACTGTGGAAAAAGTATACAATAGATATAACCATTCCGGACGGAAAAACAAATAATGCAATCACTTTTGCAAGTAACGGAAACACAAAGAGCTGGTATATAGACGATATAAGCCTTATAAAGGCGGGAACAAGTCAAAATCTTATTAAAAACGGCGGTTTTGAATCAACCGGAGCACCGGTATACACTAACGAATATAAGGACTATTTCACAGGCTGGAGCGACTGGAGCGGTGCAACAGCTGACAATAAATTAAAATTTATGTGTGTAACAGATGAGATTGCACATACGGGAGACCGCAGTATTCTTATAAGGCATGTTGGCGAGCAGGGAAATAATCAGAATATGTGCCTTGCACAGTCAGAGCTTGGCTTAGAAGCAGGAACCTACACTATTAGCTTCTGGGCAGTGGGAACTAAGACAGACAGCGACATACAGGGTGTAACATTGGCCGATCCGTGGAGAAAATACTCCATGAAAAATCTTCAGCCTGTCGAAACGGACGGTATTTGGTCAAAGTATGAAATAGAAGTAACAATGGATGGTACAGAAACAGCAATGACCTTTATGACCGACGGAGATACACAGGGCTGGTACATAGACGATATAAGCCTTATTAAAAAGGGCACAACAAATAACCGCATTAAAAACGGCGGTTTTGAGTTTACTAATAATGCAGCATATACAGACAAGTATGAGGATTATTTTGCAGGCTGGAGCAGATGGGATGCAATTACACCTGATAAAAATCTTACATTCTCTTGTGTAACGGATGCTATTGCCCATGACGGAAATAACAGTGCTGTTATCAGGCATTCTGACCCTGATAATGCATGGAAAGCTATAGTTATTGCACAGGAGGGTCTTAGCCTTACAGGTACATATACTGTAAGTTTCTGGGCGACAGGAGATTATGATGTCAATACAAATTGTATCACAGTGAACGGAGAGGCATGGGAAGATTATTATTTAAATGACTTTACTGTTTCCCAAACAGACGGACTGTGGAAAAAGTATACAATAGATATAACCATTCCGGACGGAAAAACCAATAATGCAATCACTTTTACAAGCAACGGAAACACAAAGAGCTGGTATATAGACGATATAAGCCTTATAAAGGCGGGAACCAGTCAAAATCTTATTAAAAACGGCGGTTTTGAATATAAGGGTGCAAACGGATATTATATTTCAGAACCGAAGTTTATGAAAATTAACGGCAGCGATAAGACTCAGATAACCGCATTGGAGGCAGGTCAAATAGAGGTTAGCATGGAAATTGCCAACTACACAATGGGAGATAATTTTGCTCCGATTATGATTGTGGCTCTGTATGAGGGCGGTGTCCTTAAAAAGATGGAATCCGTACAGCAGAATGTGTACCCAAGACAGGCCGAGGGCTTTTTGGAGGACGAGTTGAGCGTTACGGTTGATGTACCGCAAATGGCTCAGGACAGCGATTATGCGCTCAAGGTTATGTGCTGGGACGGCTTGGAAACACTTCTTCCGCTTACGGGAGCAAAGACAATAAAATAATCTTGTGAAATGTAGCGGGTATCCGGTTATATCGGATTTAGCCGTATACCCGTGATTTCCGTACAGGAAAGGAGCATATATTTGAGAAGAATTATATCTGTTATTTTAGCTCTGAACATTGCATTTTGCGGTGTTTTTATGACGGCTCATGCTACACAGGCACAGGCTGTCGGAACGGATATAGAAAATCTGACTTTTTCCGATGAAGACAGTATGCTTTATTGGGATAGCAAGGGTACCGACTATGGCGGAGCTAATATATATAAATACAGCGAAGACGGTTCAATACAGATGCTTGGCTATACAAATGCTACCGAGTATGAATATCCCGAAAACGGAACATATCTGATACGACCGCTTACAAAAGATAACACAGAGCTTGAAGGTAAGGTTATAACTACAGTTGCTCCTGAAAATTCGGTAAGCATAACAGATGTGAGCCTGACGGATCAAGGGTCGTATAAAATTACAGTGAAAAACATTACTGAGTATTATATACGGTGTAAGGTTTTGGTTGAGCTTATAAATAAGAGCGGTGAGGTTGCAAAGTACGGCTACGGAAAAGCATTGATACCGCCGGGCAAAACCAACGAATTTAAGCTGTATATGCCAAAGCCAGATTCTTTTTCACACGCCAAAATCAATGTATATGACGATTCGGATAATCGAATGACAGGCTGGGAAGCAGATGACTATCACAGATATGTTATAGAAAAAAATCAAAACCATATTGCAAAGCTAAAAACCCTTTTGTCCGAGTGTGAGGAAAAAGGTATTTCAACTGATTATGAAACGGCAAACTATAAGGTTATGGAACGCTTTGACACATATCTTCAGGACGATTTTAAAAACAGTGTATTTGATAATACATACTACACAGATGTCGCTCTTGATAAGCTGTATAATGAAGCCAAAGATAATCTTACTGCATACCTCAAAGGCGAAAAAGAGCCTCGCAAGGTACCTAAATATGTAAACAGCAATATGCGTATAGATGGTGACAGTGTTTATGCGATGACCGAGCTTGACGGAAAAACAGAGGAAAGACCGGTATTTTTTGTCGGTTACGGACATTTTGGACAGGCAGCAAAGGATATGCCGTTCTTTAAGGAAATCGGAGCAAACACCATACAAACGGAAATCGGGCCTACAGATGTTATGATATCCTCAGAATTTCCGTGCTGGGAGTTTAACAATAATCAGGAGCCTCAATATACTGCCCAAATCTCCGATGAGGACGCGTATGAAGGGAATAAGGCTTTAAAAATCACATATAATTCGGAGCTGACACCTAATCAGTTTATTTCATTTTCACAGTATGTGCCTGTAGAGGCGGGTAAAATATATAACTTTAAGGGGTATATGAAAACTCAAAATACTACAGATGCATGGCTTAGCTTGAATAACTGGGATGACAGGATAAAAATTCCGCAAAACAGTGCTTGGACGGAAATTAAAGCAACATATACCGCTCCTGAGGGTGCTACAAAAACGGTTGTCAGATTAAATTGTGACGCTGTATGCAATGCGTGGTATATAGATAATTTATCATTTTGCGAAGAGGGCAGTAATGTAAATCTTTTGCAGAACGGCGGATTTGAAGCAAACTATAATGAGGACTATCAAATGAGCGCAAACTCGATAAAGCTTATCGAGCTTGAAAACATTTTAAATGACGCCCAAAAGAACGATATATCGGTATCGGTGCTTCTCTCACCGCATTATTTCCCGGAGAGTATAATACAGAAGTATGGTATAGCCCATAATGACGGTGCAAGTAGTTTCATTAAATATAATGTTAATGCAGATATTGCAAAGCAAGTTATAGAGGAATATTTAAGGATGGTTATCCCGAAAATCAAGGACTATACATCGCTAAACAGTATATGCCTATCTAACGAACCGTTATTTAAGCCGGAGAGCTGCGGTGATTTCTACCTTGATGAATGGCATAATTTCCTGAAAGAAAAATACGGAAGTACATGGAATCTTTATCTTGCATACGGCAAATATTATTTATCATTTGACAGGGTACCGCTTGGCTATTCAAACAGCGCCATGGAATATGACTATAAGCTGTTTAACGATAAGGTATTTTCACGGTGGCACAGATGGATGGCGGGAATCATTCATGAGCTTGCGCCCGATGTGCCGTTATATTCAAAGATAATGGCATATGTAGATGATGATGATACCCAGGCGCGAATGAAGAGGGGCGTAGGCTATGAGAGTTATTACGACTTCTTCGAGCTTAACGGCTGTGACGCCCATAACTATATCAACGATGGCAGCGGTTTATACCAGGTTGATGACGGATACCTTGTAGAAGAAATGTGGTATGATTATATGCGAAGCATTAAGGATGCGCCCGTAATCAACGCCGAGGACCATATAATTCCCGACAGGAGCCGTAACTACAGTGATGATGTAACGGATTATGTTGCGCAGAATATATATATGGGAGCAATTCACGGACGGGCAATCTCAGATATTTGGGTGTGGGAAAGATCCTATGATAAAACATCTGATTTTGACGGAAGTATCCTGAACCGCCCCGATACAATCGCGGCAATAAGCAAAGCGACATTTAATCTTAACGCCAATGCATATGAGATTACAGCTCTTAAAGACGCTGAAAAGGAAGTGGGAATTTTATATTCGGATTCGAGTATGATTTATGATGATGCTACTTCATTTGCAACATATCAGGCATATTCGGCGTGTCTTTACAGCGGTAAGGCGGTGCAGTTTGTAACTCCTTCCCAGCTTGAAAAGATGAATAACTGTAAGGTGCTTATAGTTCCGCAGGCGACTTATGTAAGCGGGGAAACGCTTGACTATATCAAGAGCTTTATTGAAAACGGCGGAAAGGTAATGATAATAGGGCAATCATCGTTAAAGAAGAACGAAAAAGGCTCTGATAATAATTCGGATAAGCTTAATTTCATTTTTGCAAATTCGTATGTAATTGACTATAACGGAACTAAGAACACAACGGGAAGTATAACAGAGTCGGGACTTTATGACGAGGTCAGAAAGGTTCTTGACATGGCAGGTATTTACAATATATTTGTAAAAGACGCAAAAACAGGCGAAGCAGTTGACTATGTTGAATACAATATTGGTGCCTATAACGGCGATATTATCCTCAATATGGTAAGCTATGAGGAGGACAAAGATGTAAATGTCTACATTGGTGATAAGCTTGTCAGTAGCTCATATGACATCAATAACCAAACAGAGCTTTCGGAAACGATTTCACTAAAGCGTTATGTTCCCGTAACAGTCAGGATTGATAATTGATTTATCAATAACAAAGTATATAGCTTGCATAACAAGTGCAGGCAAAAAAAACAATATCAAGATTTTAACGAAAGTTAAAATATAAAACAAGGTGCATTATACACCGTTTAAAATTGAAAGGAGATCAAATATGAAAAAAAGAGTATTAGCAGTTTTACTTACAGTAGTAATGGCTGCAGGGCTTACCTCATGCGGAGGTAATAAAGAAAAAGCAAACGGTACCGGTGATAAAGTTACCATAACGATGTGGAGCTCAGTCTCCAACGATTCGACTGATAATGAAAAGGACAGCGAGGCATTAACACAAAAATTACTTGCCGAGAAATTCCCCAATTATGATATACAGTTTATAAAACAGCCGGCAGGCACAGACTATAGGCAGGAATATGATAAAGCGCTTATGGCAAATAAAGCCCCCGATATATTCTTGGGATTTTCGTATACGGATATCCCTACAAGAATACAGAACGGTACTATTGCAGACATTACAGAGCTGGTTAATGACTGGGATTTAAAGAAACAGGATTTAGTTATCGAAAACTTTGATAAGGCCATTTCAAAAGACAACAAATGGTACGCCATTCCAAGAGACGCATATGTTCAGGCAATGCTTATAAACAAAAAAGCTGTTCAGGAGGGTGGCGGAGATCTTGACAATCTTCCGACAACATGGGACGAGTTTGCAAAGCTCGGTCAGCAGATTACCGACAGATCAAAGCCCCGTTTTGGCTATGAGCTTTTAGGTATGGACTGGTGCGCATGGCCGTATACCGCATGGGTATGGGCAGCAGGCGGTGAAATGGTTACGGATAACGGCGACGGAACCTTTAAAATTTCTTTCAATGAAGATCCGGGCGTAGATGCCGCAATGTATCTCCACGATATGATATGGAAATACAATATGACTCAGAAGAATGTTCTTGCAAGCATTGACGATGTAACTACAGATATAACTACAGGAGTTGCCTGCTATTCATGGGGAGCTTACGGAAGCTTATCAAAAGAAAAGCTTGATATGCATGATTTGACATTTGAAGATTTCGCAATGGCGCCTATGCCCGTTAAAGACGAAAGCATCGCTATGCCGTCACTTGCAGGAGGCGAGGTTATAACCTTTAATCCAAAGGCTGATAAGGAGACATTAAAGGCTGCCTTTGAAGTTGCACAGTATTTGTATTATGATGAAGAATATCTTACAAAAATGTGGGATTTTGCAAAAGAAAGAGGAATGTTTGACATTCATATCCCTGCAAGAAAAGATTTGCTTGACAAAAAGCTCGATTCTCTTGAGGGCTTAACACAGGAGAGCAAGGAATCATTTATTGAAATGACTAAAAATGCTTATGTTGAGCCGTATTGTCAGCATTGGACAGACCTCAAGAGCCAGCTTGTAAATCCGTTGCAGACTATATTTACTACGGAAAACATAACAAGGGATCAAATAAAAACCATGCTCGACGACACAGCTAAAACTCTTTACGGATTATATCCTGATGCATTTAAGGAATAAAGCAGTCTGTGTGGCAGTATGAGAGGAGTCTATTGTGAAAAAGAAGAAAAGGTTTAACCCGGGAGGACTTAAATTCAGAAACGAGATGTTGGCGCTTGCTTTGCTTGCGCCAACAATAGTCCTTTTTGTACTGTTTAAATACTATCCCATTATTTCGGGAGTATTTATCTCGTTTTTCAAGATAAATATTGTCAAATTGCCGGGAGACTTTTGTGGGTTTGACAATTATATACGAGCATTTAGAGATGCCAGATTTTATACAGCGCTTTTTAACAATCTCAAGCATTTTGTATATATTATGGCAATGAATTTCTGGTGTCCTATTTTGTTGGCTATTTTGGTTGATGAAACAAGGAAGAGTAAGGGAATTTTCAGGTTGCTTTACTTTATACCGTCTGTTGCGCCTGCCATAGTTATGACATTGCTTTGGAAATATTTTTGGCAGCCCGATTACGGCTTGGCAAATTTCCTGTTAGGAAAGCTGGGAGTAGGCCCAAAGCTTTGGCTAAATGACAAGGCACTGGTATATTTTTGTATGTATTTCCCAAATCTTGTTATAGTAGGCGGAATGCAGCTTGTTTATTATCTTGCGGCATTGCAGGATATTCCGCAGGAGCTTTACGAGGCGGCATTGGTTGACGGTGCAGGTATATGGCAAAGAGTCAGGTATGTTACTCTTCCGGGAATAAAAAATATAATATTTACATTCTTCCTCCTGCAGATAATAAACAGCTTTAATATTTGCGATAATGTAATGGTTTTGACAGGCGGAGGACCCGGAGGCAGCACAGAATCTATGATTTTGTATGCCTTTAAACAAGCCACGGAGAGCATGGACTACAGCTATGCCATAACTATGGCGTCGATAGTATTTTTTATAACTATGTTTGGAACAATGCTTGCAAATAAGATAACAAAAAAGCTGGAAGAATAAGAGAGGAGGTAAAAATATGGCAGTAATGAAATCAATAGAGCTAAAAACAAAAAAAGGAAAATGCATATCTGTGCTTTTGATTATTTTGCTGAGTATTGGTGCGGTTATTCAGTTTTTACCTCTTTTGTGGATGATTTTGGCAACATTTAAAACAGAAGCGGAGTTGACAAGTGCAATCCCGCATGTTTTCCCTGCAAACTGGAGCTTTAAGGCGTATTTTGAGGCGTTTTCAAAATATCATATTATGGATAATTTTTCAAACACACTCATTATTTGCGCCTCGGTTGTGCTTTTGCAGGTTACAAACAGTGCTGTTGCAGGATACGCCCTTTCAAAGCTAAAACCAAGAAGCGGTGAATTCCTATATATGATGTTTTTAGGAACGATGATGTTTAGCGGAACAGCGCTGATGTTCCCTTTATATATAATGATGACACAGCTCGGTCTTATAGGCAGTAAGCTGGCGCTTATCTTATCGTCAAGTGTGTGGGCATACAGTATTGTGCTTTTCAAATCATTTTTTGACAACATTCCGCAGGAGCTGGTGGAGGCGGCAAGTATTGACGGCGCAAGCTCTCTGAGAATTTTTGTGACAATGATTATTCCGTTGTCAAAGCCTGTTTTGGCAGTTAATATATTAAATACTTTTATGGCAGTTTATAATGATTTCTTATATCCTTTAATGCTGTTACCAAACGAAAAGGACTGGACTGTAATGATGAGGCTTTATATGATGGATAAGCTGGGTACCATACCGCATAATGTTATATATGTATTGATGGTTGCGGCAGTTGTGCCCATACTTATAATCTACTTGTTTGTACAGAAGAACATAACCGAGGGTGTTTCAACAACCGGACTCAAGGGATAAATGTGTTCTTTTAAAGTAAACAGTAAATAACAGTAAAAGCCTGCAAATTCCGCTGTCAAAACAGGTGGAATTTGCAAACTTCTTAATTATATAAATACCAATAAGCGATCATAAAAAGGTAACAACTATTATGTTTAATAAAATACAATCTGATACTTTTATTCAAGGAAAAGAAAATAAATATGATTTTAACGGTATTGTTGATGAGTCAATCCGTTACATAGAAGAAATTCAGCTTTTAAAGCCTCAATTATGGAGCAAATTTGTCAAACAATACCGAACAGAAGCAGACAGCGACGGTGGCTGGAGAGGCGAGTATTGGGGTAAAATGATGCGTGGAGCGTCATTTGTGTATTCATACACCAAAAATGAAGCTTTATATAACATCCTTTATAAAACAGTTGAGGATATGATAAATTGCGCCGATAATTTCGGCAGAATAAGCACATATCCCATAAGCTCGGAATTTGATGCCTGGGATTTATGGGCAAGGAAGTATGTCCTGTTGGGTATGCAGTATTTTATGGAGATATGTAATGACGGTGAGTTTAATAAACGAATTGTTGACTCTATGCAAAAACAGGCGGATTATATTATTTCAAAGATAGGATCCCCAAACGAGGGAAAAACACCGATAACATCGGCATCAAATGCATGGGGAGGATTGAACTCTTCTTCTATTCTTGAGCCGATTATGAAATTATATAATATAACAAAAGAAAAACGGTATCTTGATTTTGCAAGCCACATTGTCAATGAGGGCGGTACGAATATAGCCAATATTTTTGATTTGGCGTATGAGAATAAGCTCTATCCGTATCAGTATCCTGTTACCAAGGCATATGAAATGACTTCTTGTTTTGAAGGACTTTTGGAATATTATAAAGTTACAGGGAATGAAAAACACAGAATAAGTGTAATTAACTTTGCTGACAGTGTTCTTGAAAGTGATTTTACTATAATAGGCAATTGCGGGTGTGCCGGCGAATGCTTTGACAATTCAACCCTCACCCAAACCAACGCCGATAATAAAGAGGTTATGCAAGAAACCTGCGTAACGGTGACAATGATGAAATTTTTCTATCATCTGAACCGCTTTTTGGGCGACCCCAAATATGCAGACGCCTTTGAGCGCTCTATGTACAATGCATTTTTAGGCTCAATCAATACCGAAGGCAGTATCGGCAGGATTGACAGCATGGTCACAGACAAGCATCCCAATTTAATAATAAAACCGCTTCCGTTTGACAGCTACAGTCCGTTGACTGCAGGTGTACGCGGTAAAGGTACGGGTGGCTTGCAGGTGATGAGTGATAACACATATTACGGTTGCTGTGCATGTATAGGAGCGGCAGGCAACGGCCTGATGCCTAAAATGGCTCTCTTATCGTCAAAAGACGGATTGATAATTAACTTATATATCAGCGGTAAGATTGTTACAAAAACACAAACAGGAAACGATGTTACAATTGATATTCAAACAGACTATCCAAAGCATGGTGACATTAAGATAAAGGTAGAGCCCTATCGCGAAGAAGAATTTGAAATTTTACTCAGAAATCCGTCATGGAGCAAAACAACCTCTGTATATGTAAACGGCATAGAAAGAAATGTTAACGCCGGTTATATACATATAAAAGGGTTATGGAAAAAGGGCGATGAAATTGAGTTAAAGCTGGATATGAGAACAGAGGCAATTTATCCAAAATCAAATAGAGCCGAATCACTTGGAGATAACAGTAAGTGTGACAAAAACAAGCATATTGCACTCAGAAGAGGCCCGTTAATTCTTGCTCAGGAGGCAAGATTGGGATACAATGTTGATGACCCTGTAAATATAGCTATCAACAAAGACGGATATGTAGATGTTGAAGAACCTGATAAAGATATTGCTCCGTATAAACATATTGTCGAGGTTTGCGTTCCGTTGGCAAACGGCAAGCAAATGAGAGTTACGGATTATTCTTCGGCAGGTAAGCTATGGACAGAGGAAAGCAAAATGGCGGCGTGGATGTTGACTGTATAGTAAAGAGCTATGCCATAGCACCGAATAAAATTTACAAAAATAAGAAGAGCATATTGAAAATCTTGCAGATAACAAAAATCAATATGCTCTTTTGATATTTAAAGATATCTAACAGGTATGCGGTTTTATAAAAAGCAAAAATATCCGCTGTTTTTTAAATAAAACTTTTAGTTATGTTGCTGTAAATCTTTTTTTCGGTATTCAAGAGGCGTACAATCGTAAAATTTTGAAAATTCTTTATAAAACCGTGTTTTATCAGAAAATCCTACCTTGGATTGTATTGTTTCTATTGAAAGGTCGGTTTGCTTTAAATATTTGGCAGCCTCGGTTATTCTTTTTTCGATAAGATATTCCTTAAGTCCTATGCCCGAAAATTTTTTAAATTCCCTGCTGATATATGACGGACTGAAATAACAGCGTGTGGCTAAAGTACTTAGCGTAATAGGTTCTGAATAGTTCTTGTCAATATAATCCAGTATCGAATCAAAAACTTCAAAGAAAACGGATTTAGGGTAGTTTCTGTCAGGGTTTTTCTGATTAAGTTCCTCAAACATTTTTGTAAGAACAACGCGCGTATAGCCGTTTAAGAGCATGGAGTAGTTTGATCTGCTCTTGTCAGATGCCGCAATCATAAAATTGATAACATTTTTAATTTCGTATGCATCGTTGCCCTTGAATTTTACCATTTGTGAATCAAGCGACAGCTTATCATCGGGACTGGATAAGAAAAATCGGAACAGATTGTAAAATGTATCATTATCAACTGCATATTCGCTTATAAAATCCTGTTTGATAAGAATGTTTACAAACTCACACGGCTTATCCGCACACAATGAATGTATTTGCCCGGGCGTGATAAACAAAAGGGTGCCCGGCGTTGCGTTATAGGGGTGCCCGTCTACTTTGTGCTTAATAGTGCCTGATTTTGTATATACCAACTCAAGATAATCGTGAATGTGCTCACTGCATGAATCATGAGGGAGATTGATAATCTTAAGACTCACGCTTTCGTTGCTTTCAAATAAGTCATTTTTTGAGTATAAATACATAAAATATCACGCCATCCTTTCTTTGTCCGATTAACAACTATCATCATCTTAAAGTATATAGCAAAACGCTTGAAAAATCAATAAAAAGAGCCGATAAAAAATATTTGAAGTAGAAAATCAATACTTTTTGTAAAAAAAATTACATTGATATACAGGGTTGGATGTGGTAATATAACATAAATAATAGGTGTATACATATCAACAATATGTTTAAAATTACTAAAAAATCCTGTAATTTATTAAAAGCTACTTTCGTGTGCTGAGAAAAGGGAGGACAAATAATGAAAAAGAAAGTGTTATGTGTAGCTTTTATGATATTTTCTATGTGCGCTAACGCTTTTGCCGCAACGGATGTTTCGGTAACTGATAATAAGGTTAAGGTGGAGGCTGATGCAAGTCCGGGAGAATGGGGGACCTTGATAGTAACAAGGTCAGGCAAATCTCTTGATGATGAAAATATTATTGCAATAAAGCAAGCTGTTGCAGACCAAGACGGTATTGTAACCTTTAATTTTACAATGCCTGCTGTATTGGAGGGCGGAGTAAACGGCAAATATGATTTGCATATCAAGAACGGAGATGAAAACATATATACGGAAAGTATATATTATGCGTCTCCTGCAGACAGAAGCAGTGTGGCAGGGGAGCTTAAAAGCAATACGGATATAAAAACGGTTCTTGAAAAAGAAGGCAATGAAAACACCTTAAAAGCCTTGGGCGTTTCTCTTGATATATATAATAAGCTCAAGGAAACGGATGCGAAGAATAACAACACCGAGCTTACAGATGCAATAAGCAAAGCATTTACCGCTGCCCGCAGTGATGGTATGAGTGATGAGGAGGCAGCAAGCCTTTTAAATGAAATACTCATAATGCAGGCAATAAATACATTCTCTGATAACGGGGTGGAAAATATCGAAAAGCTTGGATTATCCTTTGACAATACAAAATATAAGGATGCCAATGACTCAGCAAAGAAATTTGTATGCGACTATATTTATGCAAACAAGCCCTATAGCAATGTTTCGGATATTAAAAAAGCATACTTGACAGCAAACATACTCAATGTGATAAACACTACCCGTTTTGATTCTATGGAAGCGGTGCTTAAAAAATATGCCGAGAGCTTGGGTATTACAAAGGAAACTGCATATACAAGCTATCTTAAGTTAACAAATAAAGTATCTGTAAATGAAAGCATTGCGACTTCACTCAATAAAAAGCCGGTTAGTGCTGTTAAGGATTTGCTTTCGGTAATTGATACGGCGATAAAGGCAAATGCCAATTCTACAAAACCGTCAAGCTCCGGCGGAGGAGGTGGCGGAGGAGGCGGTGGCGTAAGCACCGTCAAGCCTACCTCTAATGGATCGACGACATTCCCTGTTGTAACTTATGAGTCAGGCATAGAGGATATTGATGAAGTCCCATGGGCAAAGGACGCAATTTTTTACTTAGCGCAAAAGGGTATTATCTCGGGCGATGAAAATCATAAATTTCATCCCAACAATTCAGTAAAGCGTGAAGAATTTGTTAAAATGCTGGTTATGGCGGCAGGTATGTACCGTGATGATGCAAGCTGTAATTTTACAGATGTTAATTCAGGTGCATGGTACTACAGCTATGTGGCAAGCGCATACAAGAGTCATTTGGTATACGGAGGCGACCAAAACCGTTTCGGAGTCGGCGAGAATATAACAAGACAGGATATGGCGGTTATGTGTCACCGTATGGCAGGCACGGTAAACAAATTAAATAAAGTGCGCCAGAGAATTGAATTTGCAGACTATGACAAAATAAGTGATTATGCAAAAGAGGCAGTAGATGAATTGTACGAAGCCGGAATAATCAGCGGAGTCGGAGAGAACTTCTTTGATTCCATGGGAACGGCAACAAGAGCCCAGGCGGCTGTAATGATATATAACTTATTTGTACACTAATATAAACGAGGGGAGATAAAAAAGTGAGAAAGATAATATCATGGTTATGTTTGCTGTCACTTGTAGCAACCTTGATGCCATATACTTATGCTTTTAGTAAAACTACAGAAAATACATACACAAAAGCAGCGGTTTTGCAGGCATTGGGGTTAGATGATGCTTCGGCAAGGGGCACAGCTACAAATGAATATCTTCTTAAATCACTGTCGGGATTTTTGTATGGAGAAGATTATAAGCCCTCCGCAGAGGATTTTGCAAGAATGATAGGAGTTCTTGATTTTGGCGAGGTTTATAAGGGAAACGGAGAAGTTACCAAGGGCAAGGCGTTTGAATATGCGATATCTACCTTGGGCTACAGAGAATATGCAAAGACCAAGGGTGCAAACGGAGCATGGGCAATTGCCTCATCTCTTGGGATAACAAAGGGACTGGGTATATCGGAGGATGAGTTAATCACCGTAGATGAATGTCGTGTTATGCTCTACAATATGCTTGAGGTAGAGCCGGTGTCGGTTGCATATAACGCAAATAAGGTTGAATATGTAGTTGAAAGCGGACATACCCTGCTTTCAAAATACCGTGATATATACCGTGTATACGGAACGCTCACGGCAGATGAGATAACTGCCTTGAACAGTGAAGACGGATGTGCCGATGACTGTATACGCATTGGTGATTACCTTTATTTTATGAAGGATTATAAACCCAGTGACAGGCTTTTAGGTAAGGATGTTGAAGCATATGTATCGGTAGAAGATGACTCTGACGAGCCAACGGTATTGTATCTGGGCGAAAGAGAAAACAAAAATCAGGAGCTTGTAATAAATGCAAGAGATATTGAAGAAATTTCAAGCGACTATTCGGAATTGAAATATGAAAAAAACAACCGTATAGTAAAAGCTAAAATTTCAAATATTCCAAGAGTTATCTATAACGGCGTATTTTACGGAGATTATACCGTGTCGGATTTTAAGCCCGAGAACGGAAATATCCGCTTGTTGGACAATGACGGCGACAGTAAATACGATGTAATATTTATAACATCGTATGAAACGGTTATAGTATCGGGTGTGGATACGAAGGAGAAAATTATATACAATAAATTTACATCCTACGGTAATTTAACCTCATTTTCATTGAATCCTGACGGTGTAAAATACATAATCAGCAATGGCGAGGAAGAGGTAGGATTTTCCGAAATTAAAGTATCCGATGTTTTAAGCGTTGCAAAGAGCAAGTCAACAAAAAATGAATTTGTGGAGGTTCTTTTAAGCAGAGAAACTGTTTTAGCTAAGCTAAACCGTATAAACACAGATAAGCTCGAGCTTGGCTTAGATGGCGAAACATACTATATAACCAACGCATTTTTAAGATTTGAAGATGAAGATGATGTGGATCTTGAGATTGGCGATTCATATACATTTTACTTGGATGCACTGGGCAATGTGGCATACTGGAAGCAATCGTCTGATGACGGGTATGTGGTAATGCGAAAGGCATATGAGGATAAGGAAAACTTTGACTACTACATATCATATATGACTCTTGACGGAGTATGGCAGGATGCAAAAGTCGCAAAGAGAATGGTTATTGACGGGACAGTGTATAAGTATCCCGAAACTGCGTATGAAGTGCTAAAGGAGATAAAGGGACAGGTTATAAAGCTGACATTTAACGACGGCGGTGAAGCAAAGGTTATAGAAACGGCAGTTGAGAGCACAACATACGATAAAAACAAATTAACAAAGACTCCATACGGTCAGTATACATGGAGATCGGGGATAAGAGCATTTTCCGACCTTATCTCATCAAAATGTAAGTACTATTTGGAGGATGACGCAAGCTTGGTTATGATTCCTGATAAGTACAGTGACAAAAGCGCATATATATTAACAGATCCTATGGGATTTTTCGAGGGCGACTGCAATTACACGGTATCGCTGTATGATATTGATAAATACGGATTTTCAAAATTAGTGGTTATGAAATATGAGCCAAGAATAAGCGATATGCTCTTTACCGTTTCAGATATTGCATTGATGCGTGCAGACGGCGAGATGCATACAATGCTTACAGGATATGCAGGCGAATATAAAGATTTTACATTATTAGGCTATGACACAACTGTTTTTGACGGAGTAGAGATAGGCGATATAATAAAAGTAAGTACTAATGCAGAGGGATATGTAGATTCGTATACCAAGGTTTTTGATTTGTCGGATTTTACATACAAAACAGATGCACAGTATAAAACACGCTCTTATATAGCCGGCGAGGTTGTTGCGGTAGATACAGCTACAAAGAGGCTCTTAATAGATGCCGGCGGTGAGAAATACAGCTATAGACTAAACGACACTGCGACGGTGCAAGAGTATCAGTCGGGCGGACATATAGAAACTTTGGATATATATAACATTATGCCTCACGATAAGATTTTTATCGGCGCCGAGTGGGGAAGAGTAGAACAGATAATTATATTGCGGTAGTATATAGCAGTTTAGGGCTAAAATACATTTTTCTGTAAAATTATGAGGCTGTTATGCTTAGAAAACTAAGTGTAACAGCCTTTACAGAAGAAGCTTATATTCAGATTTATCTAATTTTGTATGAATTATATAAATGTGAGTATAAAGCGATATATCACAGCATATAAAGACACAGGCACTTTACAAAGTAAGATCTTATGGAGAAAAAGCTTATGATTAGTTGCAGAGTTAAAAATACACAGCTTCGTTTTAACGAAGAAAACGGATACATAGAAGAACTTGATTACAAAGGAAAAAATTATGTATTTTCTTATATTTCCGTGTTTGAAATTGCATTAAGGAATATTAGCGCAGAGCAGCAAAGGATATCAGTAGACAGATTTTTGCTAAAAGACAGCAAAAAATTTGAAAATGGATTTGAATGTGTTTATAAAAGTGATATTTTAGAGGTTTGCATCAGGGCAGAAATCACAGACGGTATAGAGTGGGGAATTGATATTACAAACAACGGGAACGATGTAATTGAATGGGTAAATTTTCCGCAAATAGTTGTTGCAAACGACTTAAAAGACAGCGGAGGAAACTCCAAAATCCTGTGGGGATTTAACGAGGGCTGTTTAATTGATGATATGAAACGCAGAAACAGCGCATGGGGATATGTTGAGCCACAGTATCCAAGCGAAGGGATTATGGGTATTTACCCTGCAATCGTTGAGACTCAATGTATGGCATATTATAATGATGAGTCGGGACTTTACTTTGCATCTCACGATAAGAATGATGAATTAAAGGGAATAGATTTTTACGAATATAACAACGGAATAAACCTGCAGTTCAGGCATTTTACGGGAGGTAATTTTGGCACAAACTACACCATGCCCTATCCTATGGTAATGAAATTTTTTGAAGGCGACTGGATGGAGGCGGCTTTGATATACCGTAATTGGTTTGAGGAAAATCTGAGCAGTGAGTTTGTTCCGATAAAAGAAAACCGGAAGCTCCCAAATTGGTATTCAAAATCACCCGTTGTGGTTACATATCCGGTAAGAGGACTTTTTGATACGGATAAAATGGATCCCAATAAACTCTTTCCGTATTGCAATGCTATGAAATATATCGAAGAATTTGAGAAAAAATTCGATAGCAAAATTATGGTTATACTGATGCATTGGGAGGGTACTGCACCGTGGGCACCCCCGATTGTATGGCCACCGTACGGCGGTGAGGAGGAGCTGAAAAAATTTATAGATGCTTTGCATGAGCGTGGCGATGTGTTTGGTGTTTATTGCAGCGGACTGGGTTGGACACAAAAGAGTAACCTTGTCGATTACGATATGAGTGACTATTTTGAAGAAAACAATTTAAAAGAATATATGTGCTTATCACCCGAACAGGAATTACCGCCAAGCAAAATATGTACAGCTCAGCGCTCGGGGTATGATATGTGCCCGACGCAGAAATTTACCGAAGATATAATATGTAATCAGGTTGAAAAAATGGTAAAGAGCGGAATTGATTACATTCAGCTTCTTGATCAAAATCATGGCGGAACATCGTATTTTTGCTACAGCAAAAACCATAACCACCCTCCCGTACCGGGAAGATGGCAGGTTGATGCGGTAAAGAATATTTTGAGCAAAGCGGGGGGATATGGTAAGAATATCCTTCTTGGCTGTGAGTCGGCGGCGGCGCAGGCATATATTCCACAGCTTCTCTATAGCGACAACAGGTATAACCTATGCTATCTAATAGGACAGCCTGTACCGTTATATGCCTACATTTATCATAAGTATCTGAATAACTTTATGGGAAATCAGGTATGCACCCATGACATATTTGACCACAAAAAATCTCCGGAAAATATATTTTTAAGAACTGCATATTCTTTTTGCGCAGGAGATATGCTTACGGTCGTAATTGATGACGAGGGAAGATGCATATTCAATTGGGGATACCATGAAGATGGGGTATATCCCAATCAGGATTTACTCGCTAAATTGATTAAAAATCTTAACTACTGGCGGCGTGGCGCTACGGAAAAATATTTACACAGGGGAGCTATGAGGCGTCCGTTTGAGGTTGAATGTGATAAAACTAAAATGATTGGCTCAAAAGGATTTGACCATGAATTTGACAGTGTACTTACAAGTGCATGGGAGGCGGATGGCGGTTCTGTGGGGCAGTTTTTGGTAAACTATGCAGACGAACCTAAAACCTGTAAAATAAACCTGCCCGATAATGAAAAATTTTCGTTATGTAAAGAGATTGGTAATGTTGAAAAAGAATTGAGCGGAACTTGTGAGATAACAATTGATAGATTATCGGCGATTTTAATTGAAAAAATCTGAAATTATACCGGAGGGCTAAGCTATGGAGCAGATAAAGGAAAATACGGTATCGGCAAGGGGACAGTTAAAGGAAAGTGAATTTGTTTCATTCCTGAATGTGCAGGGGACAGGTAAACGAATACTTTTTGTTGGTAATTCAATTACCCGTCACGGAGTTCTTACATCAATCGGCTGGCACAATGATTGGGGAATGGCGGCAAGCTCTGCAGACAAGGATTATGTGCATATTGTATCAGCACAGGTTAAAAAGACTTTTAAAGATTCGGCATTTTGTATTTGTCAGGTGGCGGAATGGGAAAGGCAGTATAAGACAGGTAAGGAAATACTGTCAAAATATAAGACTGCCCGTGATTTTGACGCGGATATAATAATTATGAGATGTATTGAAAACTGTCCGCAGGATGATTTTGACCATCATGCGTTCAGAGAGCAATATAAAATTCTGATTGATTATCTTAACAGCTCAAAAAATGCAGAGGTAATTCTTACAAGCGGATTTTGGAAAAATGTGGGCGATGTCGATATTGAGCGCATTGCAAAGGAAAGTGGATATAAATACATATACCTTGGTGACCTTGGTGAGGATGATGATATGAAAGCGATTGGACGGTTTGAGCATAACGGAGTTGCACACCACCCGGGTGATAAAGGGATGCGTGAAATAGCAAATCGTATCTTATTGGAATTATTATAGTATGCGCAAGGAGGAAAAATGATGCGAAAGGTACATATTGTAACATACACTCATTGGGACAGGGAGTTCCGCTGGGAATTTGAAAGAACAAGAATGAGACTGGTTGATTTGTTTGACCATCTTTTTGAGATAATGGAGCAAAAAGAAGATTACCGCTCATTTCTTTGCGACGGACAGTTTACTCTGATTGAGGATTATCTTGAAATACGCCCTCAAATGCGTGAAACGGTAAAGAAATATGTTAAAGAAGGCAGGCTTGAGATAGGTCCGTGGTTTACTTTGCCCGATTGCGCTCCGATACAGGGCGAGAGTGTGGTAAGGAATATTCAGTACGGAGTTAAGAAAAGCCGTGAATTTGGCGAACCCCTAAAGTGCGGATACAATGTATTTTCATTCGGTCAGATTGGACAGCTACCGCAAATTTATGCGGATTTTGATATTGACAATATTATTTTCTACAAGTATATGGACCCTAAAAAGTCAAAATATCATGAATTTATCTGGGAGGCTCCCGATGGGACACGGGCATATGCGTCGCACTTAGGACCTGAGGCAAGGTGGAATTTCTTTTTTGCCGGACATATCCCTATAGTGTATGATAAGGACGCATGGCATAAGGATTGGCAATATACATGGGGAGAACTGGGTAAGGTTTTCCATACCGCAAACCCTGATGATTACGGCTGGTTTTACGATATTTTAGACCCTGAGACCTCATTCCACCCCGAAAATTTAAGAAAAGGTATGGAAAGAGCATTAAAAACCGTTGAAGGCACAGCGGTGCCCGATTGCGTTTTAATGTTTGACGGTACGGACTTTACCGAGCCACACCCGTTAACGCCCGAATATATAAAAGCCTTGCAAAAGGAATATGACGGTGAGCTTGAAATAGTACATTCAACCCTTACAGACTATCTGACGGAGCTTAAAGAAAAATTAAAGAATGTAGAGGATCTTGACATAGTAAAAGGTCCCATGCGTGACGGTCCTGTCGGAAGTATTCATACCGATGTTTTCTCGACTCACCCTGAAGTTATGATAGAGAACTCACATTCCGAGACTACATTGATAAGCTATGCAGAGCCTATGAGTACTCTTGCATGGAAATTCGGGCTGTCCAAATATCCCGATACATATCTTGAGAAAATATGGAAACTGCTTTTCCAAAGCCATGCCCACGATTCAATGCACGGCTTAGGGCCAAAGACCTTGGTTGACGGCGAAATGTCAAGATTATCTCAGGCAGGGATAATAGCAAAAGGTCTTGAACGCAAAGGCTTGGAGAATATAACAAAGGAGATAAACACATCAAAAGTGTCCGACAGTGAATATTTCCTTGCCGTTCACAATCCGTCATCATTTGAAAGAAGCGAAGTGGTTGAGGCATATGTGGATATTCCAAATGATGTAATACTAAAACATATAGTAATTGAGGATATGGACAAAAATCCCGTTAAGGTTCAAGAGGTAGAAAGGCAGGAAAATGTAAGAGCCGGAATATACCACCCAAGAAGCCGTAATATGCCGTATTATGCGACAAAGGTGCATCTGTTCTTTGAAGCGGATAACATACCTGCAATGGGCTATAAAACCTATAAAATAAAATGGGCGCAGAAAAATATTTACCCGTATCCGCATGAGGACTGGGACGCGCCGAGAATTTTGGCGGACAATATGCTCTCAGGTGTAAACCAAGCGGAAAATGAATACATAAGAGTCAAGGTAAATCCCGACGGAACAGTTGACCTTACAGATAAGGGCACAGGCAGGGTATATAAAGGTCTTAATTACTTTATGGATATGGGCGATAAAGGTAATATGTGGACATATGATAATATCCCATGTGACAATATCATAACAAGCATAGGCAAAACCGCAAGAGTTTCAACCACAATAAACGGTCCGCTTTGCGTAAAATTTAAGGCGGATATAACCATGGAACTTCCTGAAAATTATGACTTTTCAAAACAACAGCGAAGCGATGTAATAAAGCAGATGCCTGTAACGGTCGAGTTTACGCTTAAAAAGGGAAGTAAATACTTAGAGGTAAATACAAAAATAAATAATACTGTAAAAGACCATTATTTCAAGGTATGTATGCCGACAGGCTTGGCTGCCTCAAAAACATATGCCGAGGGTTCATTTATGGTAACGGAGTTCCCCATAAAGCCGTCAACTGACGGTGATGTAAGAGGAACAGAGCTTGCAAGGCATCCGTTCAGATTTTGGTGCGATACATTGGACGATAAAAACGGCTTTGCTGTTTTATCAGACGCAACAAAGGATTATGAAATCTTAGAAAATGATGAAAACTGCACCGTTGCAATGGGCTTGGTACGGGGTACAAGGCTCAGAATTGCTTGCGATAACCGACTTTGGATGGAATATCCAGACGATGAAAGCAGTCAGGATTTAAAAACGCTTTCATATCGTTATGCTTTTATGCCTCATACAGACAAATGGCAGGAGGCAGGACTTTATAATGAGGCTCTTGCATTTAATGCACCGCTCAAGGTTTGCCAGTTCGGCAAGCAGGAGGGTATATTTGATACCGAAAACAGCTTCATTTCAATTGAAGGCAAAAATCTTATACTAAGCTCTGTTACAAAGTCGGATAACGATACGGTTTTGATAAGACTTTATAACCCGACAGACAAAGAAATCAACGGTAAAATCAGACTTGGATTTGATGTAAAAGAGGCAAGAAGTATTCGCCTTGACGGACAGGTACGAAAGTATCTGAAGGTAGAGGATAATACCGTGGACATAGCAGTAGGTAGAGGTAAAATATATACCGTAGAAATTTAAAAGGAGGGACAAAAAATGAAAAAGCCCAAAAAATCTATGGCATTGCTTCTATCGCTTATAATGGCATTATCGCTGTTACCGCAAATGGCAATGGCGGCAACTGTTGACGACTCATATTTATACGGCTGGGCAAGATGCGACTCAACAGCAGATTTATCAGTCGATCAATCCTCAGCGATATCAACAGACAGGGCATATTCGGGCACAAACAGTGTACATATAAGGAATGAGCAGGGGGCTGCTTGGAAATTTATAGGAGTTTCTCAGAATGTAGCGGTTAGTGCCGACACCTATGACATAAGCTTTTGGTATTCGGGTTCGGGAGAGCCTTTCATACAAGTAAGCGGAGGCGGTATCTGGAAAGAATATAGACTAGGCGGAGATGCAAGCGGTCAATTTGTAAACAACGGAACATCAGGAAGGTTTACCCACTATACACAAACCGTAACATTTACCGAAATCGGAACAGCCAAGTTTAAAGTAGGCGGTGTAGGCTGGGGAGCTAATTTCTATGCCGATGATATAAGCCTTACAAAGCAGGGCACAGCCCAAAATCTTATTGTAAACGGTGGCTTTGATAATACCTCAGATGCATATTTATATGCATGGCAAAGATACAACTCGGTAGCGGATATATCCGTCGATCAATCCTCAGCGATATCAACAGAAAGGGCATATTCGGGCACAAACAGTGTACATATAAGGAATGAGCAGGGGAGTGCATGGAAGTTTATAGGAGTTTCTCAGAATGTAGCGGTAACAGCCGACACCTATGACATAAGCTTTTGGTATTCGGGTTCGGGAGAGCCGTTCATACAAGTAAGCGGAGGCGGTATCTGGAAAGAATGCAGACTCGGCGGAGATGCAAGCGGTCAATTTGTAAAAAGCGGGACATCAGGGGATTTTACCCACTATACGCAAACCGTAACATTTACCGAAAGCGGAACGGCACAGTTCAGCATAGGCGGTGTAGGCTGGGGAGCTAACTTCTATGCTGATGATATAAGCCTTACAAAGCAGGGTACAGCCCAAAATCTTATTGTAAACGATGGCTTTGATAACAAGGCGCCGGGATATACAGACGCTTACAGCTCATATTTTAACGGCTGGCAGGAGGATAATGCAGGAGTCAGTACGGATGGTAGCCTTAGATTTTTATGTGTAACAAATGAGCGTGCACATGGCGGAAACAACTCGCTTCTTGTAAGACACGCCGATAGCACTAAAAACGGAAATCTTATAGGCGCAAGATATGATTTTCCTGCATCGGACGGTAGCACATACACCGTTAGCTTCTGGGCAACAGGCACACTGCCAAACGGCAAGCAGGCTGTTACATTTGCAGGAACAGACTGGCAGGTTATAAATATCAATCAGTTCAGCGTTGTTGATACAGACGGAATTTGGTCTAAGTATAGTAAGGATATAGAGGTAAATAGCGGAAACTATGCATTTACAATTCTTACCGACGGAGATACAGAGGGCTGGTATATAGACGATGTAAGCCTTACAAAGCAGGGTGAAACGCAAAATCTTATTAAAAACTGCGGTTTTGACTTTAACGGAGCACCGCAATATACAAACGCATATGAGGAATATTTCAGTGGCTGGATTACTGACCATACCGATCCTGCCTCGGACAAAACTTTAAGATTTTCATGCGTTACAGACGAGCTTGCACACAGCGGAAGCCACAGCGTTCTTTTAAGACATGCCGACAACTCCAATATAGGACATAAGATAGCCATAAGACAGGACGGCGGTATGCTTGACGGAACATATACATTGAGCTTCTGGGGCGTTGGCACAAGAACAGACAATTCCATGCAGGCTGTGACCTTTGACGGCGACGGTGGCTGGCAAAACACAAAGATTAAGGATTTTAGCTTGGTTGATACAGACGGAGCTTGGTCAAAGTACAGTAAGGATATAGAGGTAAACAGCGGAAACTTTGCATTTACAATTCTTACCGACGGAGATACAGAGGGCTGGTATATAGATGATATAAGCTTGACAAAGAAGGGTGAAACAAAAAACCTTATACAAAACGGAGATTTTGAATTTAACGGCGTAATGGACTATGAAAGCGAGGAATCTCCTGTTTCAAGCTACACAATCAAATCAAACGGCGAGGCTGTAGACAGCCCGTATAATTTGACTGATTTTGATATTGAAGTTGAATTTAAAAATGAAGTTTATCAGGGTAGTATAGCTGTTTTGGCAGGCGTATACGACGGCACTAAATTAGTGTCAAGCGCCATAGCTGAGGGGAATATAGGCGATGATACAAATATTGTGTCCCTAAAAATATCCCTTGACAAGCCTTATGCAGATAGATATAGCTTAAAATTATTTGTATGGGATAGCTTAAATACTATGAAACCGCTTATTCCTGCAATTTATCCTACACAAAGCATCAGCCTGTTAAAAGTACCCGACGGTGTGGAATTACATAATGATTTAATGCTTGAATACTTAAATGATTCATATGAAAATGTTTTTGAATATGCATCGGGAGGCATAAAAAAGGATATGCCAAAGCCGGTAACATTTGAGTGGGTGGCTGATAAAAAATATTCTTCGTCGGGATATACTTTGGAAATAAGCGAAAATGCCGATATGTCGGAGCCTGTAGAGTTTTTTGCAGATACGAATGTATACAGAGTATATAATTTAAAAGTCGGAACAAGGTACTATTGGCGTGTGAGCGTTGCAGATGAAAATAATACTGTTATAAGTAAAATCTCATCATTTACAACAACCGACAAATCGCCCCGATATATATATGCCGAGGGACTTTCAAATGCCCGTGATGTTGGTGGCTGGAGTACGCTTGACGGCGGTAGGGTTAAGCAGGGGCTTGTTTACAGGAGCTATTGCTTTGATTATCAGAACGAGCAGTATTTGACGCCTGTCGGTATAGATACGATTGTAAACGGGCTTGGAATAAAGACGGAAATAGACCTGCGTAATGAAGTTTCAAAAACCTCAAGTATTCTTGGCGATAATGTTAATTATTACCGCTACGGTATGCAGTATGGTGGCAGCGGATTTTTAACAGACAATAAAGACGCAATAAAAAATGTTTTTGATGTATTGGGAGACAGCTCCAATTATCCTCTGATATATCATTGTCAGGTAGGCGCGGACAGAACAGGCGCTGTAACATATCTTTTAAATGCACTGCTGGAAGTTTCAAAGGAGGACCTTTTAAGAGACTATCTGCTTACAAACTTTGCCGAGGTTGACCACCATCCCAGACACTTGTCGGGAATGATGTCGGCGTATGCTACGGCTCTTGACGAGTATCCAAACGGCGATACATTGTCTGAGAAGGTATATAATTATCTTAATGAAGAAATTGGGGTATCAAAGGCTAATCTTGATTTTATCAAGAGTTATATGGTTGAATATAAGTAAAGGAGATATATACCGAATAAAAAATCAGACATAAAACATCTGAATATATAAAATGCTTATCCGCTGATACAAGGGTTATATGTGTAATTTATTATCCTTTTTTATATAAATTAGGGCTTCCTCTCTCTCCCTGAATTATATACGCATATAGCCTTTGTGTGAGCGGATAAGCTGTTATAGCCGGAAAATAAACTGTAGGCGTTAAATTTTGGTTTGGCGTACCAATTAAAAAATCGTAAATTGGTATGGTCGTAGGGTTGGGGCTTGCTCCAACCGTTCCAAATATGCGTTATCGGGGACACGGCAGGAGCAAGCCCCTGCCCTACAAATTGTGATACCCATTTACACATATAAACCAAAATTTACCCCGAATCGCCATATTACCAAAGAAAAATCGAAGATTTTTCCACCACAA
>JAFSXU010000065.1 GCA_017443895.1 Clostridia bacterium
ATGAATAATGAATAATGAATAATGAATAATTATGGTAGAAAAATCTCCGATTTTTCTTTGATTATATGGCGGTTTGGGTAAATTTTGGTTTAGCGTACCATTGCGAAATCGTAAATTGGTATGGGTTGTAGGGACAGGTCTCTGTGCCTGTCCGCATCCCCGACAACGCATATTGGGAACGGGAGGGCATGGAAACCCTCCCCTACAAATTTCGATACCCATTTACCCCTCTAAACCAAAATTTACCGACCTATTTCAATCTTACCCATATCAAGCATTTTTACAACCTCTGCTACGGCGTGGTTATTATGGTCATTTTTTGTTATGCAGTTTGCAACTTCCTTTACGCAATCTGCCGCATTTGCTACCGCAACCCCGAAATCCGCATTTTTAACAAGCGTTACATCGTTTTCGTTATCGCCCATACCGACGGTAAATTTTGAGCCTGTTATTTCCTTTAATTTCAAAAGTCCTGCGCCCTTTGATGCGCCCTTGGGAAGCAGCTCATGATACCACGGACTTGACTGTATAAACTCATAATCATTATAAAATTCAGCTCTTGAGAGCGCCTCTTTAAATTCCTCTATCTGATATGTTTCAACCATAAAAATAACCTTCATAATCGGCTCTTTTATATCGTGGTAGTCACAATAATTATCGGGAAATTTCTCAAGCGCCTTATGCTCCTCAACTATATGGTTTACCTTATTAAAATATATTGCCTTTTGCGTGCTTGTTTCAATCCCCGCATACGGCAAAACCTTATCCACATACTCCATAACACGGATTGCACCCTTATCAAGATGCGCAAGCCACAAAAAATCCTCACTTTTAAAATCGTATATCGCGCCTCCGTTATAGCTTACCATGGGAGCGTTAGGCTCAATGTACGGGCGTATCAGCTTTACGCCTTTTGGAACTCTGCCCGTGGCGAAGGTAAAAAGTCCGCCGTTATCCATAAAATATTTAAGAGCCTCTATATTTTCTTCCGACACCCTTTTATCCGATGTAAGCAAGGTATCGTCAAGGTCTGTTGCAAGCAATATGCCGTCAAATTTCCCCATTTATCCTTATTCCTTTCAAAGAGCTTTATATCATTGTCAAACAGTATACCACAAAACCAAACAAAAGTCATTTCATAATTTTAACAACAATACACATAGGATTTTCAAAAAAATATTGTAAAAAATACAAAAATGTGGTAAAATAAAAAGATACTAAAAATATAGGAGGAGATAGACATATGAATATAACAGATAAACTAATCAGCGCGGCTTGTTCTCCTACTATATACAAGCGTGGCACTGAATATTTTAAAGAAGGCAGGGTGCATTTAAGAAAGCGTGAGGAAAACAGGATAACTGCCGTTGTTGACGATGAAAATATATTCAGTGTCGAAGTGGAATTTGACAAAGACGGAGTAAAGAACAGTTTTTGCACCTGCCCGTATTACCAGACAATGAAAACCCCCTGTAAGCACATCGTTGCGGCGCTGTGCCAGCGCCAGGCTGAAATTTTAGAGGGCGGAAACTATGCCGACGAAAACGACAAGATTGCAAGCAATTTATGTAACAGCTTTGCAACGGGCGAGTTTCCCAAGGAGCGTTTAAATATAAGGTTTATTCTTTATATAAATAAGCTTGTCGGGAATGTGGTTGAATACGGAATGTCCTTTGAGGTTGACGGGGTTGAGGGACAGCTTGACGGGATAGAGAATTTCCTTGAATGTTACAGCAAGGGTAAAACCTTTAAGCTGGGTAAAACTTTGACCTATACGCCCGGCGTTACCGAGTTTGGTAAGGCGCAGTCAAAGATTATATCCATACTTGCAGAGTCGTATCTAAACCGCATCGCAAGCACATCTGTCTACACTAAGGCGATTTACCGCACCTCGTTTAGCTCAAATACCGCGCAAAGAATTTTTGGCTATCTGCGCCAGTGTGATTTTACCGTAGTTTTAGACGGTATGCGTATACCCGATATTATGGTGGTTGATGATAACCCCGATATCCTCATTGATATAAGCGCAACGGACGAGGATATTTTGCTTGCCGTAAGCGACAGAGGTCTTGCGCTTTGCGACAGCGGAGAGTGGTTTATGTATGAAAATACAATCTATCATACCGACGATTTATGGCGCAGTTACTTTATGCCCATATACCATGCCCTGTCCGAGGACAACAGAATGCAGATTACCTTCAAGGGCAATAACAGGCTTCTGTTTGCAAAGCATGTTCTTCCCAAGCTTGACGGAATGCGTGGTGTGGTTATGCAGGGGCTTGATGAGCTGATTGTCGATACCGAGCCACAGTTTACCATATATTTTGACGCGGTAAAAAAAAACATATCGGCGGTAATAATCGTTAAATACGGCTCCGTTTCCATACGCCTTCCCGACAATACCGATGACGAAAAGAAGGTCATTTTAAGGGACTATGACAAGGAAAATAAAATCCTTAACCATTTCAAGGCGTTTTCGCTGTCAAAATCAACCTTTACGCTTGATTTTGACAGGGATATTTATTACTTTATAAAAAACAGGCTTGGGATTTTATCCGAGTACGCTTTGATAAAAACCTCCGACAGCTTTATGCGATTGATGAACACAGAGGATATAACAATATCCTCCGGTGTAAACTATAACAAAACCCTGAACTTGTTAGAGGCTGATTTTGAGAGCAACTTAAGTGCCAATGAAATATACGGAATTTTAGAGGCGATACGGCTTAAAAATCCGTTCTACAGATTTGCCGACGGCAGATTTCTCGATTTTCAAAGCGACAGCAAGGCGGGTGTATTTTCCGTGCTTTCCTACCTTGACTTTAGTGAGGAGGATATAAAAAACGGCAAAAAAGAAATCGACAAATACTATACGCTGTATCTAAACAGCGAAAAGAGCATTATCCGAGGCGAGGGGTTTAAGGAATATATAGAAAAAATACAAAGCCAAAAACCGAAAATCCCCAAAGGTCTTGAGAATGTATTAAGAGATTACCAAAAAACAGGTCTTACATGGCTAAAGCAGTTATCCGAGTTTGGTTTTGGCGGAATTTTAGCCGATGATATGGGCTTGGGAAAAACCCTGCAGGTGCTTGCCTATATCCACGGCGAAAAACCGAAAACTCCGACGCTTATCGTTGCTCCAAGCTCACTTTTATATAACTGGCTAAGTGAAATAAACCGATTTGTGCCCGATGCAAAATCAATTATAATTGACGGGCCAAAGGATAACAGAACACATCTTTTAGAGGATATATCGGGCTATGAGTTTGTTATAACCTCATATCCTCTGCTTCGGCGTGATATTGCACTTTATGGAAAATATGAGTTTGAATATTTCTTCATTGATGAGGCGCAGAACATTAAAAACCCAAGAACAATGAGCGCAAATGCCGTAAAGCGTATAAATGCACGGCGCAGGTTTGCGCTTACGGGTACGCCTATTGAAAACTCATTGTCAGAACTTTGGTCGATATTTGATTTTATAATGCCCGGGTATTTAAAATCAATCTATGAGTTTCGTGACAGGTTTGAAATCCCCATATCCCGTGACGGCGACAGTGTTGCCTCAACGGAGCTAAGGGCAAAGATTAAGCCGTTTATTATGCGCCGAATGAAGTCGGAGGTTCTGGGCGAGTTGCCTGAAAAGATTGAAAATACCATATTTGCCGACCTTACCGAGCATCAGAAGGATATGTACAGCGCATTTTTGGAGGTCGCAAAGGACGAAACGCTATCCCTTCTCTATGAGGGCGGACAGAGCCGGATGCGGATTTTAACCCTGCTTATGAGGCTCAGGCAAATCTGCTGTCACCCGAGGCTCTTTGATGAGAATTACAGGTACAAGAGCGGAAAATTAGAGCTTTTAATGGACTTGGTCGGCGCAGGTGTAGGCGGAGGGCACAGGATTTTAGTGTTCTCACAGTTTACATCCATGCTTGAAATTATCGCAGAGGAGCTTAAAAAAGAGGGAATAACATATTACTACCTTGACGGAAAAACAAAGCCCGATGAGCGTGCAAAAATGGCAGAGGAATTTAACGACGGACAGCGTGAGGTATTTTTAATATCGCTAAAGGCAGGCGGTATGGGACTAAACCTTGTCGGTGCGGATATGGTAATCCATTACGACCCGTGGTGGAATCCTGCGGTAACGGAGCAGGCGTCAGACCGTGCCTACAGGATTGGACAAAAGCGTGCCGTTCAGGTTATCCGCCTTGCGGCAAAGGGTACGATTGAGGAAAAAATACTTGATTTACAGAATAACAAAAGAAATCTTGCAGATGATATAATAACCGCAAATAATAAGACCTTGAAAAGTCTTAGCAATGAGGAAATTATGTCACTGTTTGAAGAGGAGTGAATTTAGACGGGTATGCAGTTTGTAAAAAAGTACGAGAGTGATTTTGACGACACATCTTTTCAAATGCCAAAATGGGGCATAACCGCTATATTTTTCGGCGTATGGTTTGTCGTTTTAAATGTGCTTGCAGTCGTATATATACTAAAAAGTGAATATATATATTTTTGGGATAATGCAACCTATTGGGATATATCAAAAAGCATTGCAAACGGCGCAATGCGTGACGGTTTTTTAAAATCCCTCTATAATTCCATATCCACTATGGACTATAACTACCTTGCAGGAATACCGACGGCGCTGTTTATAAAAATATTCGGTCCGTCAAGGCTTGTGTATGAGCTTACGCTTGTAAATCTCTACCTGTTCCCGTCGGTTATCTTAATCTATAAGCTCGCAAAAAAGCTCGGTAAATCTCCAAAGATAACCACTGTGATTGTTATGCTTATCTGCCCTGCAATAACATTTATGGCATTTATCGGATTTGTGGATATTGGCGGATTGCTGGGCGGACTGCTGTGTTATTATCTCTATTTTGAAAGGGACAACAAGGAGACGAAATGGTATAACTATATCATTATCGGTGCGGTAATTGTTCTTATGATGCTGTGGCGGCGGTGGTATGCATTTTTCGGTGTTTCGTTTATTACCGCAATGCTTGCAGACAGTATCATAAATAAAAAGCGCTGGTATATGAGTATGCTTTCAGGCGTTGTTGCGCTTTTGATAATAGTTCTCTTTTTCAGGGATTTTCTGTTTAACATATTGCTTGCAAACTACGGTGAGATTTATTCGGGGTATAAGTTCAGCCCAAGCGTTGATTTTAAGCTGATAACCAGGTATTTTGGAATTATCTACCTGCTTGTATTGCTTGTATCAACCGTTACCATAGCAGTCAGAAAAAAGGATTTGCGACCCGTGTTTTGCTGGGTGCAGATGATAACCTGTGCCGTGATATTTATGTTTATGCAAACGCACGGTCAACAGCATTTGCTTTTGTATATCCCGTCTGTTGTAATGCTTACAGTTTTTACGGTAAGATATATAAACAAGGAATGGATGCTAATTGCAATCTCATTGCTTTCTATAATAGATGCGGTAAATGTGTGTATTCCGTATGAACAGCCGCAAAGTATAGGCGAGATTAAAGTGTATGCGCCGATCCCCAATTTCAGTATGAGATCAAGAAAGCGTGATGATGTGTATCAAATCCTCGACCTTAAAAAGCGGCTTGATACGGTTGTTGGCGATGGTGAAACGCTTGGAGTTCTTGCCTCGTCATTTGTGATAAACGAGGATGTTTTAAGGAATGTTGAATCGTCACTAAATAAGCATATTGACAGGGAGGACTATATAAAATCTCTGCCACAGGTAGACAGCAGGGACACGGATATGTCCGTGTATAATGATATTGATTATGTGCTTGTTGCATACCCTGCCCAAACTCATCTTACACCCGACCGTCAAAGGGTTATAACCAAAACTGTCGATAGCTTTATGTCATGGACAGGCATTGCAACCGCATTTGAGGAGGAATATGATTTTGCCGTGAGTGTTGACGGCATTGATTTAAAGCTGTTCCACCGTGTTCGCCAAATTCCGGATTATGAGATGGTAACGCATGAAAAACTGTGTGGCGTAAGATAAAATGTTCATAATATGTTTACAGTAGTGTTATTGACATCGGTTTTTGTAAGGGTTAAAATGTATATATAACCTATTGCGTGATGTCCCCCGCCTTTAAGGTGGCGGGTTTCATATTCGTATGTCAGCAGGAGTTATAATCTCCTGCTGACATACAACGGAGCTGCGCTCCGCACGCACAGGTTGCAAGCGTCCGCAAAATCACTTGTAAGCAAGCTTCCGTGCATTTTGCTCCGCTTTAAAACGAAAATAAAGGAGATAGACGCATATGCGTATCTGTGTATACTGCGGTAAGGAGTTAGGACAGGGCGAGGTCTGCGACTGCAAAATGTCAGTCCAAAGACGGAGCGAAAAGAAAGATACTCCGCATAATGATAAGACACAAAACGATAACTATTACAGAACAGGTTATACAAAACCAAAGTCGCGATTAAAAAGAAAGTGGGAGCGGTTTAAGAATAAGCAAAGCGCAAGAAAAAACAGCAGGGTAAACCGCCGACAGACTCAAACGGGCGGTATCCGTGAAATATTTAATGACATTTGGCAGTTTATAAAATCGCCTGTCGAGTCTATAGAAAACCCAAAGGCATATACAATGCTTTATATGCTTATATTATCTGCAATTGAGGGCGCAATAGTCGGGCTTGGCGTGTTCTTTGTAACAACGGGCGCAAGCAGGAGCGTGTTTAGAAATCTTGCAAATATTATGGGCTTGGGCGGTGTTGCAGGATATAAGGTAATGCTTGCAATGCTTTATTGGGCTATATCGGGTATGATATGCGCCGTTGTGCTGTTTTTAATCTATACTGTGGTGTTCTGGCTGATTGACAGGTTCGTTTTCCGTCGGCATACCGAGTTTTTGAGCATTGCCCAAAGGCTTGTTATGACAACTGTGCCAATGAGCGTATTTGTCGCAGTGGGTGTTGTAATTTCGTTTATAAGCACAACAACGCTTATGATTTTGATACTTTGCGGTGTGTTTGTAACGCTGATTTTGTCGTATATCGCACTAAGCGATGAATGGTCGGTATTCCCGCCGTCAAAAGTGCTCTATTCCATGATTTTGGGGTACTTTGTATTGTTTACTTTTATTTGTTCTGTTTTAAGAACGATAATAATATAGAAAAGAAAAAATATTGTCAAGTTAAGTGTATAAGACTCGTCAGCCGAGTTGCCGAAAACATACATTAACTTGGCGATGTTAGGAAAGAGGAAACTAAAATGAAAGAAATTAAAACCAATAACGCACCGCAGGCAATAGGCCCATATTCACAGGCGATAGTATGCTCTAATTTGCTGTTTACATCGGGACAGATCCCGATTGACCCAAAAACGGGCGAGATTCCTGAGGGCGTAGAGGCGCAGGCAAGACAGGCATTTACAAATGTGAAAAATCTTATCGAGGCGTCGGGCTCGGACATATCAAAGACTGTAAAAACGACTGTATTTATACAGAATATGGACGATTTTGCAAAAATAAACGAGGTCTATGCCGAATTTTTCACCGAGCCATACCCTGCACGCTCATGCGTAGAGGTCGCAAAGCTCCCCAAAGGCGTATTGCTTGAGGTTGAAACGATAGTCAGTATGGATTGACATATGTAAGAAAGGAAGATGTAAAAATGAAGTTGGTAGCATATTTCAGTGCAAGCGGAGTTACAAAGAGCAAGGCAGAGGTTTTGGCAAAGGCTATCGGCGCAGATGTGTACGAGATAAAGCCCAAGGTGCCATATACCGAGGCTGACCTTAACTGGATGGATAAGCAATCAAGAAGCTCCGTTGAAATGAAGAATAAGTCATTCCGTCCTGCAATTATAAAGGATGCGGATTTTAGCTGTTACGATACCGTTTTTGTGGGCTTCCCCGTATGGTGGTACACAGCGCCCACGATTATAAATACATTCCTTGAAGCATACGATTTTAGCGATAAGGCTATAATCCCGTTTGCAACATCGGGCGGAACCCCGATTGAAAAGTGCGTAAAGGATTTACAAAACGCCTACCCGGCACTTAATATTAAGGCAGGAAAGCTCTTAAACGGAGATGTCAGTGAAAATACAATAAACGGTTGGATTTGACTAAAATAAACGGCACAGGCAGGAGATTGTTATGGAATACAAACCGCCATTTTTGATAAATGACAACATAATAAATTTACTGGCAAAGGCGAGCGAGACGGTTGGGCAGATAAGCGTTGTGTATAAGAATACAATAAACCCTACTCTAAGGCGCGAGAACAGAATAAAAACAATTCATTCGTCATTGGCGATTGAACATAATTCGTTGTCGGTTGAGCAGGTTACGGATTTAATTGGCGGAAAGCGTGTCTTGGGACTGCCAAGGGAAATAGCAGAGGTCAAAAACGCTTACGAAGCGTATGAAATTATGCTTTTGCTAAATCCTCAAAAAATTGATGATCTATTGTATGCACATAAGCTTATGATGAACGGTCTGATAAAAGAAAACGGCAGATTTCGCAGTGGCGGTGTGGGAGTTTTTGCAGGTGATAAGCTTATACATGCCGCACCGCCTGCAAATCTTGTTCCAAAGCTGGTTGCGGACTTGTTTGAATGGTATGAAAAATCACCGCTCCATATATTGATAAAGAGTTGTATATTCCACTATGAGTTTGAATTTATACACCCGTTTTCAGACGGAAACGGCAGAATGGGCAGAATGTGGCATACGCTGCTACTGAGTCAATGGAATGAGCTTTTTGCGTGGCTGCCGATAGAGGAGCTTATACGAAAAAAACAGTCAGAATACTATGCGGCTTTGGGAGAGTCCGACACAAAGGCGGACTGTACAGAGTTTGTGGAGCTTATGATGGGTATTATAACAGATGCTCTGATAGAGCTTGACAATACCGACCAAGTTACCGACCAAGCTACCGACCAAGTTAAAATGCTTATTAACTGTGTCGGCAACGATACATTATCGGCAAGGGAGATAATGACAAGGTTAGGCTTGTCGCACAGGGATACATTCAGGAAGAATTATCTAAATCCTGCGCTTTTGTCGGGACTGATTGAAATGACGGTTCCCGATAAGCCTAACAGTCCGAAACAAAAATACAGAAAAACAATAAAATAAACAGTGCTGTTGCATTTTGCAGCAGCACTGTTTTTCTATTCATCAAATTTATTATGCATAAAGCTCTCAAGGGAGTTATGCGGTTTTTTTGTCTGAGGAGGTTTTTTATTGGCGGTTTTATAATTATCGTGCTCCGCCTGTGCCGCCTCAAGGGTATGAATACCCTTTTGATACCAGTTTTCCAGGATTGAGTCCATATACGGAAACGACAGCTTACCCGTCTGCAGTATGCAGTATTCATATGAAAGCGCTATCATAGCTTCGTCCATATTATACTGCTCGCTCCATTTGTGTATAAAATCAAGCTCGCCGTTTGACAATGAACGGTTATTTATCCCGAACAGCTTTTTTAAGGAATATTCAAGTACCTGCTTGTTCTTTTCGCTGTCGATATAGCTTTGCGCCTCCTCAATAGTGCTTATTCCGCGCTCACTCCACGAAACAGCAACCTTTTCAACATATGCCATTGAGCGCTTGTCCTTATCCGCGCAATACTCCAAAATCATCACGATTACAGGTACGCTCATACCAAGTCTGTCATATATCCAGTAAAGCGTTTCCATATCCTTTGAATTTATAGTCTTACCCAAAAGCGACTGCGCAAGAATACAAAGCTCCGACAATTCCTCGCTTTGGCTCATAGTCTCGGCAATCTGTGCCGAGGTCATTTGTCCAAACGGCTTGGCGCTGCGGTTTTTGCCGGCATCTGTAACGATAATCTGTGTATCGTTTATTTCAAGAAGCCCCAAATCACGCCAATATTCAAGCGCATTTTTTATATCGCCCTCCGGAATATCGAGCTTTTTTGAAATTTCGGACTGGTCAAGCTCCGTTTCGTTTGCGGCAAGGTATGCGACATAGAGGTACACCTTGATAAACATACTGTTCGCCAAAACCATATACCGTTCAATAAATTCCGACGGTATCGGAACATATTTATTCTTAAACGAAAATTCCATTTATATTATCCCTTCCAATTTTCATTATCGGTATAATTATATAAAATTTGGGGCAAGTTGTAAAGGAATTTTTTTGTTATAGAGCGAATATTCCCAAAGTAACAAAAATTTAAAATTCAATTACTAAAATTTGGGTTTACAGTAATTTAAAAATGTGTTAGAATAAAGGTTATAAAAAAATAAGAGGGGGATAAAGTATTATGACTAACTTTATTGACATTGCACCATTCGTGGTATTTGGTTGTGCAGTTATTGCCCTTATTTTCTCTATGTATCAGTTTGTATCTGTAAAGAGAAAACCCGAGGGTACGGATCAAATGATTGCAATCGGTGCAAAAATCAGAAAAGGCGCTATGGCGTATCTTAAAAGACAGTATAAGACTGTAGGTATATTCTTTGCAGTAATGTTTGTAATATTGCTGATCCTTGCATTTACGGGATTTTTAACAAAGTTCGTACCTTTTGCATTCTTAACGGGCGGATTTTTCTCAGGTCTTTCGGGCTTTATCGGTATGAAAATTGCAACCTATGCAAACACCCGTACCGCTAACGGCGCAAGAGAGGGACTTAACAAGGGCTTAAAGATTGCGTTTGCATCAGGCTCTGTTATGGGACTTACGGTTGTAGGCCTTGGACTTTTTGATGTAAGTGCATGGTTTATTATCTTAAAGTATTTCTTCAAGCTCGGCGTTGACGATATTATGGCTGCCATGCTTACATTCGGTATGGGCGCATCTTCAATGGCGCTCTTTGCCCGTGTCGGCGGCGGAATATTCACAAAAGCGGCAGATGTAGGCGCTGACCTTGTCGGTAAGGTTGAGGCAGGCATTCCTGAGGATGACCCTCGTAACCCTGCTTGTATTGCTGATAATGTAGGCGATAATGTAGGCGATGTTGCAGGTATGGGCGCTGACCTTTACGAGTCATATGTCGGCTCTATCATTTCATGCGGTGCTCTGGCAACTGCGGCAGGTCTTGGCTTTAACGGCGTGCTTGTTCCTATGCTTATTGCCGCAATCGGTATCATAGCATCAATTGTCGGCACATTCTTTGTAAGCACAAAAGAGGGCGCTGACCAAAAGGCGCTTCTTGGCTCATTAAGACGGGGCACATATGCAAGTGCGATTTTGTCGGCTATCGGCTCTGCAGTTTTGATATTCACATTGCTGCCTGAAAATTCAAATGTGTTCTGGGCGGTTATTTCGGGACTTTTGGCAGGTGTATTGATAGGCTTCTTTACAGAATACTACACATCCGATTCATATAAGCCGACACAAAAATTGGCAGGCTCATCAGAAACCGGCTCTGCTACAATTATAATTGACGGTATTGCGCTTGGTATGCAGTCAACCGCTATCCCTGTAATAATTATAGGTATTTCGGTTATCGTTTCATACTTTACGGCAGGCGGTGCATCGGATTTTGCAAGCGGTCTGTACGGTGTGGGTTTATCAGCAGTAGGTATGCTTGCGACCTTGGGTATTACCCTTGCAACAGACGCATACGGTCCTGTTGCGGACAATGCGGGCGGTATTGCAGAGATGTCAGGCTTGCCGGGTGAGGTAAGAAACAGAACAGATGCTCTTGACTCGTTGGGCAACACAACAGCCGCTACAGGTAAGGGCTTTGCTATCGGCTCAGCCGCATTAACGGCTCTTGCACTTATCGTATCATATACAGATAAGATAAAGACCTTGGGCGGAGAGCTTAATTTAAGCATAACAAACCCTGCCGTGCTTATCGGCTTGTTTGTCGGTGCAATGCTACCGTTCTTGTTCAGTGCGTTGACAATGAAGGCAGTGGGAAGAGCTGCACAGAAGATTGTTATCGAGGTAAGACGCCAGTTTAAGGAGATCAAGGGCCTTATGGAGGGCAAAGCAGAGGCAGATTATGCAACCTGCGTTGATATTTGTACAAAGTCATCGTTAAAGGAAATGATCCTTCCTGCGGCATTGGGTATTATAGCTCCTATCGTTGTAGGTCTTGTGCTTGGTGTAAACGGTGTTGTAGGTATGCTTGCAGGCGCGCTTGTATCGGGCTTTGTTCTTGCAATCATGATGGCAAACTCAGGCGGTGCATGGGATAATGCAAAGAAATTTATCGAGGCAGGTCACTATAACGGCAAGGGCAGTGAAAACCATAAGGCAGCCGTTGTCGGTGATACCGTGGGCGATCCGTTTAAGGATACATCGGGTCCTTCGGTAAATATTCTTATCAAGCTCTTGTCAATGGTTTCAATCGTGTTTGCATCAATTGTTGTTGCATACGGCGGTATGGGACTGTTCTAAAAATAAATATCATAACAGGGTGTTCCTTGCGAACACCCTGTTTTTTGTGTAATATTTTGAACAAATGAATAATGAATACTGAATAATGAATGATGAATAATGAATGATGAATAATGAATAATTATGGTGGAAAAATCTTCGATTTTTCTTTAATAATATGGCGGTTTGGGGATAAATTTGGGTTTATATGCGTAAATGGGTAGCACAATTTGTAGGGGAGGGTTTCCATGCCCTCCTGTTCCCAGTATGCATTATCGGGGATACGGGCAGGCACGGAGACCTGCCCCTACGACCATACCAATTTACCGTAACCCAAATGGTACCACAAACCAAAATTTAACCGAACAGTTTTGTTTTTATATAAAAAATACTTTATTATTTTAAATAAATATGTTACAATAATAAAAAGGAAACTGTAGGAGATAGTGAAATGAAAAAAATATTAGCTATAGCTCTTGCGGCGGCAATGCTGTTTTCCATCAGCGGTTGCGGCTGCAAAAAACATAACACAGATACAGGCACAACAAAAAGTACAAGCGCACCCCAAAGCACACCCCTGACGCCTGCAACGGAGCTTCCCAAAGCTGACGGCGACACCTACGCCGAGGAAAAAACAGACGGAAACATTGCCCGTCTTGCACCTGCCGAGGAAGTGCCTGAAGTTGACAAGGGTACTGACGAGCGTGATTTTGCCGGTACATGGCGTGCGACTGCAACAACAAGCGAGTCCGACACATTTGAGGCGCTCACTATGGAAATTCATTATGACAGCTACAGCGTAACCATGACATTTGGCGAGGCATATCCGAGCGTTACCTATGACGGAACCTACAAAATAAAAAACGGCGTTTTGAAATTCGATAAGAATTTTGAGGACTGCACGGCATATTTCTATGATGACACAAACGACACCCTCGTTCTTGACAACGGAACATCACTTGTGTTCTGTACAAGGCTTTCAGAGGCGGAATTACAATGATTGGAGATGGAAAATGTTAGCAGTTGAAAGACGGAACAGTATAGAAAAGCTGATAACCGAGCATGGCAGTGTCTTGGTAGTGGAGCTTGCGAAAAAATTTGATGTAACAACCGAAACGATACGCGGGGACCTTGAAAAGCTTGAGCGACAGGGTGTTTTGGTGCGTACCTACGGCGGTGCGACGCTTGCATTGGGTGTGGAATCGGACATTGTTACAGAGCGTGAGATAGTAAACTTTGAGGGCAAGCAAAAAATCGGTTCCCGCGCGGCAATGATGATACGGGACGGCGAAACGATATTTTTAGATGCCTCAACATCTGCTCTGCACCTTGCAAGGAACTTAAAAACAAAGCGTGGAATTACCGTTATCACAAATGCCGAAAAGATTGTAACGGAGTTATCCGATTGCCCGGATATAAATGTTATCTGCGTGGGCGGAAAGCTAAACCCTAAAAATATGTCGTTTGTGGGACGGGTTACGGAGAAAACAATCCGTGATAATTATTATGCAAACCGTTGCTTTTTCTCGTGTCGGGGCGTGACAGTGGCACGGGGGCTTGTCGATGCGTCCGAGGAGGAGGCTGAGATTAAAAAGGCGATGATTGATATGAGCGAGAGCGTAATATTTTTGTGCGACCACAGAAAATTAGGCAGATTGGGTATTCCCCAAATATCAGACCTTTCAACAGTCCATACAATGATAACCGATGTCGAATTAAATGACGAGTGGAAGAGTATCATTGATAAAAATGAAATAAGACTCGTAACTGCATAAGCTTAAATTTGTGCGAATTTACTAATTTTTAAACAAATTTAACTGTATTTTATATTTATTTTTAGAGGTGTTTGTTGTAAAATTGTAATATAAGTGGTATAGTGTCTTGAGATACTATCAGGATGGCAAAAGGGAGAGATAATTATGAAGAAAAAAATAGTTGCACTTTTATCATGTGCGGTGCTTGGCGCTCAGGCTATTGCAATGCCGATTATTGCAAACGCTGAGGCAAGTGCTACATATATCACGGATTCTTGCTTTACCGATTGTGCTATAGGCGGTAACAAAAATCTCGGATATTACGGATTAAATATTATCATGGACGGTTCTCCGTGGCTTTCAAAGGGCTCTGCATCAAAGCATTATGAGACATATATGCACGATGACGAGAGAGATGTTGATTACTGCAACTTCTATTCAAACTCGGATAAAACTCCGGGAGACGGCGCAGGTTCAATGTATGTTTACCAGAGAGATACAACCTCAAACTTCCAGCAGACCTACGGATACTGCCAGTTTGATGTAAGAATGCACGAGGGTGTTGTACAGCTTATGTTAGGCTCATTCTCAGACCCTACATCAAATACAAACTACCTTGCAAACTCAGTAAGAATGACACCGTCATCAATTACCATCAAGGACGGTGGCAAGGATGTTACTCTTGCAAATATCACAGCTGACAAGTGGTATACGGTAAAGATTAACATTAACAATAAGCTCCAGGAGAGCTATTTCTCGGTAACGGATGTTGCTACAGGCAAGGTTATCGGCAGCTATGACGGCGCCGCATATCAGCAGGAGGATTGTAAATCGGTTAAGATTTGGTGCTTTGGTTATGTAAGAGGAAGTATGTATAACTACGACTTAACTCATGTAACAATTGCAAAGAGTACCGACGCAACAAACCCATACTCGGTATTAAACTGATAAAAAATAAAAAACAGAATAAAGACATATAAAAATTGCTCCTGTGATATAGCAGGAGCAATCTTTTTCAAAGGGAATTTTGCCTTTTTGCGTCTTTAGGCACAGGCACAAGTCCAAATTTTTTTTGATTTTTTTTAGGGCCATACTATATATTGCGTATAAGTACAAATATTGGCACAATTGCGACTTAATTTTGTCTTGCAATTGATTATGGAATATTATATAATATAAATGAGTGTTTGGCATTATAAATTGTACAATAAGCACAGTTATATTAAACTAAGGAGGCTATATGGAACGGGAAAAAAGAACCGTTGGCAATTTGGTTGAAACTGAGAATTTCAGCAGGCTTGTGCTTGAAAGAGCCGATGTTGTAAAGCCAATAATCAGAGAGCAGCTTTTTAAGGAATACATAACGGGCGCCTCGGATTATGACGAAATACTTGACATATACTGTAAAACCTTTGGCTTCAATAAAAACATAAAGTCAAGAATGGTAATTATAAAGGTTGTTTCGGATGTACCCAAGGACGATTTGTATTTTATAAAGGGAATGGTCGAGCAGGTTGCGTCCGGCTACATAATTGCGTATACGATAATAAACAGGCATATAGTATTTGTTACCGATATAACCGACAGGGCAGAGTTTTTGTCATCTATTGACAAATTCCGCAGCTATATCGGTGTGTACTATAAAAACAGTATAAAAATAGTATACAGCAAAACCGCACCGCTCCATAGGATGCGTACGGTGCATCAGAACCTTGTAAAGGGGCTTGGCTATTCGTTCTATTCGGATAAAATGACCTTATATGAGGGCGAGATAAATATAAGCACAAAGCGGGAGCTGTTATCACCGCAGTACGGCATGATTGAAAAAGCGGTCGGGAGCGGTGATGAAGAAGAGGCAATGCGCCTTCTTACCACATTTTTCAAGGATTTAAGAGAGGCATCTCCCATTCCGAGCGTTGCAAAAACATATTGCTTAGAGCTTTATGTCTGCATAATACGCTGTTGCGGTGTTGACAGGATGGAGGAAGCGATGAAGGGGATATTCTCTATCCAGGAGGGTAAAACTCTCTCTGAAATTGAGCAGTTTATAACCGAAAAAGCGAAGGAGATAACGCTTGAAAATGTATCTGCCGACAGGCTCGCATACAGCACCTTAATAACCAAGGCATTAAGGATAGTCGACCAGAATTTATCAAATGACGAGCTGTCGCTAAGGTGGATAGCAAGTACAATACTATATACAAACGGCGACTATCTCGGAAAGCTCTTTAAAAAGGAGCTTGGCAAGAATTTTTCTGTATATGTAATGGAAAAGCGAATGGAGCTTGCAAAGCAGATAATACGGGAGGGACAAGGTCAGAAAATTTACGAGATTGCCCAAAAAACCGGTTACGGCACAAATTCGCAGTACTTTTCGCAGGTATTTAAGAAGTACACAGGCTTCTCGCCTGTAGAATACAAAGAAGTATTAAAAAAACAAAAACAAATAAGTTAATATATCCGGGGGAGAGAACGGATTTATTATATAAAAACAATGGAGGTATTCACATGAGTAAAACAATGAAAAAGCTCCTCAGTATGGCACTTAGTTTAGCTATGGCAGTTACATCATTCGGTATAACTGCAATGGCTGATGAGGAGACAACCGAAACAGCTGCAGCTTTAGCCACAGAGCAAAGCAGCTACGAAACTGATAATTACTATCAGAAGGCATTGGCATTATGCTCTGCATTAGGAATTATCAAGGGTTATGATGACGGCTCGGTAAATCCGGAGTCAACCATTACCCGTGCAGAAATGTCTGCAATTGTATTAAGAACATTAAATGTAGTTGCGTCAGAGAAATATGACGGCAAGATGTTTAATGACTTAAAGACAGACCACTGGGCAGCAGATACTGTTGCAAGTGCGGTAAAATTAGGTATTTTAAACGGCTACACAGACGGCTCTTTCAGACCTGATGACGATGTATTGTACGAGCAGGTTGAAAAGATGATAGTTTGCGCTCTGGGCTATGATGTAAACGCAAAGATGCTCGGCGGATATCCTGAGGGTTATCAGCAGCAGGCAACATCTCTAAAGCTTACAGACCATGCAGTATCGGCAGCAGGAGTTCCTGCAGAGCGTGGCCTTGTAATCAAGATGGTTTACAATGCTCTTATCACAGACTATAACGAGATTACAACAACCGACAAGAACGGCAACCCTCAGTATAACGCAACAAGAACTCTTGCAAAGGCAAAGTTCAATGTTATTGACAAGAAGGGTACATTGCAGGCAACATCAAATGTAACGGTAAGCTCAGACTACAAGGATGTTCCAAAGGGTCAGATTATCATTGACGATGTTAAGTATGAAACAGAGCTTCCAAACACTGAGGTTGATCCGTATGTAGGATATCAGGTAACATATTTCTACAGAGAGAGCGATTCTATCGATCCTACGGTTATTGCGGTTTCGGGCGCATCAACAAAGACAGAGACAGTTTCAGTTGATGTTGAGCATATAAAAGAGATTTCAGGCTTTGATACAAACGGCGGTACAACCATTACAAGCGGTTCTATCAAGATGGAATCGGGCTACGGCGCTGAGAAAAAGACAATAAACCCGACAGTTATCTATAACGGTGAGATTGTAGGCTCAGTATCGGAGTACATAGCTGCAAGAGATGCTGACAGAAGAAGATTTGCGCGTGTTAATGCATACGGTTTAATTCCTGACGGAACAGATCTTTCAGATGATAGCTCACAGAAGACATTTGACGAGTTCTTAAAGCCGGATAACGGTACATTGCGTCTTCTTGACGGTGACGGCGACGGTAAGTACGAGACAGTTTTCGTTGACGAGTATGAAACAATGCTTATCACTGCTACAACAAACAAGAAGGTAACAGGCTACATTAAGGGCGGTACACCGATTGTAAATGACAAGAAGCAGACAACGGACATAAATGTTGACGAGACAGAATATGACCTTACAATAACCGTTACAAAGGGCGGTTCAGAGGCAAAGGCAAGAAACCTTAAAAAGGACGATGTAGTATCGTTAAGAAGAAGCCTTTCAAACGAGATATTGGAGTTTGACGCTACAGGCGAGTCAATAACAGGTGCAATTTCAACTCTTACAACAAGAAACGGTAAATATTACGGTAAGATTAACGGCGAGCAGTACGAGATAGACGGAAATGCATATTCGGATGCAAAGAGCGGAACAAGCGCAACCTTCTATCTTGACAAGCTTGGCAGAATAGGCAGAATTGAGTCATCAACAGCAGGAACACTCGATTCAAACGAGCAGTACGGTTGGTTAATGACAGCTTATACAAACAGCGACGGTTCGGAAACAACAGCAAAGATTTATACTCAGGACGGCAAGGCAGTTGCATATCCTGTATCAACAAAGTGTTCATTCTGGGCACCTGATGCATCATCATCAACAAGCACAGGCGCTATAACCAATATCGTGGCAATGCACCAGAACAACACCTACCTTACATCGGGCAAGTTCCAGATAAGAGCTTGTAAGTATAAGGTAAACTCAAAGGGTGAGTTAATTCAGCTCTATATGGCAGTTGACTATACAAAGGTTAAGGATACCGAGGCAATGCGTATGATGACCTCTAATTTAAGAGGTGTAGGAACATCCGCAGGCACAATCAGCGGTAAGACTATCGAGAACGACGCTCTTGTTATGTGGGCACCGTCAGACACAGAGGATATGAAGGCAGAGTCTAACTATAGTGTCGGCACATCTACAGTATCATCATTCCTCAACTCAAACGGTGTACAGAGAGACTTCTTTATCGGTGAATTTGAGGATGACAGATATGCAAATGTTGTATTTGCACTCGCAGGCTCATCAAATGAAGCTGCAAGCATCTCCGACTACGGTACGGCAGACGATAACCCATGTGCAGTTGTAACAGAGACATCTGTTGGCTGGGACAGCGCAGAGCAGGAGACAATTTATAACTTCACTGCAAACCGTTCAGGCTCAGAGGCAACATATACAACAAGCAAGAATACTCTTCTTGCAAAGATTAAGCCTGCAGGCTTTGTATCAGGCAGAGAGTACAGTGTTGACAGCATCTGGACAGGTTTGGACGGAACAGCATTGTCAACAGCATTAAGAGAAGGCGATGTAGTAGGTATCAAGGGCGGTACAAGCGCAAGCGTACTTATTAAGATGGTTGATGTAGAAGCTCTTACAAAGACAATTGTATCAGGTGAAACAAACGGTCAGTACACAGGCTACGCCGCATTCTCAGATACCCGTGACGGTATCGGTATCGGTACAGTTGCAAATATTGATGTAAGCGACAGCGTTTACTTCTCATTGAACAGAGCAGACGGTGAAGAGGCAAAGGCTTGGTCTTTGGCAGGCTCAACATCAATTGTTCTTATCAATGTAACAACAGACGAGAACGGTAACTTTGTAAGTGCTGATGTAGATTCACAGGTAATCGAGCCATCAGAGCTTATAGAGTTTAATATGGACGGAGCAATGCCTACAGGTGACGCTATGTTCTTCAGAAACTTCAAGAACGACGCACAGCGTGAGGTATTCGTATACAGATTTAACGACTAATAATATCTAAAATCCTGTTTAAGAGGGGTATATCCCCTCTTAAAAGAGGATTATAAGAGAGAATAATGTTATGTTTTGGTATCGCAGGACATACATTATATTGAAAGGGAGGAAAACAAAACATGCTAAAAGGTTTTAAAAAGCTTGTTTCAGCTTTCTGTGCTGTCGCTATGGTTATGAGCCTTGCAGTTGTTCCGGCTATGGCTACCGATGATTTTTCGCTGGATTGCACATCAAACGAAGGCTGGACGGGCAGAGCCGGTACCGGAGCAATAAATGGCAACATGACTGCTACGGTAGACGAAGGGTTTTTAAAGTTAGCGAGCACCAGAGACGGTGCACAGAGATTTATCACATATGATTTAGGCAGTGCATTCTCATCAGGCGTTGTAAATATTACATATACAATTGATGTTTTGGCGGCAGGTTCGGATTCGGCCGGGGTAAGAAGCTTTACTATCGGAAACAGCTCAAGCACAAATGCTAACGGTGCACTGGTTTTAAAAGTTCCGCAGTATGCTCAAACAGCAATCATTAACGGAGAGGAATTCACAGTAAACGGCACAAGCAACAGAACAGGCAAGCTTACAGTATCGGCAAATATTGATATAACAAATAAAAAGCTTACATCATGTACTGTTACAAAAGAAGGTCAAGCGACACCGCTTTACTCATTAGCTCAAGCCAAGAGTATAACAGTAGACAGTCTTAGCAGATTAAGATTTGATGTATGGAGAAATATTGATGCATTTGACTTGTATTCACTCTCTATTGCAGAGAAGGATTTACCTATAATCACACAGTCTGCAACAAGCGTTGTTGCGGGCAATACAGTAGAGATTGCATCTGTAACAAAGGCAAATGCTACTCCTACAGTTGAGATTACAGGCGCTAATGCAAGCGATTTTGAATATTCTGTAGAAAAAGCAGACGATGCATATTCGGTTAAGGTAAAGGCAAAGAATACAACCGCAACATCAAGCTACAGCGCAAATGTTAAGATTACAGCTACAAGCGCTGACGGATCGGTTGATAAGACTATCGCCGTAACCGCATCACCGTTATCTGCATACCTTAGTGATTTACTTAAAAACCTTAAATTAACAGGTGTTGCAGCAAACAATGTGACAGCGGTTTCGGGTAAGACTGATGAATTTAACATCACGGGCGATTTTACCGCCACTCAGAAAGACGGTGACGCAACCGTTACATGGACACCGTCAACTTCAGCGATTATTCCTACAAGCAACCCTAACGATGCTAATACTGTATTGTTTAAGGTCAACAGATCAAGCAAGATTGACGGAGCTACATTAAAGGCAAAGATTTCATATAACGGACAGGAAAGCGAGGAGAGAACCTTTACTCTCAATATCGCACCTGAAAACCCTGATGTTCCTACAATTACCAAGGAAACAGTAGAGGGTATTGAGGCAAAGGTTAATAACACAGTTAAGCTTGCAACAATAAAGAATTATAATGACATCAGCGTAACAGTTTCAAATTCTAACTTTACAACAACCAAGAAAGACGGCGTTGTTGAGTTAAAGGTAAACACAGAGCCGGCAGATATTACAAATGTAAAGGTGGATATAACCGCAACAGGTAATGACGGAAACACAACCGCATCATTTACCGTAAAGGCTATACCTACATCAAAGTATCCTGAGCTTATCGCAGCGGATATTGACATTGAAAACGGTTCAAGCGTTGTAAAGAACGGCGCTGTATACGATGTAACAAGTGATTTTACCGTTCCGGTAACAGGAACATATGATTATGCATTGAACAATGCAACAATTTCATGGAAATCCACAACAGACGCAATCAGCTTTGACGGAAGCGGCAGTGCGACAGTGCAGGCAAATTCAAGCACAGGCACAGTAACCGCAACCGTTACATATGCAGGTAAGACTTATGAGAAGTCATTTGATGTTTCTCTTGCAGACCATAAGTATGTAAAGTACTACGACGAGGACTTTAACGGAACTGAATTTTCAGGTACACTTGTAGGCCTTTCAAACGGCGAGAACACAATAAACAATATTATGTTCAAGTGCGGTACAAGACCGAACTCAGGTGATGAAATTGCAATCAAGGTAAGCAAGAACGGCTCCGACCAGTTCGTTGTTGCTACAGCGTCAAAGTATAACGATGAAACAAAGAACGCAAGACAGCCGTACCTTTCACTTGTAAATTGCTCAGGTACAGCGGTTGCAAACAGAGTTTACGCAGCATTTGATTTCAGAATAACAACAGATCAGATTGATATATCCGATACTGCAAACAACAAGATTAGTCTTGCAGTAGGCGATACATATAAGGCAGACACATGGTACACCGCCGAGATTATCTCAGACGGTACAAGTGCAACCATGGTCGTATACGACAGAGCAACAGGCAATATCGCACAGTCAAAGGCTGTAACCTTCGGCTTGTTAAAGACAATATCGGGCGTAAACGGAAGCAATCAGGTAAACTTTGCAATTGATAACCTTAAGGTTATGGACTTAAAGGCAGTAAAGATTACTCCGAATGTTCCCGACAAGCTAAACGCAACAGGCGATGATAACTGGGTAGAGGTTGCCACATATGATAAGGATATGCTAACAGGCAGTATCGAAGCCACATCTGATAACACCAATGTTGAGGTTAAGGCAGAGGACGGCAAGATTTTCGTTCATGCCCTTACAAACGATGTTGTAACAGCAAATATCGAGGTTACTGCAAAGGCTGATATAGAGACTAAGTCAAAATTCAGCGTAACATCAGCATCAAATGAGAGCTTTGTTGACAGTGCAGTATCAGCGCTTACAATAGTTGATAATGAGAAGGTATTGGCAGGCTTAGGCGATACATGCCTTGTACTTGATGACTTTACCGCTCCGTCAACGGTAGAGGGCGCAACGGTTACATGGTCAGTAGACAGCGCCGATGCCGATTATGTCAAGGTGGACGGCTCAAAGATTACAGTTTATCCTGTAAGCACACTTGACAAGAACATTGACTTAACAGCTACCGTAAATTACGGTGATGCTACAAAGACAAAGGTATTCACTCTTGATTTATCAAACCTCAAGAGCAAGATTATCGAGGCTGTAGACTCATATGCAAATACCGTAAACACCTTCACCTATGCAAAGGATGTAAACGGCAACTACTTTAAGACCACTCTTAAAGACGGTGCAGAGGTATTTAGCGATATTTATGTTCCCGAATCAACCGTTACATATAAGAATTACAAGCTCACCGTTGCATACAAGTTCACAGGTGCAATTGATGAAGACGGTAAGATAAGCGTTTCAACTCCCGATGCTGAGGAAGACGCAACAATAAAGAAGACCGTTTCATATATAAAGAACGGCACAACTCTTTATACAAAGGAAATCGAGAACACGGAAAATACCGATAGCAATGAATTTGCGGTTAAGGTTAAGTTTAACCCTGCCGAGGTACAGGCAAAGGTAGAGACGGCAGTTTATGCGGCAAACGAAACAACAGCCGATACTGCAAGCGACGCAGTAAAGGCAGAGCTTGCACAAGGTGTTAAGAACTTCGTATCCGAGCCTGCCGTAGCACTTGACGCTAAGAACACAGAGAACTTCTATGCAAGGGTTGGCACATCAACCACATGGGCAGAGCTTCCTGCATCACTCACATCAGGCTTTGAGGTAAAGACTGAGGGTGTATTCGGCTCAAAGATTGCATGGATTTCGGGTAACTCATCAAGAATTGCAGTATCTGCAGGCGGTGCAGGCGTTGTAACTCAGGGTACACAGAACGCAACAGCTAAGCTTACAGCCGTTGTATCATACGGCGAGGGTGACGCTCAGTATAAGAATAATGAAGCGTATACAAAGACCGTTTCGGTTCCTGCAAAGGCCGGCAGCACAAGCTCCGGCGGCGGCGGAAGCTCCGGCGGTGGCGGTGGCAGCGGTACTCTTGCATCAGGTACAGTTGCATCAGTTCCTGCAAGCGACACCGGCTCATATACACCAAATGCTAACCCGTCAGGCTTTACCGACCTTGACAGTGTTGACTGGGCAAAGGCAGCTATAAATAACCTCTATGTAAACAAGGTTGTTTCAGGTAAGACAGATACATTGTTCTATCCAAACGATAATGTTACAAGAGCAGAGTTTGCAAAGATTTTGGTTAATGCATTCCATCTTCCAAGTGTATCTGTAAACGGCGCAACCTTCTATGATGTTAAGACAAACCACTGGGCATCTGAGTATGTTGAGGCGGCATTTGCATCGGGCGTAATCAAGGGCTTTGATGACGGATCATTCGAGCCAAATACCAATGTTACAAGACAGGATATGGCTGTAATGGTATTAAGAGCGGCAGAAGCTTCAGGCAGAACATTTACAGAGAAGAGAGAAGCACAGGTATTCGGTGACGAGGCAACAATCGCAGCTTATGCAAAGACTGCTATTAGTACTCTCCAGAAAGCAGGAGTTGTAAACGGTGTTGAAAACGGTAACTTTGCTCCGTTATCAACATCAACAAGAGCGCAGGCTTGTCAGATCATCTATAATATCATTAAATAAGACATAATTAGTTTTACTCATTTAAACAATATAAAATGGCTATAGCTCAATTTGAGCTGTAGCCGTTTTTTTAATGAATAATGAATAATGAATAATTACGGTCGAAAAATCTCCGATTTTTCTTCGATGATGTGTCGTTTTGGGGTAAATTTTGGTTTATATGGGTGAATGGGTATCACAATTTGTAGGGGAGGGTTTCCATGCCCTCCCGTTCCCAGTATGCATTATCGGGGATGCGGACAGGCACAGAGACCTGTCCCTACAACCCATACCAATTTACGATTTCGCATTGGTACGCTAAACCAAAATTTATTTCCGCAAATCCGTATTAAATATTGCAAAATGTATATTCTTGGTATATAATGTATACGAAAATAAATCTACAGAGTAGGAGAGCGTGCGTAAAGTGCGGATTGGACGGGGAGTTGCCAATCCGACGAAAAGCGGTTACAACCGCTTGCGGTACCCTCTTCGCATCCCGCTGACAGTATCAGGAACTATTGCTTTTAGTGCAGGGGTGCATAAAATCAATCAGTTCTTTTTTGGTTTAAGGAATAGCATATGAATTATAATGAAGCATTAGCATATATAAACGACACACAAAAATACGGGAGCGTTTTGGGACTGGAAAACATGGAGCGCTTATGTGACTACTTTAACAATCCGCAAAACGACATAAGGATAATCCACATTGCAGGCACCAACGGAAAAGGCTCAACAGGGGCATTTATTGAGTCAATCCTACGGTGCGAGGGTAAAACTGTGTGTCGGTATACCTCGCCTGCGGTCTTTGACTACCGTGAAATATGGACATACAACGGACAAAATATAACCGAGGCAGAATATGCAGGTTATATAACCAAAATCAAAAAGGCGTGCGACTTTTTCGTATCAAAGGGCTATCCTCACCCCACGCCCTTTGAAATTGAAACAATGCTTGCGTTTCTGTACTGCTATGATAAGAAATGCGACTATGCAATAATGGAAACAGGCTTAGGCGGCAGATACGATGCGGTTAATGTAATAGAAAAAAGCGAAATTTCGGTTATTACCTCAATAAGCATGGACCATATGCAGTTTTTGGGTGATAGTATAGAAAAAATCGCATACGAAAAGGCAGGCATTATAAAAAAGGGCGGTAGAGTGGTATCCGCCGTTCAAGAATACGGTGCGCAAAAGGTAATAGCCGATACCTGTAGGGATTTGGGCGCAAGCCTGACATTTTGCGACTTGCCTCAAAATGTGCGTGGCAATATCTTTGACTATGACGGTATGCACGATATAAAAATATCCTTAAACGGTGCGTATCAGCCGGAAAATGCAATCCTTGCCCTGACCGTATGCGAGGAGCTTAAAATATCCGAAACAGCTATCCGTGCAGGATTGAATAATGCCGTTTGGCACGGCAGATTTGAGCGTATCTGTGATAGCCCAACATTTATAATTGACGGCGCGCATAATATTGACGCTGTAGAGAAGCTAAAAAAATCAATTCTCGGTCTTGAAAATAAGCATTTTAATTTTATAATCGGCGTACTTTCCGATAAGGAACACGATAAAATGATGGAAATAATCACGCCCTTGGCGGACAGGATTTTTACCGTAACGCCAAACAACAAGCGTGCAATGCAAAATACCTTTCTTGCAAGGGAAATCTCAAAATATAATAAAAATGTTGTTCCGACGGATATAGAAACGGCAGTTTCTGAGTGTCTCAAAGATAAAGACAGGATAACTGTTGCATTTGGCTCACTTTCGTATCTTGGCAGGGTACGGAACGAGGTAGAAATTGCAGGGAAAGGATCACATAATGGACAGATTTAATAAAATCATAAAAAGCGATAAATACAAAAAAATACTTGAAGGTCTGAGTCTTGCCGAGCAGGACAGGATTTATTGCCTGCATAATTTTGAACATTCCTGCGATGTTGCAAGGATAATGTATATAACCGCTCTTGAAAAAAATATCCCGATACCGAAGGAGATTATCTACACAACCGCATTTTTGCACGATATAGGCAGAATTGAGCAGTATAAAAACTCCACACCGCATGAGGTTGCGTCTGTGGAGATATCAAAGGAGTTTTTAGCCGATTTTGACAGAGAAGAGCAGGATATGATTTTATGCGCAATCTCCGAGCATAGGTCAAAGGGTGAAAGGTCGCCTTTGGGCGAGATGCTTTCATATGCCGATACAAAATCGAGAATGTGCTTAAACTGTAAGGCAATTTCAACCTGTAAATGGAGGGCTGATGAAATGAATATGGAGGTTTTGGTGTGATACAGATAGGGAAATCCGTATTTGACGATAATAAAACCCATATAATGGGTATATTAAATATTACAGACAACTCCTTTTCAGACGGCGGTAAATATCTGGATATTGACAAGGCGCTGTTCCGTGCCGAGCAGATGATAGGCGAGGGCGCAGAAATAATTGATGTCGGGGGCGAGTCAACAAGACCGGGATATATAAAAATAAGCGACGATGAGGAAATATCAAGGGTTGTACCCGTTATCGAAAGGCTAAAACAAAGCTTTGATGTCCCAATATCCATAGACACCTACAAAAGCGGGGTTTTAATTGAGGCCGCAAAAGCAGGCGCGGATATGGCAAACGATATTTGGGGCTTTAAATACGATAAGGCTATGGCAAGCGTTGCGGCAAAATACAATATGAGCGCGTGCCTTATGCATAACAGGGAAAATACCGACTACACCGATTTTATAAACGATGTTATATCCGATTTACAAGAGAGTATAGAAATTTCAAATACGGCAGGGGTAAAAAATATCATAATTGACCCGGGTGTGGGCTTTGCAAAAAGCTATGAACAAAACCTTGAAGTTATAAAGGATATCGGAAAGCTTAAAAAATTAGGCTGTCCCCTACTTTTGGGAGCGTCAAATAAGTCCGTTATAGGTCTTACACTGAACAAAGAGGTTGATAAAAGGCTTTACGGAACTCTTGCGACAACGGCGTATGCCGTAATGTCGGGCTGTGCGTTTGTAAGGGTGCACAATGTGGCGGAAAATATGGATGTTATACAAATGACAGAAAGGATTTTAGGCAAATGATGAGGATAAATATAAAGGAGCTTGAAATTTTTGCAAATCACGGAGTATTAAGCGAGGAAAATATTTTAGGTCAGAAATTTTGCGTGAGCGTTTCAATGGATATACACACATTTGTCGGCGACGATATTTCAAAAACCGTAAACTATGCCAATGTATGCGCATTTATCGAGGAGTATATGCAAAAAAACACCTTCAAGCTTATTGAAACGGCGGCGGCAGGCTTGTCTTTGGAGCTTGTAAAAGCATTTTCGGGGATAGAAAATATAACAGTAGAAATAAAAAAGCCGTGGGCGCCCATTAAAATGAATTTAAGCTATACGAGCGTAGAAATTTTACGCACCTGGCATAAGGTGTATTTGTCAATCGGCTCAAACTTGGGCGATACGAGGTATCATTTGTTAAAGGCAGTGGAGGCACTAAGGGCGGATCAGCTTATTCGCAATATCAAAAAATCCGAATTCATCGTAACAAAGCCGTACGGCTACACCAATCAGAACGATTTTCTAAACGGCTGTGTCGAGCTTGAAACGGTGTATGAGCCTATGGAGCTTCTTAATGCGCTTCATGAAATCGAAAATGCCGACGACAGAACACGGGAAATACATTGGGGGCCACGCACCATAGATTTAGACATTATCTATTATGATAATCTTATAATGAAAACAGAGGAGCTTATTATTCCGCACCCTGAAATGCAAAAGCGTGAGTTTGTGCTAAGGCCCCTCAAAGAGCTTGCGCCAAACCTTTTGCATCCCGTTTTCAATAAAACAACCGTGCAAATGCTTGAGGGATTGACAGGTTAAAAAAGGTCAAATTTTACAAAATTTTGTCTAAAATGACTATAAAATAATTAAATATGCTACTTGCAAATAATGATGATATATGTTATATTTTAGGTGGAAAAGTTTGAAAACAGCCAAAATTGTTTGAAAACAATCAAAAAAAGTAAATAACAGGTCTAAATTTAAGGAGCAAAATTATGATGAACAATTTCATAACCGATGACACACCAATCTACGGCAAGCTTAGTATTATCAGTATGAAAGGCTGCGAGGAAATTACTTCAAGAATTGACGGATATCTAAGGCGGTTTAGAACATATGAGGATATTGAGTCATATATCATTCATGTAAATTGCCCAAGATTTGGTACGGGCGAGGCAAAGTGCGTAATTGACGAGTCCGTAAGAGGTCATGATGTATATATTATTTGTGATGTCTTTAACTATGGCGTTACATATAAGATGTACGGTACGGAAATCAGAATGAGTCCTGACGACCATTACCAGGATTTAAAGAGAATTATTGCGGCAATGGGCGGTAAGGCAAGACGAGTAACCGTTGTTATGCCCATGCTCTATGAGGGCAGACAGCACAGAAGAACAGGCAGAGAATCTCTTGATTCTGCTCTGATGCTTCAGGAGCTTGTAAATATGGGCGTTTCAAATATCATCACATTTGATGCGCACGATCCGCGTGTTTCAAACGCTATTCCTTTGGCAGGCTTTGACAATGTTCAGCCGACATATCAGATGATTAAGGCTATAACCCGTGCTGTACCTGATATCTCACTTAATAAGTTTGATACTATTGTTATATCTCCCGATGAGGGTGGTATGCAAAGATGTATGTACTATTCATCAGTGCTCCAGCTTGACCTTGGTATGTTCTATAAGCGCCGTGACTATTCAAAGATAGTAAACGGCAAAAACCCAATCGTTGCTCATGAGTATCTGGGCAGGGATGTAAACGGTAAGGATGTAATTATTGTTGATGATATGATAGCCTCGGGCGAATCAATGATTGATGTTGCCACAAGCCTTAAAAAGCATGGCGCAAAGAGAATTTTCGTGTTCTCGTCATTCGGTCTGTTTGTAAACGGACTTGAGGTTTTTGATAAGGCATATGAGGAGGGTATTATCAATAAGATTTTCACAACCAACCTTATCTACAGAAACCCTGGCTTAAAGGATAGAGAATGGCATTATGAGGTTGATATGTCAAAGTATCTCTCATTGCTTATTGATACCCTAAACCATGATGAAACAATCTCAGACCTTCTTAACCCTGTTACAAAAATCCAGAATTTGGTTAAGAAGCTTGAAGAGAGCAAAGCGTGAAAATAAACAAAGGCTGTCGCATTAAAAAATGCAGACAGCCTTTTTGTGTGAATTTTATTTGGATATATTCCATATATAATTTTGGTTTTGCGGTGTAAATGGGTATCGAAATTTGTAGGGGAGGGTTTCCATGCCCTCCCGTTCCCAATATGCGTTGTCGGGGATGCGGACAGGCACAGAGACCTGTCCCTACACCTCATACCAATTTACGATTTTTTAATTGGTACGCTAAACCAAAATTCACCCCCAACCGCCATATTATCAAAGAAAAATCGAAGATTTTTCCACCATAATTATTCATTATTCATTATTCATTATTTATCATTCATTTAATCAAATTTATCCTGCAAAATATTGACAATACAAAAATATTATGATAAAATGCAAATATTATATCGGAAAGGTATTGACAAAATGGCGGAG